>CAZWQN010000146.1:0-2564 GCA_964635895.1 uncultured Thermotogae bacterium | reverse complement strand
TCCTACTCGGTCGCGACGATCGCCGGAAGGATGAACTCGCGAGCCAGCTTCTCCGCAGAGATCTCGCCCCTCTGGATCGTGCCGGTGAAGACGACAACCAGGTCCATCTCCGGGAACACGTAGAGGTACTGCCCCTGCGAGCCGCTCGCGTAGTAGACGCCATACTCGTCGAGCGTCCACCAGTGGTAGGCGTAGCCGCGGCCGGCGAAGTAGTTCGGACGGCCGCGTAGGCGCGTCTGCGTCGACTGGGCGAGCCAACCGCTCGACACGATCGCTTCGCCGTCCCACACCCCGTCGTTGAGGCAGAGGATGCCGATCTTCGCCAGGTCGCGCGGCGTGAGGTAGAGCTGCGTTCCGCCCTTGTAGACGCCCGCTCGGTCGCGGTTCCAGCGGACCCCCTCGATCCCGAGCGGCCCCAACAGGTGCTCGTTGGCGAACGCGAGTGTGGTTTGCCCGGAGACCTCGGCGACCAGGGCGCTCAGCACCTCCGACAGCCCGCTGTTGTACCAGAAGAGCGTTCCCGGTTCGGCGACGACGGGCTTCCGGAGGACGAAGCCGATCGGATCGGCGCTCATCTCGAGGCGAGTGAAGTCGTTGCGCGGGTCGCTTGTCGGCAGCGTGTCCTCGTCCCACTCCAGACCGGCGGACATGGTCAGGAGATGCTCGATCGTGATTGCGCTTTTCGACTGCACTTCGCACAACGGAACAACGTCCGGGAAGTAGGAGAGGATCGGGTCGGTGACGCTGCCAACCAGCCCCAAGTCGAGGGCGATCCCGATGAGGAGAGACGTGATGCTCTTCGTAACGGAGAACAGGTGATGGCGGCTTGTCGCCCCGTAGCTTGGGTTCGGGTACGCCTCGAGGACGACGTTGCCGTGTCGGATGACGATGACCGAGTCGATCGTGTCGGCGGAGCCTTGGCGCGCGTTCTGCTCCTCGATCATGGCCATCATCGCAAGAAGCAACTCAGAGTCCATCCCCTCGGCTTCCGGCGACGACGGGCTGCGGGAGAACGGATCGCTCGGCGCCTCAGCGAGAGCGAGCCCCGAGACACCGACACACAGGGTCAGGAAGAGGATCGCGGCCGGTCTGATGCTCGTCATGCCCGGGATTCTAGGACAAGACTTGAGCTCCCGCACCCCCTGGGCGGAAACGGCAGTCGGATGTCGGTGCTGCTCGGCCGTCGCGCCACGGGGTGGCATGCGAAGACGGCGGCCCCTACACTGCCCGTGACAACACAGAAGGCGGAGGTCAACCATGCGTAGCATCGCTAGACTTCTTCCCGTGCTGCTCGCGTGCATCGGCGCGCTGGGAGTCCTCGCAAGCTCGACGACGGTGCCGCGTGGGGCCGCTCCCGTCCTTGACGGAACTCTGTCCCCGGGCGAGTGGAGCGACGCCCTCGCGATCGACGTCACCGCCCAGGCGCGCATCTTCCTGAAGCACACGGACGGCCACCTCTTCCTCGGCATCCAGGCCACGACGATGGGAGTCGGCAGCCCGCTCGTCGTGGTAGGAGAGGAGATCCACGTGCTTCACGCGTCGGCGGCTCTCGGAACCGCGATCTACGCAAGAGAGGGCGACGTGTGGAAGCTGCGCCAGGACTTCACGTGGCAGTGCAGGAGCACCGACTTCTCCACCTACGCCCAGAACGAACGGGCCCGCTTCCTCGAGCGCAACGGGTGGCTCGGCACGATCGGCTATCTCGGCGATCCAACGCAGTTCGAGTATCGGATCGCCTGGGGCGAGGGGCCGCTCACGCTTCTCTTCCTGTTCGGGGAGTTCGCGGATTCGTTCCGGCTCCTCTCGTGGCCGCTCGCGGCGGAGGATGCGGCGCAGTACACGGAGCTCATCACCGGGACGACCCCGACCGAGCTTTGCTTCTCCGTGACAGACTGGGCCACGCTCGAGAGGGGCGAGTAGCGAAGATCCGCGCCGGCTCTGTCTGGCGCGTGCGCAACGCCTGACGGAATCGCCCTAGATCAGAGGCGATCGAGGAGCCGAAGCGTCGTCTCATCCGGGACGCCGGAGAAGCAGCAGTCGATGGCTTCGGAAAACGGCTCAGCGCCACGCGAGCACAGCGAGAAGAGCGTCATCGACGACCGGAACTTCATCCAATCCGGATAGCCGAAGATCGCCTGAGGGTCCGGACTCGGGATCGCGAGAACGAGTTGGGTGCATCTGACGAGCCGCGGCCCAAGGACTTCGTGGGACAGGTACCGCTCCGCCTGAGCCACGGAGTCGAGCGCGAACCGCTCGGCCATCGCGCTGTACCCCAACCCGCGTAGCTGCGGGAAGACAAACCACATCCAATGCGTGCGCTTGCGCTCGTCCGCCAGTTCTCGTACCACGTCGCCGTAGACCGGGTTCTGCGCCTTGATGAAGTGGTCGAATTCCGTCGCGTGCGTCATGCCATCCGATTGTCGTCCGCGGCCGCCGCGATGTGGAGCGGCGCCGCGGGCCGGAGGCCTAGAGCGGTTTGGTCATCCGCACGAGCGCGAATCCGGGAATAACGAGGCGCCTCGGCCAATACGACTCCGCCGTCATCCCACGACTCGCATACAGAC
>CAZWQN010000145.1:0-2569 GCA_964635895.1 uncultured Thermotogae bacterium | reverse complement strand
CGGCGTACTGCCTCGACGACGAAGCGGGGCTCGCTCGCTCTCTCGGGATCGAATATCACCACATCCCCGTCGCTTTCGGGGATCCCCGCCCCGGCGACTTTCTGGCGTTTGTTGTGCTCTTGGACCGGCTTCGAACCCGAAAGACCTTCGTCCACTGCGCCGCGAACAAGCGCGTTTCGTGTTTTGTCGCCCTCTACGAGGAGCTCCGCGGCGGATGGCCGCGCGAGCGAGCGGACGCGCTCATCCGCCGCGTTTGGGAGCCGGATGCCGTGTGGGCCGCGTTCATCGCGGCAGTCCGCCGCGACCGGGTTGGCGAAGCCGCGAGGTGTGCGCCGGGCGGAGCCGGAGTGACGATCCGGCGCGCGTCGCTCGCGGATCGAGAAGCTCTCTGTCGCCTCTACCACCAGTTCCACGAGTTCCACGTGCGCGGCGTGCCGGACCGGCTGACGAGCCTCGGCGATCCTCCGGGTACATTCGAGGGGACCGAGCTCTTCGAGACGCTCGGCGGAATCCTCGCGTCCGAGGACGCCGCGCTGCTCCTGGCCGTCCGGCGAGGCGACGTCGTCGGGTTTGCCGAGACGTACATCCGCGATGACGCCCCGAACCCGGTTCGCGTCGCGCGCCGCTACGGCCATCTCCAGAGCCTTATGGTGGATGCTGCGGCGCGGCGGCAAGGCGCAGGCCGCGCCCTGGCCGCCGCAGCGGAAGAGTGGGCGCGCGGGCGCGGCGCCGTCGAGATGAGACTCGACACGTGGGAGTTTCCGGATGCGCCCGGCGCCTTCTACCAACGCGTTGGGTATCGAACCGTGCGGCGCTCCTGGGTCAAGCCTCTTCGCTGAGCGCCGTGGGCGCTGGGATCGCCGTGCGCTGGGGACGGGGGCCTTCTTCGGGCGGACAGAGTGCGTTGACGCTCGGAGGGCGGGGACCTATCATCAGCGCCACACACGCGGAAACGCACAGGAATAGAGCGATCCCATGCTTCAGTACACCCGCAACGAGAACGGCAGACTCGTACCCGCCGGCGGCCTCGATGAGGCGGAGATTGTTCGGGTCGTGAATCCAACCTCGGTCGAGTTGGCGCTCCTTGCCGAGGCGGCGCACATCCCGATGGACTTCCTCACCGCAGCCACGGACCGCGACGAGCGCCCGCGCTTCGAGGTGGAGGAGGACAGCAAGCTCCTGATCCTTCGGGTTCCGCATCGTGATGCGTCGTCGGACACGCCGTACGTCACGCTCGCTCTCGCCATCGTTCTGACCCCGACGCGCGTGGTCACGGTGTGCGCCGAGGACACCGCGCTGTGGAGCGAGCTTCTCTCCGGGCGGAGCCGAATCCCCTCCTCGAGCGACACCGTGCGCTTCCTATGCACCCTCTTCCTCCACATCGCCCGCCAGTACCTCGGATTCCTGAACAGCATTCGGCACGAGTCGGATGAGGCCGAGGACGCGATCCAGGGCTCCATGACGAACCAGACCCTGATCCGGGTGCAGAACCTCCAGAAGTGCCTCGTCTACTTCACGACGTCCTTGCGCGCGAACGAGCCGATGTGGGACCGCGTTCGGCGACTCGCGGGACGGAATCTCACAGAGGAAGAGATCGACCTGCTCGAGGAGGTACGCGTCGAGTTCGGCCAGGCGCGCGACCTTGCCGATATCTACCGCAATATCCTGACAGGGACCATGGACGCCTTCGCCTCGATCATCTCGAACAACCTGAACACCGTGATGAAGTTCCTCACCCTGGTCACGATCATCCTCACGCTTCCCATGCTGGTTGCGAGCTTTTACGGCATGAACGTGCGGCTTCCGTTCCAGGGTTCCCCACACGCGTTCCTCATCACGATGGGGTTCTCGGTCTTCCTCGCCGGGCTGGCCGCCATCTTCTTCCTGAAGCGCAAGTTCTTCTAGGGCTCCGCTCGCGCCGCCGACCCGAAGGGCTAGGATCTGCAGAGGCAAGGAGGTCTCCTCATGACAAGACCCAAGGTTGTCGTGTACGCCGAAGCATCGGTCGATGGGCGACTGACGCCCGCGCCCGGCGTGCTGCTCTTGTTCGGGGATGATCGCTGGCCGTGCCCCGGGGATCCGAGCGAAGCGTTGGCGCAAATCCTGAAGACCCACTCGCCGCAGGCGATGCTCGAGGGAAGCGGGTCGTTCGTGCCTCCCGGAAGCAAGTCGGAGCCCCTCCCGCCCGTCGACGGCGATCGAGCGGCGCTCTACGAAGACCATCTCTTGAGCGACATTGCTCTCCGCCCGGGGTTCAAGGGCTGGTTCGTCGTCGTCGACGGCGGCGGGCGGGTGCGCTGGTACTACACGGGAGAACCGGGACGGGAAGCGCCGGGCTCCGAGGGGTGGCACCTTCTCGTCCTCGCCTCGCGGTCGACGCCGCCGGAGTACCTCGCGTATCTGCGAAAGGAGCAGGTCCCCCACCTCGTCGCCGGCAGCGGGCGCGTGGACCTTGAGCAGGCGCTCGGAAAGCTCAATGCCCTGCTCGGCGTCGAGTGCGTCCTCTGCACGTCGCCCGGCAAGCTCGGCGGCGCTCTCGTGCGGGCCGGACTGGTGGACGAGGTCAACG
>CAZWQN010000144.1:0-2570 GCA_964635895.1 uncultured Thermotogae bacterium | reverse complement strand
GCAAGTCAAGCTCGTCGCTTCCCGACACCGCCACGTCACGCAGGAAACGCAGCCCCTGGCGATCAGAGCCTGACTCGAACAGGCGGTGCAAGACGGTGGCAAACACCGCTCGCTCCACGTCAAACGTGAACCGTCGCCGTTTCACCAGGTCGTGGAGGATTCCGTCCAACCCGCAATCGGCCCACAGTCGGCCGAACACCTGCTGTGGACCGATGTGACGCACCGCCAGAGCACGCAGCTCCCCTTGGGCGTGCGCGACCTGAACGCTCACCTTGTCCGACAGGCGGCTCAGGGAACGCATCCAGCCCTCGACCTGTCCTGTGTCCTGCAGCTGGTCGAGGCGTCCCAGGGTGGCAACGACGCGTTGGCGGGAGCGTCCATCTTCCCAACGGCTCTCCACGAGTTGGACGTAGTCATGCCCCGAGACGTGCTTCGTGCGGATGAACATCGCCGCCTCCCTGTCTAGCAGCATCATGCTAGCGAGATGCAGCGCCTACGTCAACAGTAGATGTATATATCCTGGCAGCAGGTCAGCTCGTTTCCCCGGATTGACTCTCGTCTAGATCTGCATTCCCTGCGTCACAGGCCCCGCAAACTGTAGAAGATGGGGCAGAGATATGACGCAACCACGTCGAGCCGCAGCGGCTCGACGTGGTTGCGAGATCGGCGATGCGGGTTCCGGTAGCGACGCTGGCAGCTCCATGGGCACCGCCGACCGCTTCCGGAAGTCCCTTCTCTTCAACTGCTGCGAGTGCCCCCGTTCCTTGGTGCCGGGTACATCGGTGGTTTCGTCGTGGATGACGAGCACGCTGGGCGCGGGTTCTTTCTCGTCCATAGCACCGCCTCTCCTCATGGCAACCTCTCCGACAGCGGAAGCCGTTCGTAGCGGGAAGGAGTCCCCGGAGGCCGCCGCGGACAGGGCAGCGCGGGTCTGTCGAATGGCGAAGCCAGTTGACTTGGTGGGCCGAGGAGCCCTACCATGAAAAGCGAAAAGGTGATCCTTAGAGGAGAGATACAAGAAGAGACGGCGAAGTGCGAAGGGGAAGCCGCGCTCGTCAGGCGGGGAGCCCGGGCGGGCTGCGCGAGGAGGGACATGGAGCGAGGAGGAAGGCTACGGGGAGAGAGACGGGCGCCGCGGGGTATGGGTTGGTGGCCGGACTACCCGGACTTCCGGGACTACACGGTGGAGCACGAGCTGATCCGGCCGCTCTTGGCGCAGACCAAGGTCGGACCGCGCAAGGCGAAGGCCGCGCTCCCGTCCAGCGCGGACCTGCTTGCGTGGTGCCCACCGGTCGAAGACCAGGGGGACCTCGGGTCGTGCACCGCGAACGCGGGGGTCGCGTTGATCGAGTACTTCGAGCGGCGCGCGCACGGGAAGCACGTCGATGCGTCGCGCCTCTTCCTGTACAAGGTCACCCGCAACCTCCTCCACTGGACGGGCGACACCGGCGCGTTCATCCGAACCACGATGAAGGCGCTGCGGCTGTTCGGGGTTCCGCCGGAGGAGTACTGGCCGTACGAGATCGCCGAGTTCGACATCGAGCCGACCGCGTTCTGCTACGCGTTCGGCGAGGACTACGAGACCATCAAGTACTACCGTCTCGACCCCCCCGGCACGAAGGCGGAGGAGCTGCTTGTGAAGATCAAGAAGCACCTGCACTCCGGGCTTCCGTCGATGTTCGGGTTCAGCGTCTACGACTCGATCGACCAGGCGGCCGAGACGGGGAAGATCCCCGTTCCCGCCCCCGGAGACTCGTGGGCCGGAGGTCACGCCGTCGTCGCCGTGGGATACGACGACGCGATCAAGACGACGAACGCCGCGACCGGCTCGCCCTCCTTCCAGGGAGCTCTTCTGATCCGGAACTCGTGGGGAAAGGAGTGGGGGCCGCTGGGTGGCTACCTGTGGCTTCCGTACGAGTACGTCTTGGGGGGACTGGCAACCGACTGGTGGACGCTCATCAAGGCGGGATGGGTGGACACGACCGAGTTCGAGTAGCCGCGGGGAGGACGCCGGTCGGGAGTGGCGCGCCGCTCCGCGGGGTGAAGGACCGGGAGCGACCACCCGAGCGCTGGCCTCACTTGGGGGCACGGGCAAAGACGCGTAGTATCCCGCGCGGGCCCGACGAACTCGAGTCGGCTTGTCTCCGGGCGAGGTGAGCGCTCGAGTGATTCTTGGAGTGGACGGCGGAGGGACGAGGACCGTGTCGGTCGCGGTGAGCGACTCCGGACGCCTGCTCGGAACGGGGCAAAGCGGCCCGTCGAACTACCGCGTGCTCGGCCTGGAGGCTGCCGCGACGAACCTCCGTCGCGGGGTCGGGGCGGATGGGGCTACCTCCTCGGCGACGAAGCGAGCGGCTACTGGATCGGCGCGGCGGCGTTGCGCACGCTCCTTCGTCGGCACGACGGGAGAGGGCGGCGCGGACGCGGTCTCGAGCAGGCGATGCTCGTGGCGCTCGGAGGCATCGGAGCGCCCGAGGTTCTGGATTGGGTGTACGACACGCCGGCGGCGGCGGCTATCGTGAACCAGGCAGGGGTGAGGCTGGGGCGCGCGGCGTGCGCTGTGATTCGCA
>CAZWQN010000143.1:0-2584 GCA_964635895.1 uncultured Thermotogae bacterium | reverse complement strand
CGACGGCGCCGGCGCCGTCGCCGAACAGCACGCAGGTGCGGCGGTCCCGCCAGTCGGTGACCCTCGACAGCGCCTCCGACCCGATGAGAAGGACGCACTGGGCGAGCCCCGACGCCAGGAAGGCCTCGGCGACGGCGAGGCCGTAGATGAACCCCGTGCATCCGGCGGTGAGGTCGAAGAACGGCGCGTCGCCGGTCCCGAGACCGCGCGCCACGAACGGTGCGGTTCCCGGGCACGTCATGTCGGGGAAGGTGGTGGCGACGAGTAGGAGGTCGACGTCGCCGGCGGCGCACCCGGCGGCCTCCAAGGCGCGTTGCCCGGCCGCGATTCCCATGTCGGACGGGAGCTCTCCCTCGTCGAGGAGGTGCCGCTCGCGGATTCCAGTCCGTTGCACGATCCACTCGTCGGAGGTGTCGACAAGGTTCTCCAGGTTGCGGTTCGGGATGCAGTGGGGCGGCAGGTACGATCCGCTTCCGGCGATCCTAGCTCCCATTCCGCGCCCATCCCTGCATGCCGCGCCCGAAGCGTTCGACGAGCCGGGCCTCGACCTGCCTGCGAGCCACGTCGATCGCGCTCTCGATCGCTTCCGCGTCGGAGCGGCCGTGGGCGATGACGACAGTGCCGTTGACGCCGAGGAGCGGAGCTCCCCCGTGACGCTCGTAGGACAGGACCTGTCGCACGTCGGAGAACGCCCGTCGGAGCAGGAGCGCCCCGACCTTGGCGAAGGCGTTCTGGATGATGGACTTCTTGAGCAGGCTGGTGACGGCCGAGATCCCCCCCTCGACCGACTTCAGGAAGATGTTCCCGATGAACCCGTCGCACACGACAACGTCCACCGGTCGATCGGTCAACAGGTGATGCGGTTCCACGTTGCCGGCGAAGTCGAGCGACGAGACGTGAAGAAGGCGGAACGCTTCCTGGGCGACGCGGTTTCCTTTGGTTTCCTCGGTTCCGATGTTGAGGAGCCCGATGCGGGGCCGCTGGATGTCGAGGATCTCGCGCGCGTACGTCGCCCCCATGAGCGCGAACGCCTCGAGGTGGTGGGGAGAGCAGTCGGTGTTGGCGCCGACGTCGACGACGAGAAGGTCGGGCCCGTGCAGAGTCGGGAGGACGGCGAGGAGTCCCGGACGGGGAATCGCCGCGATTCGGCCGAGCGTGAAGATCGAGCCGACGACGACGGCCCCCGTGTTCCCCGGAGACACGAACCCATCCGCGTCACCGCGGTGAAGGGACGCGAGGCCGAGCACGAGGGACGAATTCCTCTTCTCGCGGACGGCCCTCACGGGGGGATCGTCCATGCGGACGACGTCCGAGCTGGGGACGATCTCGAACTGCCGTCCGGCACGCTCGCCGGCCTCCGCCAATGTAGCTTCGATGATGTGGGAGTCCCCTGCGAAGGCGATGTCGATCGACTGCCTCCGGGCCGCCGCGATCCCGCCCCGGATTAGCTCTTGGGGAGGGAGATCCCCTCCCATGACGTCGAGAAGGATTCGCATCGCCCCTCACGCTCCCGGATGGTGGCCGAAAGACGAATGCCGAGGGCGGGACTTGAACCCGCACGGACGTTGTATGCCCACATGGCCCTCAACCATGCGCGTCTGCCAATTCCGCCACCTCGGCAACCCGGAGGATGGTAGCGAACGGAAGCGGGGTTTTCAACAGCTCATCCCTAGGCATACTCGTCAGGACGATCGTGGAAGAGCCCGTGACTTGCCTTCTTCTGCGGATCGTCTTATGATGGCTTCTCGGCAATGATCGGTGGGAACTCGATTCGGGCGGAGGTGGCTGGATGAAACGGAGGACGCGCACCGGGTGGGGGGGGCGTGGAATCGTCATCGTCGCATTGGCCGTCTTGGCCATCACGGCTGTCCTGACGGCCGAACCGGCCACGTACTATGGAGTGACGTTTCAGCACGGCGATCGCGCGTTCGCGGACCGCGTCGTCGAGTACGTGGTGGCGAGCTGCGTACGGGATGCCTACGATGACCCCGAGGAGGCCCTGGGCCCTCCCGACGCGACGCCTTGCGGCTGCTCCCTGTGCGGCGGAGTCGTCCCGACCTCGGCCGGGCATCCGTCCAACCGGATCGAACTCAAGGCGTGCGCCGGTTGTGACACCAACGCGGTGGCGCTCGGGTTTCGGCTGAGCGACCTGGACCCGCGGGGATACCTGATCGTGGAGTTCATCGACAACGTTCTGGTGGACGGCCCCGGTGCAGACCTGTTCATCTACATCACCAACGACCATCCGGCCCGCGTCGAGATCAGCGAGGACGGGATGAACTTCCTCTACGTCGGGCAGGCGGTGGGGTATCCCGGCGCGATCGATATTGCCCCGTACGCCGGGTCCGACGATCGCTTCCGCTTTGTCCGTCTGAGCGACGTGCCCGCGGACGAAGACCACTCGGAGTGCGGAGGTCCCAGCATCGACGCCATCGGAGCCATGGGCCCGGCCGAGGAGATCGTTGTGGGCGAGGAGTACGGCATCCTCGAGCTGCAGCCTGCCGGCGAGTTGTCCCTGTCCCTGACCCGCGCGCCCGACAGCCTGCTGATCATGCTCGACACGTCGTCGAGCATGGGCGAATCC
>CAZWQN010000142.1:0-2639 GCA_964635895.1 uncultured Thermotogae bacterium | reverse complement strand
GCACGTTCTCGGAGTCTCCGGACCCCGACTTCGCGGCGAAAGTGATCGACGTCGTGGGGCTGTACATGAATCCGCCCGAGAACGCCATCGTGCTGTGCGTGGATGAGAAGACGCAGATTCAAGCGCTTGATCGAACCCAGCCGATGCTGCCGATGCGGCCAGATCAAATCGAACGTCACACTCACGACTACAAGCGAAACGGTACCGTACAGTTGTACGCCGCTCTCGAGGTTCACGGTGGCCACGTCATCCCGCGCATCGAGAATCGTCATCGCTCACGGGAGTTCATCGCGTTCATGAACCAGCTGTTGAAGATCTACCCCGCAGGACAGCTTCACGTCGTTCTCGACAACGTCTCCGCTCACCGCTCAGAGAAAGTTCACACCTGGCACGCGCAACCGAAGCATCAACGCGTCGTCTTCCATTTCATTCCCACCTACTCCTCGTGGCTGAACCGGGTCGAGGTGCTGTTCAATCTCGTGCAAGCGAAGGTCATCCGTCGCGGGAGGTTCCCGTCGAAACAAGACCTTACGGCAAAGCTGCTCGCGTACATCGAGCGCTTCAACCGAGAGAAACGAGTCTTCCGCTGGACAAAGACAGCCGACGAGATCCTTGAGTCATGTACTTCCCGGACGAGACACTAGGGCTCGCGCAGACGGTACCCGACGCCGGGCTCGGTGATGAGGATCTGGGGGCGGACGGAGTCCGGTTCGAGCTTGCGCCGCAGCTGCATCATGAACACGCGAAGGGTGTGCCGCTCGGCGGCGTACGCCGACCCCCAGACCTCTTTCAGAATCTGGTGGTGCGTCAGAACCCGCCCAGCATTCCGAGCAAGGAGGACGATGAGCTTGTACTCAATCGGCGTGAGGTGTACGGGCACACCGCCTACCGAGACCTCGCGCCGCACCTGATCGACGCGGAGCGTGCCGACGTCGATCGTCTCCGCCGTCGGCGCCGCGCCGACCTGGGCGGCATGCCGCAACGCCACTCCGATCCGCGCCAAGAGCTCCTTGGTGCCGAACGGCTTCGTCAGGTAGTCGTCCGCGCCGGCGTCGAGCGCCCGAACCTTGTCTTCCTCGCGTCCCCTTGCCGAAATCACGATGATCGGGAGGCTTCCCCACTCGCGGATCTCGCGCGTGACGTCGATGCCGTCTCGGTCGGGCAGACCGAGATCGAGCAGGAGCACGTCCGGATGTGCGGTCGTGATCGTGGCCAGGGCCTCCGCCGCGGACTCGGCCTCCGCCACGCGGTAGCCGTGCGCCGTGAGCGCCGTCCGCAAGAAGCGCCGCACCGGAGCGTCATCCTCGACGACCAGGATCAGGGGCGCCGAGCCGTCCGTCACGTCTCCTCCTCTCGCCCGGCAAGCGCCCTGAAGCGATCGCTTTCGGTCGTCGGAGGCTCCGGAGGAAGGGGAAGAGTGATGCGAAACGCCGCTCCCCCGCCGCTGCGATTCTCTCCGACGATGCTCCCCCCGTGAGCGTTGGCGACGGCCTGACAGATGGCCAGGCCGAGCCCCACTCCCCCGCCGCGAGCTCCCGGCCCGCGGACGAACCTCTCGAAGATGCTCTGCTCGGCTCCCTTGGGGATGCCGGGTCCGCGATCTGCGACGGTGATTTCGAAGCCGCCGCACCCGCGCCGGGCGGAGACGTCGATCGGGCTTGTCGGACCCGCGTGTTCAATCGCGTTTTCGATCAAGTTCGAGAGCACGTGCTCGAGCAGCACGGGATCGACCCAGACGAACGGCAGATCCTCCGGCAGGTCCACGGTGACCTCGCGCCCGATCAGCTTCTCGTCCAGCCGGTCGAGCGTAGAGCCGACGACCTCCTCGAGAGGCACCCACTCGCGGGCGGGAGAGAGCCCCCCTTCGCCAAGCCGCGCCATGTCGAGGATCTTCTCGATGTGCCGATCCATCCGCTCCGCTTCGCCACAGATCGATTCAAGCAGCTCCGCCCTCTGCTCCGCGTCGAGCTGCCCGCCGTCGCCTCGGAGGGCGGTGCCCGCCCCCGTGATGGTGGCGAGCGGCGTTCGGAGGTCGTGCGACACGGCGCTCAAGAGCGAGTTGCGCGCTTCCTCCGCGCGGGCGCGAAGCGACGCGGACTCCGCCGCGTGAGCCAGCCTGACCCGCTCGGCGGCAAGCGACACCTGACGAGCGAACGCGCGAAGAAAGGCACGCTCCTCCTCATTCGTCGGCCCTTGGGAGGCGAATGTCACCTCGCCGGACTCGGAGGCCCCCACTTCGAACCGAACCTGGCCCACCGACTGATGGGGCGCGGGCCGGCGTGTTGCGCGCCGCGGGCCAGCGGGCGCCGGCGCTTTGCTCGTCTCGCAGACCAAGCTCTTCCCGTCCACGTTACGAAGGCAGACGGTGCACTCTGTCCCGAGGGCCTCCGCCGCGTGGCGAGCCGAGCAGCGAGCCAGGAGCGTCTCATCGGTCAACCCCGCCAACTCCTGGGTCAGGGAGTAGAGGGCCGCCGTCCGCTCTTCTCTGCGCCGCGCATCCCTCTCCTGCTTGCGAAGGCGCGAGGCAAGTCCACTGACCGTGAGGCCGACGACAAACATCATGACGAACGTCAGAACGTGCCGTGCCTGCTCGATCGTGAACGTCAAGAGTGGTGGCACGAAGAAGAAGTTGTACGCCG
>CAZWQN010000141.1:0-2664 GCA_964635895.1 uncultured Thermotogae bacterium | reverse complement strand
CGTAGTTCTCGTCTACCCTCTCGTGTCGATCGGCACGCATTCGGTAGTTTCTGACGGTGGAACGTCTTGTAGTCAGGCTATTCCCCGCGAGACTGGAACGGACGAACGTAGAGACATCCGCGCATGGGCGGCGTCGGAGGAGAGCGAGGGCGCGCGGAGGCGACGCATGACGAAAGCAACCCCGATAGAGCGCATACGTAACGTGGGCGTGATGGCCCACATCGACGCCGGAAAGACCACCGTGAGCGAGCGCATCCTCTTCTTCACGGGGAGGGTTCACAAGATCGGCGAGGTTCACGACGGCGAAGCGAAGATGGACTGGATGGTCCAGGAGCGGGAGCGTGGGATCACCATCTCCTCCGCGGCGACCACCACGTACTGGCGGGACCATCGGATCAATCTGATCGACACCCCCGGTCACGTCGACTTCACCGCGGAAGTGGAGCGCAGCCTTCGCGTCCTCGACGGTACCGTGGCGCTGTTTTGCGCCGTCGGCGGCGTTCAGCCGCAGGCGGAGACCGTCTGGCGGCAGGCCGAGAAGTACGGCGTGCCGCGGATCGCCTTCATCAACAAGATGGATCGGACCGGCGCCGACTTCGATCGCGTGGTCCTCGAGATCCGCGAGGAGCTTGGAGCGAACGCCGTGCCCGTCGTCATCCCAATCGGCGCCGAGGCCAGTTTCCGCGGGATCATCGACCTCGTCGAGATGAAGGCCATCTACTACGACGATACGCCTACGGGCACAACAATCCGCGAGGAACCGATCCCCGACGACTGGAAGGCCCAGGCGCGCGAGGCCGAAGCCGTCATGATCGAACGGATCAGCGAGCAGGACGATCCTCTCATGCAGAAGTTCATCGAAGGGATCACTCCGGAGAGGGACGAGGTCGTGCGGGCGATGCGCAAGGCAACGATCGACGGGCGGTTCATCCCCGTCCTCTGCGGCGCGGCGTTCAAGAACAAGGGAGTGCGGAAGCTTCTCGACGCGATCGTCGACTATCTCCCCTCCCCGATCGACCTCCCGCCGGCGGTCGGGTCGAGCCTGGAATCAGACAAGGAACTCATCCGCCGCCCGCGGGACGACGCGCCTCTGGCGGCGCTTGCGTTCAAGATCCAGAGTGACAAGCACATGGGCAAGCTCACCTACGTCCGCGTCTACTCCGGTACGCTCGCGTTGGGGGAGCAGGTGTACAACTCAAGCGTCGACAAGATGCAGCGCGTCGGCAGGTTGTTCGAGATGCACGCCAATGATCGCGAGCCGATCGAGGTCTTGCACACCGGCGAGGTCGGCACTGTGGTGGGCCTGTCGGACACCCTCACCGGGCACACGCTGTGCAGTCGCGAGCACCCGATCCTCCTGGAGTCGATCGAGTTCCCGGCGCCGGTCATCGGAGTCGCGGTCGCGCCGGCGTCGACCGACGATCGAGACAAGCTCTCCAACGCGCTGCACCGACTCGCCGACGAGGACCCGACGTTTGTCGTCCGCTCCAATCAAGAGACCGGCGAGGTGATCATCTCCGGCATGGGCGAGCTTCATCTCGAGATCATCCTCGACCGTCTGAAGCGCGAGTTCGGCGTGTCCGTCGTCTCCGACACGCCTCAGGTGGCCTACCGCGAGACCATCCTCGCTCCGGTCGATCACGAGTACCGGCACATCAAGCAAACCGGCGGGCGTGGGCAGTACGCCCACATGGTCTTCCGGATCGAGCCGACCGAGCCCGGCTCGGGGTTCCAGTTTGAGGAGGAGATCTCCGGCGGGAGAGTCTCGCGCGAGTACCTCGCGGCGATCGAGCGGGGCATCGTTGACGAGATGACCGCGGGGCCGTTCGCCGGATTCCCCATCGTCGATGTGCTCGTCACCGTGTACGACGGCTCGATGCACGAGGTCGACTCGTCGGAGCAGGCGTTCCGCACGTGCGGGCGGATGGGGTTCCGCGAGGCCTGCCTTCGCGCCGGGATCGAGCTCCTCGAGCCGATCATGAGCGTTGAGGTGACGGTGCCGGACGAGCACACCGGCGCCGTGACCGGGAACCTGTGTGGCAAGCGCGGCCGGATCACGGGGTTGGCTTCGAGGGGAAACGCGACCGTCCTCCAAGCGATGGTTCCACTCGCGGAGATGTTCGGGTACGCGTCGGAGATCCGAAACCTGACGAGCGGTCGTGGGACGTTCACGATGCAGTTCGAGCATTACGAGTCCGTGCCGTACGCCATTGCCGAGAAGGTTGTCGAGGAGAGGAAGGAGGCTCGCGCTACGCGAGCGTAGAGCGAGGCCCTTACGTCTGCGGCGACCTCGTTCCTCGCCCGCGTTACTCCGAGGGCTGATCGCAAAGCCACGCAAGCGCCGCGTCAAGAATGGGGTCCGCGTCGCGGTACGCGATGATCTGCTCCGGGGTCATCCTTCCCATGGCCGCAGCGGTCAGGGGAGCGGGCAGCGACGGCCACGTCGGGCTGGAGCGGCTCGGCGACGCAATCCCCGGAAGCGAGAAGAGACGCGGACGCCCACGGAGCCCGAGTCACCGCAGCGAACACGTGCCCGGATGGGTCGACCATGTACGCCGCTGCGATGAGCAGCAGCGAGCCGTCCTCCAACTCGAACCCCGACATCGCCGTGGTCGCACCACGCGTTGCTCCTCCGAACACACGGACCCGAGGGTTCTGGCGCAG
>CAZWQN010000140.1:0-2678 GCA_964635895.1 uncultured Thermotogae bacterium | reverse complement strand
GCCTGGAGGTCTGCGGGAACTCGCCGCCACGTGGTGCGCGGCACTCCGCCCCAGCGCTGGGTCGCCAGGAGGTGAGTGCGCATCGCCAGTTCCGACGAGCGTCGCGTGATCTCGGGGTGAGCCTGGATGCCCCAGATCGGTTTCTCGCCGTAACGGAGGACATGGGTTGCGCAACGCCGCGACTTCGCGAGCACCCGCCACGGGGGCGGCGGAGTCACAACCTCGACGACGTGGGCCGCGAAGACGGTCCACGGCGTGGGGATGTCCTGGAGCAGGGCGTCGCGCTCCACGATGTCGATCGAGGTCCAGCCGATCTCGGGTTTCGCGGCCCTGCGGACGTACGGCGGGCCGGAGAGAGACCACACGAGGAGCTCGTGGCCGAAGCACGAGCCCAGGATGCGCACGTCGGCGTCAGCGGCTGTCCGCACCAGCTCGGCCTCACGGTGGACCCACGCCGCCGGCTTGAGAATCGAGGCCTGCGATCCGCTCAGGATGAGGTGCGTGTACTCGCGGATGTCGGGGAGAGCGAGTGCGGTCGGGGCATGGACGACGTCCAAGGGCATCCCGACCGGCAGGCGCGCCGCCCAACGCCGGCCGAGGGAGAAGAGCTTCGGGTGGAGCGTGTTGTCGAGTACGAGGACGCGCGGCGCCATGCCGCGAGTATAGCGGGCGCGATCCTAGGGAGATCCCGCCCCCCCCAGACGTGGAAAGCCAAGCGAACAGCCACTGCTCGGCGATCTCGGGCCATCGTCTCGGCTCACGCGTCGCGCGGCCAGAACCGCGCGACGCGCGAGCCGGATCACTTCAGAACGGACTCGAGAAGCTTCTTGACGGTGTCGCCACCTTTCGACTGAACGAAGTTGAGAACGATCGGGACGAACTTCGCGATGAGGCCGCTGTCCAGGTTCAGCTTCTTGAACCCCCCGGCAAGGCTTGCCAGGCTGCCAAGATCGCCCGCTCCCACTTTCGAGGCGATCTTGCCGAGCATCCCCCCGATGCCTCCCTCGGAGGGCGCGCTCTTCAGCAGGTCCTGAATCCCCGGGACGACGTCGGCGATCTTCTTGAAGTTCTCCGCCCCGAGTTTCCTCTTCGCCAGGTTGAACAAGAGCCCGGCTCCGCCCGAGGCCTGTTCCTTCTTGATCCCCAGTTGCTCGACCAGCATCTGGATGAGATCCATCGTCTCCTCCTTTTCCGCGACGTACGCGTGATGCGCACTGACCCTGATTCCGTGAGAACGATTGAGTGCCGGTCCTGTGGAGGACACCCGGTGTTCGCTCGGGGCCGATTCACCTTCTCACTCGTGCCGCACAAGTCGTCTGTCGGTTGCGAAAGCGACTCTAGCCAGCTCACCTCTTCGCGGGCAACTCGGCCGGGACACGTCGCGGCGTTCGGAGGGGGCGTCTCCGCTCCGGTCGAGGTGCTCTGCAGTGGCCCGCGTCGCGGAGATCGGAATCGAGGGTTGCGCCAACGAAGCCTCGCCGGTGCTGTTCTGGGATTTCTTCGGCCAGGTGGCCATCCGATGCGGGCCCGTGAGCGAGATCGGTCCGAGCCTCCTCGGCCGGATCCTCGGGCTGAACGACATCCAGGAAGGGACGCTCGAGATCTCGTTCAAGATGGCCGAGACCAAGACCTCTTGCTGCTCGATCTCGACGATCTCCGGGTCCTTCTCGGGCTTGCTGCCGAGAGGCGGGAGGAGATCTTGACGCAGTACGGCCTCGTCAGCGCACAGACGGTGGCCGCGATCTAACGGACGCTCTTGACGTTGGAGAGGGAAGGCGGCGACGCCCTGTTTGGCGAGCCGGGTCTCGAGTTCGGCAACCTGTTGCGCATGGACCTGAGCGGGCGAGGCATCGTGAGCATCCTCGCGGCCGATCGGCTGATTCTGAAACCCCGTCTCTACTCGAGCCTGCTTCTGTGGCTCCTGTCGGAGCTGTTCGAGAACCTGCCCAAGGTGGGCGACCTCGACAAGCCTCGGCTCGTCATCATGTTCGACGAGGCTCATCTGCTCTTCGACGATGCTCCCCCCGCGCTCGTCCAGCGGGTGGAGCAGGTCATGCGGATCATCCGCTCGAAGGGCGTGGGGGTCTACTTCTGTCCCCAGTTCCCGGACGACGTGCTGGACGTGATCCTCGGCCAGATCGGAAACCAGATCCAGCATGCCCTGCGGGGCTGTACGCCGCGCGATCAGAAAGCGGTGCGCACGGCGGCCGAGACGTTTGTGCCGAACTCACGTCTCAACGTCGCTGACGTGATCTCCCGACTCGGGGTCGGCGAGGCTCTGGTGTCGACTCTCCAGGAGAAGGGCGTGCCCGTATCCGTCGAGCGGACCGTCATCTGTCCGCCGCGCGATGCCGCATGGGCGCGATCACGCCCGACGAACGGGCTGTCGTGCGGACGCGAAGCCCGGTGCGCGCCAAGTACGATGCCGTCGTGAATCGCGAGTCGGCCTATGAGATCGTGTCCCGACAAGCCGTGCCCGCGGTCGCGACGTCAACGCCGGCAGTCTCCGCGCCGGCGGGGGAGCCGGAGAAGAAGCGCGGAGCGCTGGGCGAGTTCCTGTGGGGCACGAAGCGGCGGCAGGGCATGGTGGAGACCATGGCGAAGCAGGCGGCGCGCACGGGTGGGCAGCCAAGTGGGTCGCCAGATCCTGCGCGGAGTGCTCGGGGCATCCTCGGCGG
>CAZWQN010000139.1:0-2715 GCA_964635895.1 uncultured Thermotogae bacterium | reverse complement strand
GTCGCTCAGCGTCGCGCGCGATGTGACGGAACGCAAGATGGCCGAGGACCTCGACAAGCATCGCAGGGAGCAAACCCATATCGCGGACGCGACGCTTCTCCGGTTGGCGATGCTGCCGTCGCTCGGCTCGGGGGACCTCGAAGCCACGCTGCGGACGATCGCGGAGACTGTCGCGGATACGATCGAGGTCGAGCGGGCGGAAGTGTGGCTTGCGAAAGACGAGGAGAGCGGGTCCAGGTGCGTGGAGCTCTTCGAGCGCACCCCCCGCAGGCACTCAAGCGGCCGCCCGTCGTCCCTGTTGGTCCACCCGATCTACTCGGCGGCCCTGCGCGCCGAGCGCTCGATCGTGGCCTCCGACGCGCGCCGCGATCCTCGCACGGCCGAGTTCAACGAGAGCCACTTCATCCCGCTCGGGATCGGAGCGCTGATCGACGTGGCCGTCCGCGTGGGGGGACAGGTCGCCGGCCTGTTCTCCGTCGAGCACGTCGGCCCGCCCCGCGCCTGGTCCGACGAAGAAGTGAGGTTCGTGAACGAAGCGGCGGGACTTGTGGCCGTTGCGGCGGAATCCGCGCGGCGGCGCACCGCGGAGCATGCCCTCAAGCGCAGCGAGGCCGAGTATCGAGCGCTGTTCGAGGACTCGCCGGTTTCGCTCATGGTTGAGGACTTCTCCGACGTCCAGCGCGCGTTTGCGAAGCTCCGGGCGGACGGTGTGGTCGACCTCGAACAGCACTTGGAGCAACACCCCGAGTCGGTGGCGGAGTACCAGCGAATGATCCGAATCGTCGACGTCAACGAAGCAGCGATCCGCCTACACGGCGCGACGTCGAAGGCGCAGATGCTGGGCCAGCACCTGGGGGACGCTCCTCCGGGCGCGCTTCCCGTCCTTCGAAGTCGGTTGCTCTCGATCTGGCGGGGAGACCGCGTCTTCGAAGCCACGGCCACCGACGAGGGGCTCGATGGGCGCGCGATGCCCGTGGTGCTCCGATGGAGCGTTCCACCCGGCGAGGAAGTGACCCTGAGCCGAGTCCTCTTGGCGAAGACCGACATCTCGTCCTTGGTGAAGGCGCAAGAGGGGTTGCGCAAGACCCTCGACGGGGTGATCGAGGCGATCGGACGGGCGACCGAGTCGCGCGACCCTTACACGGCCGGCCACCAGAAGCTCGTGACCGACCTTGCCGTGGCCATCGCGGGCGAGCTGGGGCTTGGGGCGGACGTCATCGCGGGGATCCGCGCCGCGGGGCTGCTTCACGACGTGGGCAAGCTGGCGATCCCCGCGGAGATCCTGAGCAAGCCGAGCGCTCTCTCGCCGATGGAAATGGAGCTGATGAAGGGGCATCCGCAGGCGGGGTACGAGATCCTGAGAACCGTCGAGTTCCCGTGGCCGGTCTCGGACATCGTTCTCGAGCATCACGAGCGGATCGACGGAACGGGGTACCCCCGCGGCCTGAAGGGTAACGCGATCCGTATCGAGGCGCGCGTGTTGGCAGTGGCCGACGTTGTCGAAGCCATGGCGTCCCACCGTCCCTATCGCCCCGCCCTCGGCATCGACGCAGCGGTCAATGAGATTCTAAGCGGACGGGGCACCGCCTACGACGCGGACGCCGTGGACGCCTGCGTGCGGCTGCTGCGCGAGGGCCGCTTCACGTTCCGGGCCGAGGCACGGTAGGGGACTCAGGCGGGATCGTTCGAAGCGAGAACCGGCTGACGGTTTCGTTGTCCGCGGCGAACGCGAACTCGGCCTCGACCACCGCGCCGTCGAGGACGAGCGGAAGCCAGTGGCCGTCGTCCTCCCACATGCAGTCGTAGGGAATCTCCTCGATCGGGAACCACTCGGGCCGCATCTCGTCGGACTCGCGGGGCTCACCGCGCCACGTCGCGACGCGAAAGACCTCGACGTCGTGATCGAACTCCGGGCAGAACGGGAAGATGAACGTGAGGCGCCCGGCGGGGACGAGGTCCGTCGAAGCGACCTCGAGTCCGCACTCCTCTCGGATCTCGCGAACTGCGGCGTCGCGGGCATCCTCCCCGTCGGCGATCTTCCCGCCGAATCCGTTGTACTTGCCTCGCCCGAAGCCGCGCTTCTTGAGACCGAGCAGGACCCGGCGCGGCTCGTGGCCGATGAGGAAGCAGATCGTTGCGCGGATCACCCGTGCACCCCCGAGGACAGCATAGCGCACGCGCGGCCGCACTGCGGGCGGTCCGGAAGACGGACGGGTAGAATCGGTCCGATCGTGGAGAATAGGAGTATGGAACGGATCATCGTTCGAAACGGGCAAGTCGTGAGCGGATCGGCGGTTCGCGAGGTCGACGTGCTCGTCGTCGGGGAGACGATCGAGCGCGTCGGCGCGGATCTGCCTCGCGGCGCCGACCGGGAGATCGACGCGTCGGGGCTCTACGTTCTCCCGGGCATCCTCGACGTCCACACCCACCCGGTGTATCTCGACGACCTCGCGGCCCTGCCCGTCACGGCCGCCTACGGGGGCGTCACGACGCTCATTCACTATGCGTACGCCAAGCCAGGACAGGGACTGCTCGATACGCTGCGCGAGTTCCGCGATGAGGGTGAAGGGGTGTCCCTCCTCGATTTCGCTCTTCACGGCGGCGTCTTCGACCCGGCGAACCAGGCCGGCGAGATTCCGCAAGCGATGGCCGACGGCGTAACGTCGTTCAAGATGTTCATGACGTACGCCAAGCTCGGTTGGATGACCGACGACT
>CAZWQN010000138.1:1726-2853 GCA_964635895.1 uncultured Thermotogae bacterium | reverse complement strand
GCGAAAAAGCCCGCGGCGGCCAACACGACGGAGATGGCCGCGACGAATGCCATGACCTGACCCGCCGCGAGGTTCGCCTCTGCCGTCCGCCGGGCGCCCGTGTACTGAGCCACGAGGGCCGTTCCGGCGACCGTGACGCCGCCTCCCACAGAGAGGACGAGAAACACGAGCGGCCAGGCCAGGGCAAGTGCCGCGATGCCCACGGAGCTGTGTCGCGCGAGCCAGAAGCGGTCGGTGAAGTTGTACAGCGTCTGGAGAAGGTTCGACAGCATGAGCGGCCACGCCAGCCGGAGCAGGGTGGAGGAGATGGGCCCTTCCGTCAGTTTCCTGCCCAGTGCGGTTGAGGGGACGCGGGACATGGGCGTGAGTGTACGCCGACTCGTCGGATGAATCAGCCCCGCGCACGATCTGCCTTCTGTGCAGCGTTGCCGGGCTGTTGCCAAATGTCAACAGACTGGATACGCTTGCTTCGTGACGAAGCGATCGTTCGGGGATGTCGTGCGCGAAGGGCGATTGCGCAAGGGAGTCAGCCTGCGCCGGCTCTCGGTGCAGACCGGAATCGAGTTCAGCCGCCTATCGCGGATCGAGAGCGGCACGCGGCCGGCGCCCGACCTGTCGCTCCTCCGGAAGCTCGCGCGGGCTCTTGATCTCGACCTGATGGGACTGCTTGTGTCCGCGGGGACATCGCGAGAAGTCGTCGACGATCTCCTCTGGGACGAGAGGCTCCGTCTCGGGGATGCACTCCCCGACGTCGCGGCATACCGGCCTGGAGACTCCGCCCTTGCGCGGAAGAACACATTCCGCGCGCCGGTCGTGTCCCGCCACGGCGCACGCTGCCATGTGCGGTTCGGACAAGAAACGCTCACTGTGTTCTCGTTCTCGGCGAGGGAGGACCTCGAAATCGAGATTCCGCCGCAGGCCGTCATCGTCTTTCCATCAGTTCCCACGTCCGTCTTCGAGCGGAGAGAGAACGTTCTTCCAGTGCGCGTCCGCAAGGTTCGCCGACTCGGACAGATCACGAATCTCGTCCTCGAGGGGCGGGGGTTCGCGTTGAACGCGTTGGAGGCTGCCACCGACGAGGGAACTCCCTACGGGGTGGCAGAGAAGGTGTTTGCTTTCGTGCCGGC
>CAZWQN010000138.1:0-1626 GCA_964635895.1 uncultured Thermotogae bacterium | reverse complement strand
TAGCATGAGGAAGTACTTGTGGGCTCTTGGTGCGATGATGGTGCTGGTCGGCGTCGCCGCGATGGCGGCCCTCCCGCCCGTCTATGTGAAGGTAGGCGACGCGAGCGCGTGGGTAGCGCTCGAAGGGTTCCAGGCTGTCCAGGGGACCGTCGCATACCAGGGACCGGTGTCGGATCCGGCAGATCCGAACTGGAAAGGAGAAGCGACGTACTCGGGCGTGCGGGTTGCGGATGTGCTGGCCTCGGTCGGCGTGGTGAGTTCGGACGCCGTCGTCTCGGTCATCGCGACCGACGGCTACGTGAAAGTCATCCCCGCTTCGGTGTTGTCCGGTGGAACTCCGGCCGGCGACGCGATCCTGGCCCTCGATCGGGGAGATCCCGGGTGGGAGGGAGCGCCGATGCTCGTCTTCCTCGCTCCGGACGGCAGGTTCTCGAACGACGACATGCTGGCGACGCTTGGCGAGACGTACAGCCACTACTTCGGCGACAAGCCCTCGACGACGGGTCTCATGGTCAAGAATGTGGCATACGTCGTCGTCGACTACGACGGCGGCGCGCTTCCTGACTTGAGTGAGGCTGTCGTCGCGCAAGCAACGGAGCCCGCTCCGGACGCCACGTTGACGGTGGTGCGGGGGGAGTCAATGTTCACGTACACGCTCGCTGAGGTTGAAGGCTTTGACACGATCTCGGCGTCCGGGACGTTCACGAACTCGGCCGGCGTCGATTACACCGCAGCGTACGTCGGAGTCCCGATGACGACCCTGATCGGCAACGTCCCGGCAGACGCGACGATCCTCGTCACGGCGTCCGATGGGTACTCGATGAACTACAAAGCCGAGATGTTCCTCGACACGTCTCTTGGAACGTGGATCCTCGCCTACAAGGAGAACGGCGCCTACATGCCGTTCGATCCAGGCTACTTCCGGGTCGTGCAGGTCGGCCCGGGCAACCCGCACTTCACGAGTTCCCTGTCCGCTCGCATGGTCGAGAAGATCGAAGTGCTGGGCGAGTATGAGCCGTACACGCTGACGATGACCGGAGCCGTCACGCGGGTCTTCCAGCGCCCCGAGCTCGAGGCGGGAATCGGCTGTCCCTGCCACACCTCGACGATCACCGCGACGACGAAGGGCGTGTCGGCCACCTATACGGGACTCCCGTTGTGGCGCCTCGTCGCCTACATCGACGATGAGGTCTTCCCGGCCGTCGAGGAGGGCATCCACTACAACGACACCGACTTCAGCGACTCGCTCCTGACGATGGGGTACAACGTCGTCCTCACGGCGAGTGACGGGTACTCCCAGACGGTGCCCCTGTCCGTAATCGCTCACAGCGACCTGTTCATCGTCGCGTTCAAGAAGGACGGCGCGTTCCTCGATACAGCGAAGGACGGCGCGATGCGCTTCGTCTACGACGACGCGGTCGTCCTTCCGGAGGGGTCGAGCCTGAAGTCGGTGAAGTTCTTGGCTTCGATCACCCTCGTGAAGCCGTAGACCGGACATGAACCCTGCCGCTTCGGAGGCGCGCCACCGGTTCGATGTCCGCGACATCGTCCTGATGGCGCTCCTCTCCGCGGTCGGCGGGGTTCTCTCGACCTACATCGGGTACCTCGGCAATCTCGTCAACCGGC
>CAZWQN010000137.1:0-2967 GCA_964635895.1 uncultured Thermotogae bacterium | reverse complement strand
CTCGACGTCATCGGCCTCGCCAAGCGACAGGAAGAGGTGTACCTCCCGGGAGCGAGGGACCCCGTGACCCTTCCGCCGGAGAGCGCTGGCCTTCTCCTTCTGCGGCATGTTCGCGACGAGGCCCACCGGTTCGCCGTCACATACCACCGCCGGCTCCGCACCTCGAGGAGCTTCGCCTCCGTCCTCGACGAGATCCCCGGCGTCGGCCCAAAGAGGAGAGCCGCTCTCATCCGGCATTACGGGTCCGTCGACCGGATCGTGGCGGCCTCGGCCGACGAGGTGGCCGCCGCAGCAGGAATGCCCAAGGCCGTGGCGGAGCGGATCCTCGCCCGCCTGAGCGGTCGCACCGACCCGTCCGCGTCGGTGCAGCCTTCGTAGGGCCCGACGTATACTCCCTCGCGTTCGGGAACAAGGAGGAAGACCATGCAGCCCACGGAGCTGTTGCAGGAGCTGTCGGACGCGTTCGGCGTGTCGGGGTTCGAAGACGAAGTCCGTGAGGTCCTCCGCGGCCGCGTCACGCCGTTCGTGGACGATGTCTCGGTCGACGCCCTCGGGAACCTGATCGCGATCCGTCGCGGCAAGGACGACCGCGTCGTGATGCTCGACGCGCACATGGACGAGGTCGGGTTCCTCGTCAAGTGGGTCGACGACAAGGGATACGTCCGGTTTGCTCCGATCGGCGGATGGGACGAGCGTATCGTCCCAGGACATCGGGTCGTCCTCGTGACGAGGAACGGGGAGAAGCGGTTCGGCGTGATCGGCTGCGCGCCGCCGCACATTCTCTCGGAAGAGGAGCGACACAAGCCCATCCCGATGGACAAGATGTTCGTCGACTTCGGCGCCACGTCGCGCCAGGAGGCGTCCGACCTGGGCATCCAGATTGGAGACCCGTTCACGATCCACTACCCATTCAGCTCGCTGTGCGAGGGGTACGTGACCGGGAAGGCGCTCGACGACCGCGCCGGGTGCGCCGTGCTCGTGGAGACGGCTCGCCGCCTCGCCGACAAGAAACCGCCGTTCACGCTTGCGTTCGCCTTTGTGTTCGGCGAGGAGGTCGGGCTGCGCGGCGCGAAGACGGCCGCATTCCACATCGATCCCTGCCTTGCCCTGGCGGTGGAGGGAACGATCGGCGCGGACATGCCCGGGGTTCCCGAGGAGAGCCAGCCGACGCGCCTCGGACGCGGACCGGCGATCAGCATCGCCGATCGCTCGATCATCGTGTCCCCGAAGGTCGTGCGCGCCCTGGAACGAGTGGCGGAGACCGAGGCGATTCCGTACCAGTACAAGCTGCCGACGTATGGGGGCACAGACGCGGGCTCGATTCACCTGTCCCGCGGAGGCGTCCTGACAGGCGTCGTCTCTGTCCCGTGCCGGTTCATCCACTCCCCGGTCTCGACGCTCCGCTTGAACGACTACGAGAACACCATCCGCCTCGTCACATCGTTCGTCGGCTCGCTTCCCGGAACGCTCCTGTAGATCGGAAACAGACACGGGGCGTCGGCTCGACCCCGACGCCCCGTGTCGTCTTCCCCAGCGGACCCTACGTCGCCGCTCCTACCTTCCGTGCGGCGATCGCCTCCGACACGACGTCGGCCAATCGGCGGATTCCTTCGTCGATCTCAGCCGGGGTGCAGAGGGAGAAGGAGAGCCGCATGGTGTTCTTTCCGCCGCCGTCGACGTACGACGTCGATCCCGGAACGTAGGCGACGCGGTGCTCGATGGCGCGACCAAGCATCTCCTCGGCGTCGACGCCGTCGGGGAGCCACACCCAGATGAACAGCCCGCCGTCCGGGTTCGTCCAGCGAAGGCCTTCCTCGTCCGGCATGTGCTTCTCCAGCGCGCGGATCATCGCCTGTTTCTTCTCGTAGTAGATCGGCCGGATATCGGCGAGGTGACGGTCGAGGCCGTACGTCTCCATGTAGCGCGCGGCGAGCATCTGGGTGAGTTTCGAGGTGCACAGGTCTGTTGGCTGCTTGACACGCACCAAGGCGTCCATGAGGTCTCCGCGAGCCGCCATCACGGCGAGGCGGAGGCCGGCCGACATCACCTTCGAGAACGTGAGAAGGAGGATCGTCCGCCCTTCGCGATCCATACTAAAGATGGACGGGATCGGCTTCCCGGCAAAGCGAAGGTGCCCGTACGGGTTGTCTTCGAAGATGAGGAGGTCCTCGCGACACGCGACGGAGAGAAGCGCCTTCCTCTTGGCAAGCGACATCGTGATGCCGCTGGGGTTCTGGAAATCGGGGATGACGTAGACCCCCTTCAGGGTCTTCCCCGCGGCTCGCGCCTCGAGGACCCTCTCCTCCAGGGCGTCGATGTCCATTCCGTCGTCCTCCAGCGGGACACCGAGCTTGTCCACCTGGAAGAGGGAGAACGCCTGCACGGCGCCGAGGTACGTCGGCAGGTCGCAAAACACCACGTCACCCGGGTCGAAGAACGCCTTGCAGAGAAGGTCCAGCCCCTGTTGAGACGCTGACGTCACCAAGAGCTCATCCAGGGTCACGTCAATCCCCTGCGGCCGCAGCCACTCGACCATGGCCCGGCGGAGGGTCCGGCTACCTTCTGTCGTTCCGTACTGCAGGACATTGCGATACTCATTTCGCAGGAGGTCCGCCGCGATCTCGGCCAGCTCGTTGTGCGGGAAGGTCTCCGGCGCAGGAAGACCGCCGCCGAACGAGATGATGTCTGGATGTTCGGTGAGTTTGAGGAGCTCGCGGATTGCGGATCGTCTTGCGCCTGCGGCACGACTCGAGAAGTGTTGTTTCATCGACGCTCCTTGGTCACGCTTTCGGTCTTGGACGGTGAGATTCTACGGGATGATCCGAAGCGGTGTCAAAGCAGAACCGAGCGGAGAAAAGGGAGAAGTCCCGCGGCAACGGACGTTCCAAGCACCGCCCCCGCCACGACATCGGAGAGGAAGTGCTCGCGGACACAGACGCGGGACAGGGCGATCGTCGCGGCGGCCGC
>CAZWQN010000136.1:0-3000 GCA_964635895.1 uncultured Thermotogae bacterium | reverse complement strand
CGACGCCGGCGGAAGGAGGCCGGCATGCTGCCGCTCATTCTGCAGGTCGGGGGGATCCTCGTGCTCCTCGTCTGGGGGATCGCCCACATCGTGCCCGTCCGGTCGATCGTTCGGGGGTTCGGGGAGGTCTCCGCCGACAACCGTCGCATCGTCGTCGGGACGTGGCTTTTTGAGGCGATGGGGCTGTTGTTCGTTGCGGCGTTGATGGGACTCGTTACCGCTTTTGGCCTGTTCGGGGGAAAGCTGGAGAGAACCCTGGCGATGGCCTGCGGTGGGTTCCTTCTGGCCAGCGCGCTTCTCGGCGCGTTCACCAAGGCGCGCACCCAGCCGCTGGCGATGCGGCTGTGCCCGTGGATCGAGACCACTGTGGGTGCGGCCTTCCTCGTTGCGAGCATGCTGTAGCCCAGTTCCTGACGGGCCTTCGCCCTGTCGCAAGAGCGGCGTGTTCGATTGGAAGCCGCTCCCAGGTATAATGGCGCGCCATGGCCGTCGTCAACAAGATCGGCAAGATCCGCAAGCGCAACCACGCGCTCGTGGCCTTCGATCAGGATCGCATCGTCCGTGTGATCCTTCGCGCCTCGACGTCCGTCGGAGGATTCGAGCAGGACTACCTGCCCGGCATCAACGACCGCATCTTCGCGGCGGGCGAGACCGACGAAGGGATTGCGCAGTTCCTGTCCGACCTGGTGGTGGTCTGTCTCAACGCCGACGAGCGCCATCATGTGTCAAACTTCCCGCCCACGGTGGAGGAGATCCAAAACATCGTCCTGCACGTGCTCGGGAGCAACGGCTTCACCAAGGTCGCCGACGCCTACACCTGCTTTCGCTGGGGTCACCACTGGGTTCGCGAGGGAGCGATCACCGAGGAGCAGTTCGTCCGGAACGGTTATCCCCCCGAGCAGATGGAGCCATGGATCGCCTGGAATCGGGAGCACGACTGCGACACGGTCGAGGGGCTGAACGACATCGTCCGCGGCGGGCGTCTCGCGCGCCTTGTCTCCGACTGCCTCGAGCGGTACGAAGCGGCCCTCGACGAGGCGGCGAAGAAGGTGGTCGCTCGGATCGAGGCTGGAAACGAGATTCGGATGATCTGGATCAGCGGGCCGTCGTCGTCGGGGAAGACGACGACGACGGTGAAACTGACGCAGCGGCTCGAGCGGGCGGGGCTGCACTTCCTGATGCTGAACCTCGACGACTACTTCTGGTCCTTGATCGAGCACCCCACGGATTGGATCGACGACCGGAACTTCGAGACCCCCGAGGCGCTCGACATCCAACTGATGAACGAGCACCTGCGCGCGCTGCTTGAGGGAAAGACGATCGACAAGCCGGTGTACAGCTTCAAGGAGGGCAGGCGCTCGGGCTTCAAGCCGGTGCGGCGGGAGAAGGATCAGATCCTGCTCCTGGACTGCCTGCACGGGTTCTACCCGCCGATTGCGGCGGGAATCGATCCAGCCGTCATCTTCCGCGTGTACATCGAAGCGATGAATCCTCTCTACGAGCCGAATCCGATGATGCCCCTGTACCACGGAGATCGCAGCGATCGTCGGCTCGCCCGGTTCGAGGACGTGCGCCTCTTGCGCCGGATGCTGCGCGACGCGAGCCACCGAAATCACGCCCCGCTCGCGACGCTCCTCCACTGGCATTACGTCCGCGCGGGCGAGCTGTTCTCGATCATCCCGCTCAAGGGGATGGCCGACTGCGTGGTGAACGGCGGCATGCCGTTCGATCTCCCGGCCCTGAAGCCGTTCTTCACCGGCGACGATGGGGTCTGGCCGACGGTCGGCGACCTCAAGGCTTACCCGTCGTTCCTCGACGCCCAGATCCGTCACCGCCGGGTGACCCACCTGTTGGATTCCGTGCACGGGCTGACGCGCGCGCAGGCGGGCGACCTGTCGCTGATCCCGGGGGACGCGGTCGTTCGGGAGTTCATCGGCGGGAGCACGATTTCCATCCCGCACAACGAGTAGTCGCGCCGTTGAAGCTCGGCACGCCCGCGCATACCCTAGGTCGGAGGAGACACGGACGATGCCGGCGAACTTGACCCCTCAGTTCATCAAGGCCCGCGAGCGCTTCTTCATGGCGACCACGCCCGAGGAGAAGCTGGCGGCGCTCGAGGAGATGCAGTCGACGATCCCCAAGCACAAGGGGACCGAGAAGATGCGGGCCGACATCAAGAAGAAGATCGCCCGCCTGCGTGACGCCGACCTCCGCGCGAAAAAGGGGCACAGCTCGGGGTACGACCACATTCCCAAGGAGGGCGCGGGACAGGCCGTCCTCGTCGGGCCTCCGAACAGCGGGAAGTCGAGCCTCGTGGCGGCGTTGACCCACGCGAGGCCGGAGGTGGCCGAGTATCCTTTCTCCACGCTGGTCCCGGTCCCCGGCATGATGGCGTTTGAGGACGTGAAGATTCAGCTCGTCGACCTTCCCCCCTTGTCGGAGGAGTACACCGAAGCGTGGGTGTACAATCTGGTTCGCAGCGGCGACCTGGTCGTCCTCGTTCTCGGGCTCGATGAGATCGACCTCATCGACGAGTACCTCGGCGACCTGCGCCGGATGCTCTCCGAACACCACGTCGAGCTCGCGGTCGACCGGACCGCCGGCGAGGAGCGGATTCGCATCCTCCCCACGCGCATCGTCCTCACCAAGGTCGACCTCTTCCCCGACGCGGCGCGGCTCCTCGCGCAGCTCCCGTTCCCGGGGGTCGCGACGTCGGTCGTGTCGGGGGCGGGCCTCGACGACTTCCGCCGCATGATGTTCGAGGCGCTGAGGGTCTTGCGCGTCTACACGAAGTTGCCGGGGAAGAAGCCCGATCTCGAGGAGCCGTACACCCTTCCGGAGGGCGCCACGGTGCTTGACGCGGTGCGCACCGTCCATCGCGACCTCGCCGAAACGCTCAAGTACGTCCGCGTTTGGGGCTCGGGCCGTTTCGACGGCCAGCAGGTTCCGTCCGATCACCGGCTCAAGGACGGCGACATCATCGAGATCCACGCCACCTAG
>CAZWQN010000135.1:0-3013 GCA_964635895.1 uncultured Thermotogae bacterium | reverse complement strand
ACGAAGGCCGCGGCAGACATCGTACGATCATACAATTCCAGGACGAGACACTAGCTCGCGACGAGACCGCGGATCCCCGCTTCGGGCGCGGTGCGCTGCGCTTCGGAAACGCTGACCCATCGGCCGCTCCGTCCGCTCGGGCGCACGCGGCGTGAGCCGGTTCCACGGTTCGGCGCGTCGCCGCGCCGCCAGGCTTCTCTCTTCGGCTCTACTGAGCCCCGCCGGAGCGAGGCTCACGACGTCCGTGGAGGCGTCCCCGCCCGAAGGCGGTCCCGTTCCCTCCAGGGCGCGAGCGATCTCCGCTGCTACGGGAGGTACTCGAGACGGCCCTCGGCGCGGCTCGTCAGGTTCGGGTGGCTCTGCATGTACTCGCGCAGCACGTCCTGGACTGACGTGGCCACGACCTTGGAGCCGGCGCGCGCTTCGAGTTCCTCACCCGTGATGCCGAGGAAGTCGCTCGCATTACGAAAGTGGTACTCGGGGATGACCACGGTGTAGAGGTCGTCCTCGCCGACGCGCTTGCCGCGAACATCCAGCGATACCAGGCATCGGTCGGAGTCGCAGTACACGGCGCGAACGCCGCGGTTCACCTGATAGCATTCGCCCTCCCCTGTGCGGTTCTCGGGGCGCATGATGTGGGAGAAGACACGCAGGAGATCGCGCCCCGTCACGGTGAACCGTCGGAGGGACTCCTCGAACGGGAAGCACGCCGTGAAGTCGCCGAGGGTGACCACCGACCCGAGCGACTTCGAACGGATCGACCCGCTGCCGACAAGGACGAGATCGGACCTCGTCATTTCGGCCAACGCGTCCGCAACCAGGTTGCCGAGCGGCGTCTCCTCGGTGCGCACCGGGTGTGGCAGAGGCTCCTGGAAGCTGCACAGGGTCGCCGCGTACTTGCGGTCGACGACGGCCTTGAACGAGTCGATGTAGTCCCGCAGCTCACGATCGGGCTCGGCGATCGACTCGTCGATCGGGACGAGGCGCCACGCCCACTCGACGATGGAGTTCGTGTCGTCGTCGATCACGAGGTCGAAGCGGCCGACCTGGTCCGTGCCGACGCCGGCCTGGGCGATGAGGACTCCGTTCACTTCGGCGGGCTGGTCGAGGAGGGTGTGCGAGTGTCCGCCGAGGATCAGATCGACACCCCATTCCAGCCGCAGGAGCTTCGCAAGCTCGACGTCGGACTCGTACCCGATGTGCGTGAGCAGCACGGTTAGGTCGATGTCGTCGTTCTTGTAGGCGTTCGTGATCCGCCCCACCTCGACGCTCGCCTCCTCGAGGCTGATGAAGCTCGCCACCTGCTCGTCGCGCGACAGGTCGGAGAGAATCTTGTCGGTGATGATGCCGATGAACAGCACGTCGAGGCCGGCAACGCGCGCGATGTGGTACGGCTTCATCAGCCGGCGGTTGTACTGCCGCAAGTACAGGTTGGCGTTGACGATCGGGAAGCTGGCCACCTTCTCGAGGAAGAGCAGGTGCGGCAGGCCGTAGTCGAACTCGTGGTTCCCAAGGGAGACGACGTCCGGGGCGAGGTAGTTCATGATCTCGATCGTCGAGATGCCGCGGTACTCGGTGTCGATGATCGACCCTTGCACCATGTCGCCGCTGATCGCGTAGAGGACGTTCTCGTTTTCTCTCCGGACCCGGCGGATGTACCCCGAGAGGAGCGCGAGGCCACCAATCAGCTTCCCTTCGCCGCCGCGGACCTCGGAGAGGAAGTCGCCGTGCATGTCGTTCGAGTGGAGTACGGTCAGCCGCACCGGTCTCACAACGACGCTCCTCGATCGCCGCGGAGGGCGTCGGCCACGTCATGCGCTCGGTCGCTCTCGCCCGCCGGCACCGGGACGAGCACGGCGTAGCTCTGGCGCCTGAGGAAGACCTTCCCGTACAGGACCGGCGCGGAGTATGTCACGCGCAGTACGGGCTTCGCGCCCTCAACAAGCTCTACGTCGTCGATTCGCGCGCCGAGGAGACGCCACGTGTGCAGCATCCCGAACACGTAGGCGCCCTCGCGGCTGACGATCGTCTCGGGCGCCGCGCGGCGACGCCTGCGGTGGCGGGCGAGCGGTGCGAGAAACGCGACGACGGCGAGCAGCGCGACGAGGCCGACCATGACGAGGAACACGACCCGGCCTGCGTCGGGGTCGGCGACCCAGAAGCCAATGCCGATGAGAAGCGAGAACCCGGCGATGATGAGGAGGAGCCCCCAGCTCGCCTTCTTCTCCTCACCGAGCTCCTTCTTCGCCTGCTCGGCGCGATCAGCTGCGGGGTACGTCCAGTGGGCAAGGACGCCGTCGCCGCGGAGGAGCTTCGCGAGCACCCGCGCCCGAGCGGCGAACATCGCCGCCGTGATCGCCGCCGAGAGGGCGAGGAACCCGCACACGACGGCGATCGCGAACCCGCCGGCCATGCCCTTCATCCCGAAGGCGAGGGGAAGGACGACGCCGACGGCTCCGAGGATTCCGACACCGACCCAAGTCCACGCGACGCGTGCCTGCGGATTCCGCCGCTTCATGGACGCAGTGTAGCGTGGCGACTCGCTTGAGTCTCCTGGAACGGCAAGGGCGCCGCGACTCGCCCCCGAGCGAGAAAAGACGTGCGGCGCCGCCAAGGGCCGCGCCGCACGATGGTGTGCTTCAGGAAACCTTCAGGGTTACTGAACGACAGTGACGTCCTGGGCCTGAGGCCCCTTCTGCCCGGAGACGACCACAAACTCCACCTTCTGGCCTTCCTCGAGCGAGCGGTAGCCTTCCCCGCGAATCGCGCTGAAATGCACGAACACATCGTCACCGCTCTCGCGGGAAATGAACCCGAACCCCTTGGTATCGTTGAACCACTTGACAGTCCCGGTCTCACGATCTGCCAAGAAATACCCCTCCTTCACTGCTGGATGATTCATCGAGGCAGAGCATTCGAGTGTGACCAGATGGCCTGTACTCCTGCGAAGCGCACTGCACGATGCCAACAACCGCCGGCAATCTACACGGAGTGCCGGTGTTTGTCAAGGAGC
>CAZWQN010000134.1:0-3111 GCA_964635895.1 uncultured Thermotogae bacterium | reverse complement strand
AGAGGAAGTGCTCGCGGACACAGACGCGGGACAGGGCGATCGTCGCGGCGGCCGCGTAGACGAGGGCTTGAGCCGCGGGGTACGGATAGCAGGTCGAGGTGACCCAAGCGATCCCGAACGACGTCGTCGCGTGGCCTGACGGGAAGGAGTACGTGTCGATGAGCCTCGCCCGCGGGCCGTCCGCAATCACCGCCGGCCGCTCCCTCGCGCAGACCATCTTCAGAAGGCTAAGCAGGGCGATGTTGACGGCGGTGACGCAGAACGCGACGAGGACGTTCCACCGATCGGCGGCGTCTCCAAACAGGAGGAGCCCCGCGGCAAGCCCCGCCCACAGGTAGCCGTCGCCGAGGTACGTCGCGACGCGGAAGAAGCGCGGCACCCGCTGAAAGAAGCGGACGCTGCTGATGGCGTCCATGGCTCGGACGTCCCACGCGTGGATCACGTCCCCAAACGTCTCCAAGCGGTCGACGAAGCGGGCCCAAGCACTCACGCCTCGTCCTTCCTCCGGAGCGCGGGAAACAGGATGACGTCGCGGATGGAGGCGGAGTTCGACAGGAGCATGGCGAGGCGGTCGAGGCCGACCCCCATCCCCCCCGTGGGCGGCATCCCGTGTTCCATGGCGAACAGGAAGTCCTCGTCGATCCGCTGGGCTTCCTCGTCGCCACCCGCCCGCAGACGTTCCTGCTCCTCGAACCTCCTGCGCTGGTCCACGGGGTCGTTCAGCTCGCTGAACGCGTTTGCGATTTCCATCCCCACAACGAACAGCTCGAACCGCTCTGTCAGTCGTTCGTCACCCGGCTTCCTCTTGGCGAGGGGCGAGATCTCCACGGGGTAGTCGACGATGAACGTCGGCTGCACGAGGCCCGGCTCGACGAATCGATCGAACAGCTCATCGATCAGCTTCGAGAAGGCCCCCTCCGGGAGGTCGATCCCCTTGGCCCGCGCGCGTTGGCGGATCCCCGCCGGGTCTCGATCGGAGAGGTCGATGCCCGTGGCTTCCGCGATCGCCTCCAGCATGCTGACCTGGCGCCACGGCGGCGTGAAGTCGAGCCGCTGTCCTTGATACTCGACCACCGTTCCGCCCACGATCTCGCGAACCAGCGTCCCGATCAGGTCTTCGACCAGGCGCATCATGTCCGTGTAGTCCGCATACGCCTGGTACAGCTCGAGCATGGTGAACTCGGGGTTGTGCTCGGTGGAGATCCCCTCGTTGCGGAAGCACTTGCTGATCTCGTACACGCGGTCGATTCCGCCGATCAGGACTCTCTTCAGGTAAAGCTCGAGGGCAATCCGCAGGTACAGGTCCGCATCGAGGACGTTGTGGTGCGTCACGAACGGCCGCGCCGACGCGCCGCCGGGGATCGGCTGCAGGATCGGGGTCTCAACCTCCACAAAGCCGCGCTCATCGAGAAGGCGCCGCACGAGCGACAGCATCCGCGCCCGCCGCGTCACCACTTCTCTGCTCTCGTCGTTCGAGATGAGATCCAGGGAGCGGTGCCGATGCCGCAGCTCAACATCCTTCAGGCCATGCCACTTCTCCGGAAGGGGGCGAATCGCCTTAGAGAGCGGCGTCCAAGATTCCGCGGCCACGGTGAGCTCTCCCCGCTTCGTCCGGAACACCTCCCCCGCCACGTGGAGGAAGTCGCCGACGTCAGCGTCGCAGATCGAGCGGTAGGCGTCTTCGTGAAGCCGATCGGCGGCGGCGTGGATCTGGATCTTCCCCGATCCATCCCGCACATCGAGGAACGAGACCTTTCCCATCTGACGGCGCGCTAGGAGTCGGCCGGCCACCGCGACGCGATCGCCGCTGTGTTCCTCGGCGGCCAGAGTCCCGTGGCGGCGAAGGACGTCGCCAATCGGCTCGCGCGGCGGGACCCTCGCGGGAAACGGATCAATGCCCTGTGCTCTCAGGGCTTCGATCTTCTCGAGGCGCGCGTGGACGAGGGGATCCGACATGGCTTCCGCTCCCGCCTACTTGTTGATCGCAATCACGCGGAAGCGTGAGCTGCCCCAAGGGAACTCGGCCTTCACCTGATCGCCTTCCCGCTTTCCGAGAAGGAGACGCCCCACAGGGGAGGCGACCGAGATCTTTCCGGTGTCGAGGTCGACCTCCGCGGGGCTCACAAGAGTGAACGTGCCGCTCTCCTTCAGGGTGAGGTCTTGGAGAAGGAAGCGCGATCCGATCCCGATGACGTCCTTCGAGATGGCCTCGTCGGGGAGAACCTCGGCGACTTCGAGGATCGACTGCAGACGCCGCACCTCGCGCTCGTAGTACTCCTGCTGGCTCTGCAGGTACATGTACTCTTTGTTCTCGCGGAGGTCGCCGCCGTTGAGCTTCGAGGTCTTCAGCTTCTCCGGGATCTCCTCGTACAGGGTCTTCTCGACCTTCTCGAGCTCTTGTTGCATGAGCTCGTACCCTTCCTTCGTGAGGTAGATCGTCTCTTGGTTCATCGGCGTTCCTCCCTATCGCTCCATCGCCTGGTTCGTCCCTTCGATCAACCACCGCGCGATGTCCTCGACACTCGCTTCACGGCAGGCGGGGCTTGGCCGTACGACAACGTCGGCTCCCGGCAGACGTGCCGCGTTCCTGCGGAATGCCTCGCGGATTCGCCGCTTGGTCTCGTTCCTCTCCACTGCCGTTCCGTACTTCCGCGAGATCACGATGCCCAGACGAGGGCCCTCGTTCCGCGGAAGGACGTGAAGGAAGAAACACGTCCCCGTCCACGTTGCCCCCTCGCGGAAGACCCGGAGAAAGTCCGTGCGTCTCTTGAGGCGCATCGCGGCCGGGAAGCGGCTTCCGCTTCCGTCAAGCATGCCGGTACTATAGTCTGAAGGCCTCTGGCTTTCAAGGTTATCGCCGCTCTCTGCGACCAGGAGACGGCGTCGCTCCTCATTCGAGCGACAGCGTCGCTCTCTATTCGGGTGACGACCCGCTTCTCGTCCGAGCGACGGCTTCGGTACACTCTCGCCTGATTCGAATGACCGAAGAGCACGTCTACACGGTGTCCGAGCTGAACCGGACTGCCCGCGAGATCGTCGAGGGCGGTCTGGGCGGGGTGTGGGTGAAGGGAGAGGTTTCCGAGCTCACCCACGCGAGTTCGGGCCACATGT
>CAZWQN010000133.1:0-3168 GCA_964635895.1 uncultured Thermotogae bacterium | reverse complement strand
GGCTCGCGGCGACGGAGGCTTCGGGAGCGAGCCCCGCCGACGTCGCCTTCACCAGGAGCCGTTCTCCTTCGACGATATCGAGGGAGCACAGGCCGAACCGAAGGATCTCCTCCGCGGCGCTCACCGTCGCGCGGTAGACCTCCTCCTCGCTGCGGCATGTCTCGAGCCGATTGGCGGCCTCGTGCAGTCGCTCCAACTTCAGACCTGTCTCCTGCAGCCGTCGTTCGACCTTCATCTGCTCGCGAACGTCCCGCACAACGGCGAGGAGGTGGGGCGCTCCCCGGAACACGAACGGGCCCCCGTGCACCTCCACATCCATCGGCGTCCCATCCTTGCGAAGGTTAACGGAGCGCGCGAGGAACCGGCCTTTCTTCTCGATCCCGTCGCGGAAGTTCGCAAAGCCATGGTAGTAGTCCGGGTGGATAATCGCCCGGGCAGGAAGCCCCACCAGCCCTCCATCGGCGTAGCCGTACATCCGACAGGCGTTCGGGTTGGCCTCGACGATGGTTCCATGGAGGTCAAATACGAAGATTGCATCGGTGGTTGACTCGAAGATGTCGCGGTAGCGAATCTCGCTTTCTGCGAGAGCGCGCTCCTTCTCCACTCGGTCCGTGATGTCGTGGTTGATGGAGATGTGGACGCGCTCGGGCACAGTCTGGAATGGCACGACGAGGACCTCGTCCCAGTAAGCGGATCCATCCTTCCGCCTCTTTCTGTGGGCGAAGCGTGCGCTGCCGCCCGCGGCCAAGCGCGCGGCTACGGACGAAGCATCGAACTTGTCGTCGGCAGGCTTGAAGTCAGCGCCGATGTTCTTGCCGACGAGCTCTCGTCTCGAGTAGCCGGTCTGACGAACGGCCGCGGCGTTGCAGGCGAGCACCCGGCCGGACTCTGTGTGAACAAGATAGGCGGGGTCCGACATCACCTCGAAGAGCTGGGCAAAGCGCTCCTCGAGCGACCCTTGCGCTCTCCCCTCACCCGGCGGAGTCTTCGCGTCTTTCTTCCGCATTCCCCACGCCCCCAGCTCGGCTATTCTAGCTCTTCCGCAGGGCATGTGGAGCCCCTGCCTCCGGTTCGTTGCCGTCCGTGAGTCAGAGTCGGCGCTGTTGGCAGGCCGTCGCCGAATGGACCTGCCGCAAACCTAGACTGTATTCTTGTATGAGGTCGCCGATCGCCCTGCGAGTCTCTGAGATCGGCGACAGGAGGGGAAGCCGAGCGAACGCGGCGCGGTACGTTCTAGATCCGGGGGAGGCGGAGGTGTGGCTGCGAGACGGGTTTCTGTCGTGGTTGCCGTCTTTGCTCTAATCACGGCCTCGTCCGTCCTCGCCGACGTTTCGGTGCGCGTGGGCGTCTACGACAACCCTCCGAAGGTCTACCTGGATGAACTCGGCAATGCACGCGGCCTCTTCCCGGAGCTTGTGGACGCCATGGCGGCTCGTCAAGGGTGGACGGTCGAGTACGTAGCTGGCACGTGGACCGAGGGTCTCGAACGTCTCGAAGCCGGGGAGATCGACGTCATGGTCGACGTGGCCTACACCGCGCCGCGCGCCGCGTTGTACGCCTTCACGGACGAAGTCGTCCTCGTCAACTGGGGGATCGTCTACGCGAGGAAAGGGGTAGAGGTTCCTTCGTTGCCGGACCTCGACGGGCTTCGGGTGGCCGTGATGCGAGGGAGCACACACACGGTCGATCCGGGCGGCATCGTCGACCTCGCCGATCGGTTTGCGATCTCGTGCACGTTCCTCGAGGTTGAGAACTACGAGGCTGTCTTCGAACTTCTCGACCGTGGGGAGGCTGACGCGGGCGTCGTGAACCGCGTTTTCGGCCTCGGGAACGAAGCGAAGCACGCGGTGGAGCGGACGCCCATCCTCTTCAACCCGAGCGAGATTCGGTTCGCGTTGCCGAAACGCGGATCGCTCACTCCGTTCTTGATCGAGCGGATCGACGCCGCCCTCGCGGCGTGGAAGGCGGATCCGAACTCCGAGTACTACCAGATCCTCGACCGCAACCTCTTCCCGACCGAGAAGCCGACGACGGTCGTCCGCTGGCCCCCGTGGCTCCTCCCAACGCTCGCTGCGGCCGCGGTCCTGATTGCGGCATTTGTCACGGCGTTCCTCGTCGTGCGTCACCAGGTTCGCGAACGAACCTTGGCACAAGAAGCCCTGCGACGGAGCGAGGAGAGGTTCGAGCTTGCTATGCAGGGGACGAACGATGGCGTATTTGACTGGGACATCGTCGCTGACCGAGTCTACTACTCCCCTCGGTGGGCCGGGATGCTTGGATACACGCCCGAGGAGATGGAGCGGGACATCGCCCAGTTCCGCTCTCTGATTCACCCGGACGATCGCGAGCGCGTCCGGAAGTTCGAGGAGGACTACCTCGCCGGGCGGACGGACCGGTACGAGACGGAGTTCCGCATGCGCCATCGGCAGGGACACTACGTCCACATTCTGTCGCGCGCGTTCTTGGTGCGACGGGAATCAGACGGTGCGCCGCTGCGCATGGTCGGGACGCACGTCGACATCTCCGAGCGCCGCAACGCCGAGGAGGCCCTCCGCCGCAGCGAGGCCTATCTCCGAACCCTCATCGAGAACATGCCCGTCGACTTCTGGGCCCTCGATCGGGACCTTCGGTACACGATGCAGAGCCCGACGAGCCGCGAAGCCGTCGGGGACGTGATCGGCCTGCGAGCCGACGAGGTCGAGGTTCCCGGCGCCCTTCGGGACACGTGGATCGACGAGAACCGCCGCGTGCTCGCGGGCGAGACGATCCAGAACGAGTACGACATCGTGACGAAGTCGGGAGAGCGGCGGACGTACCTTTCACGGACCGCGCCGGTGCTTGTCGATGGCGAGGTCGAAGCCCTGATCGGAACCTCGATGGACATCACAACCCGCCGGGTCGCCGAAGAGGCGCTGCGGAAGAGCGAAGCCTTCCTCCGGACCATCATCGACAACGTCCCCGTCGACTTCTTCGCGATCGACCGCGATCTGCGCTACACGATGCAGAGTCCGACGAGCAAGGCGTCGATTGGGGATCTCGTCGGACGTCGAGCGGACGAGGTCGGTATTCCGGCCCCGTATCGGGAGCGGTGGCTGAGCGGTCTCCGTCGGGTGCTGTCGGGAGAGACGGTCCAGACGGAGTACGACCTTCTGTCCGCGGACGGGGAAG
>CAZWQN010000132.1:0-3175 GCA_964635895.1 uncultured Thermotogae bacterium | reverse complement strand
GTACCAGTTGTCCCGCCAGGGGCATCGCTGGGTAGCTAAGTTCGGTTTGGATAAGAGCTGAAGGCATCTAAGCACGAAGCCATCCTCAAGACTAGGTCTCCACATCAGGCCCCTCCGAGACTAGGAGGTTGATAGGCCACAGGTGTACGCACAGCAATGTGCTTAGCCGAGTGGTACTAATCGGCCGAATGCTTATGTGGCACACACCCTGTTCACTTGTAGGATCCAGTGGACGAGAAGATTCCAGGTGGCACATGGCGGAGGGGAAACACCCGTTCCCATCCCGAACACGGCAGTTAAGCCCTCCAGCGCCGATGGTACTAGTCTCGCAAGGGGCTGGGAGAGTAGGTCGCCGCCTGGTCAACATCCGTCACTCAAAGAGCGGCTCGGCCTTTGCCGAGCCGTTTCTGCTTTCAGGAAGTGTCTTCTCGGAAGGCGATCGATGAAGGTTCCGGTATCGTCCTCGTCGCACGCAATGGTGCGGTGCGCTCTCCGACGTAGCGTCGCAGCTTGCCTGCGACGCGTCGTCTGTCCCGTAGCGTTCGCGATGAACGTCGCACACAAGGTGCGGTGCGCTCTCGCGCGAAAAACGAGCGCATAGACGCTACAGATTCAGGCTGCCTTGTTCCAGGGCGAGCAGCCTCTCCTTGAGAGGCAGCCCGCCGCCGAACCCCGTCAGGCTCCCCGACGTGCCGATCACGCGGTGGCACGGGATGACGATGGGCACGGGGTTCGCGCCGACGGCCTGCCCAACGGCGCGGGCGGCCGTCGGCCGGCCGATCTCGGCGGCCAGCGCTCCGTACGTGGTCGTCTCGCCGTACGCGATCTCGGCGACGGCGCGCCACACGCTCTCCTGGAAGGGAGTCCCTCGCAGGTCGAGCAGCAGGTTGAACGATCGGCGCTCCCCGCGGAGGTAGTCGCGCACCTGCTGCAGGATCTGCTCGTTCGATGCGTCGTCAGGGAAGACCCTGGCCTTGAGTTGCTCGGCCAGCTTCGCGAACGGAGTCCCGGCGAGGTCCACGAACCGGAGCCCTGTGGACGAGGAGAGGATATGGAAGGTCCATCCCTCCCAACTCACGGCGCTGCCATATAGCTTCTCGGGCCGAGGCTTCGGACGCTGGTGCATCGCGGCTCCTACGGAGATCGTGGTTCCACCGAGGGTAGTGGTCGCAAGGCGGGATGTCAATCGGCCAATCCGGCGTCGGGCTCCGAGAAGTGGTTCACCTGATACACCTCGATGCGCAGCAGCGCGTCGGTCCGCCATGCGTCGCTCGGCGCTCCGTGCTTGCGGCATAGCTCTCCGAGAAAAACCTGCGGGTCCGGCAGCTGCTCCCAGACCTGCGGAAGGAACGTCGACGTCCCGTACGTCGTGGTGAGAATCACTCCGTCGATGCCGGGGGAGAGCTTGCGGATGAGGTCGTCGGGGTCGTCGAACTCTAGAGGGTAGGGACTTCCGAGGATGCTGATCTCGATCGTCAACGATCCAAGCTCGGCCGCGCGGACGGGCGGAAAGCGAGGGTCGGCGGTCGCGGCGAGCACGACGTTGCGCTGGACGTTACGGTAGATCGGTTCGTGGGCCACGAACGAGTCGAGGATGCAGCCGCGAAGCGCGCCTCTCTGGGTGAGCGTGACGAAGCAGGGCGCCTCTTCGCGTACGGCGGGCGTGAGCAGCGTCTCCGCCACCGAAGACGGTGACTGGCCCGCGAGGTGAGCCGCGAGGGCCTCGCGGGCGAGGTGGAGAAGAAGTCCCTTCTCGCTCACCCCCAGGGAGACCGGTCCGTGTTGCGGCACGACGACCTCCTTCGTAACGAAGAGCGCTACAGCGCCGGCGGCCACGGCGGCCGCCAGCACCAGGATCCACCACCATCTCATCGCATCCACCGACGGTACGGTACGAGCCTCGAAGCGAAAAGGCAACGCTTCGTGACGGCGTCGCCAAGACCGCCTATACTCGCGGCGAAAGCGAGGCGGGATCGATGGCGACAGACATCGTAGCGCTGTTCTGCGAGTTCGTTCGGATCGACAGCGAGTCGGGGGAAGAAGCGAAGTTCCTACAGCACTTGGCGAAGGTCTTCGAGCGCGAGCTTGCGGCGACGTGCGAGTTCGATGACGCCGGAAACCTGATCGCGCGGGTCGGCGCGCTCGGATCGACTGCCGATCCTGTTCTCCTGTCGGCTCACGGTGACACCGTCAAGCCGGGTCGGGGGATCGAGCCGATCGTGGAGAAGGGGACGATTCGCTCGTCCGGCACCACGATCCTCGCGGCGGACGACAAGGCCGGGATCGCCGAGATCGTCGAGGCGATTCGCACGGCGCGACGGCGCCCGCCGGTCGAGATCGCCGTCACCGTCGGGGAAGAGGTGGGCTTGCTCGGAGCACGCAAGCTCGATCTCAAGCGGATCCGGTCGCGGCGCGCGTTCGTCGTCGACGGCGAGCATACCAACGAAGTCGTGATCGGTGGACCGACGCACGTGAACTTCGACATCGTCGTCACGGGGAAGGCGGCTCACGCGGGGATGGAGCCGGAGAAGGGAATCTCGGCGATCCGGGTCGCGGCCGCCGCCATCGTCGCGATGCCGGAAGGCCGAATCGACGCCGAGACGACCGCCAACGTCGGAGTCATCGAAGGTGGGTTGATCCGCAACGGCGTGCCGGAGACGGTGAAGATCAAGGCCGAGTGCCGGAGCCTCGACCACCAGAAGGCGCTCCGCCAAGCGCGTGCGATGCGCGAGGCGTTTGAGACCGCAGCGCGCAACGCGGGAGCCACGGTCGAGATTGCTGAGGAGATCGAGTACGAGGCGATGTCCGTCCCCGAAGACGGTGAACTCGTCCTCGCCGCGAAGGCGGCGATTCGCGCCGCCGGCTTAGAACCGATCGCGAAACGGATTACCGGGGGCACCGACGCGCTGATCCTCGCCAATCGAGGCCTCGACGCCGTTGTGCTCGGATACGGTGGGAAGAAGGCGCACTCCAAAGACGAGCACATCGAGGTCGCGACGCTGAAGCAGGGGGCGGGGATCCTGCGCCGCCTCCTCGAGAGCCTCGCGTAGAAGCAGTTGACGAGCGGCGAGCGGGCGCGGTAGAATCGCGCCAGATTCGATTCCTCGGTAGCTCAATTGGCAGAGCGCTCGGCTGTTAACCGAATGGTTGGAGGTTCGAGTCCTCCCCGGGGAGC
>CAZWQN010000131.1:0-3184 GCA_964635895.1 uncultured Thermotogae bacterium | reverse complement strand
CGCGACACCGCTTCTTGATGGTTCGCGTCGACGACTCCTGGACGTGCGAGCGGCTCCGTGCCGAGCTGCCGGCCCTTCTCGCTCGCATGGGCGCGAGCGAGACATGATCCGTTCAGTGCTGCGGCTGCTCCTCGCGGCTGGAATGGCGGGCGCCGTATCGGTCGCTGTCATCGGAGAGACGACCGTGAACGACTCCCCCTTCTCGGCCTCGTTCGACCCCGCTCTCGGTCTCCCGGGAATCCGATCGCTCTACGTGACGTCCGGCGGCCGGCGCGTCGAGCTCGACGGAGCTCCGATCGAGCGCCAGGACGGCGAGTTCCTCCTGCGAGTCTATCGAACCGTCGACGGACGTCGAGCCGAAATCCGCATCGGATCAGGTCCTGAGGGATCGGTGCGGCTCGAATTCGCCGTCACGCCGAAGGGTGAGTTCGAGAAGCTCGGAGTCGAGTTCGAGATCGGCTCCGCTGAAGGCTTCTACGGTTTGATGGAGCGGGTTGTGCAGGGAGCCCAGGGGGCCTCGTGGGCTCCCTGCATGACGGAGGCGCTCAACCTCCGAGGGCAGATCGTCGACCTGTACACGCTGCCGACCGTGTCGATCTACGCGCCGTTCTTCGTGTCCTCTTCTGGCTACGGCGTGTACATCGAGAGCGATTACCCCGGGACGTACCGGTTCGGGACCGGGGCCGATCGGCGGACTGCGCCGACCCAGATGACCATCGAGCAAGAGGGTCCGGCTCTCTCGCTCCTTCTTCTCCCCGGGCCGACGCCGCTCGGCGCTGTTCAACGGTACGCGCGCCTCACGGGGCCGTCCCGAGTGCCCCCGCGATTCCTGTTCGAACCCGGTCGCTGGCGCGACGAGGTGTGGGATCTGCCGGCGTTCTACGACGGCACCCCGTACGCGGGCCCGTACAACTCGATGGTCGTCGAGGACGCCCTCATGATGGAGGCGCTCGGGATCCCGTGCTCGTGGATGGTCGTCGATCGGCCGTGGGCTGCGGGGACGTTCGGTTACGGCGACATGCTTCCCGATCCGGTGCGATTCCCCGATCTTCGCGGGATGGTCGGCTGGCTCAAGGAGCGAGGAATCGCGACGCTTCTGTGGGTGGGCCCGTGGGTGATGGACGGTCAACGCGACGTCGCGATGACGAGCGGCTACGACGTCGGGTTGACCCTTCCGTACCTCCCGAATGCCGCGCTCCTCGACTTCACGAATTCCGAGGCGGCGGCATGGTGGGCCGACGAGCTGCGCCCGCTGTTCGACCTGGGGATCGCCGGATTCAAACTGGACCGTGGCGAGGAGAAGCCCCCCGACGGGCAGCTCTTCCGCGGCGCCTACCACGACGAGACGCCGTATCGAGAGGGGCACAACGCGTTCCCACTCTGGTTCGCGCGGGCCGCCGAGGCGGCCGCGAACGCCGCGGGGGCGGAGGACTTCGTGTTGTTCTACCGAGCGGGATGGTCGGGCATGTCGCGCATCACCGCGTCGTGGGGCGGCGACACGGACCCCTCTTCGTGGGGATTGCGCTCCGCAATCATCGCGGTCCAGCGAGCGGCCGTCCTGAACGTGCCCGTGTGGGGATCGGACACCGGTGGGTACAACGCCCGTCCTCCCCGGGAGGTCCTCGCCCGTTGGCTCGCGTTCTCGGCCTTCACCCCGATCATGGAGGTTGGTCCGACGGCGAACCTCGCTCCCTGGTCATGGCTCCCCGACGCCAGCGCCGACGTCCTGGGTCCAAGCGGGTACTCCTTTCTCACGGTCTACGATCGGGAGCTTCTGGCGGTGTGGTCCTTCTACGCACAGCTTCACTCCGCTCTTGCCGGCACCACGTACGCGCTGGCGCAACAGGCGCACGACACCGGCACTCCGATCGTACGGCCGATGGTTCTCGCCTATCCCGATCGGCCCGAGTACGTCGACACCTGGGACCAGTACCTCTATGGACCCGATCTCCTCGTCCGCCCGGTGTGGGAGGAAGGCCGAACTCAGGTCGACGTGTCCGTTCCGCCGGGAGCGTGGATCGACGCGTGGACGGGGACACGGTACATCGGACCGGCGACGGTCACGGTCGACGCGCCGCTCCACATGATTCCGATCCTCGTCCGCGAAGGCGGCGCGATCGATCTCGGCGACCTGCCGGGGCGCTGGGCCGAAGCGTTGGCACGGGTAGCCCGCCCGCCGTCCCTGGCGGCGGGCGCTGCGGGAATCCCGTAGAATGCCGTGCGGAGTGGTGAAAGGGGTACGGTGAGAGGTCGTACGGTCGGGGGGGCGGCTCTTGTCGCGTTGGCGTGCGTGTGCGCGTCGTTTCGCGTGCTGACCGCAGGGCCTCCGGACCTGTCGGGCCGGTGGGTGCTCGTCCTGGTGATGCCCGCCGCGATCGAGCTTCCGATCGTCGGACGCGTTGAGCTAACAACGATCGTCGCACTGCTCGTCGACATCGAGCAGGACGGGGCGCGACTCACGCTGCGGCGAACGTACTGCTTACAGGACGTCCGGACGGCTCCTCCGCTCGTCACGACCGTGATCCCCGACCGGTTCATCGCCTCCCTCGCCCCGAGCTCTGCCAGAGCGCGCCTGGAGGAAACGCCCGGAGGATGGCGATTCGTTCAGTTGCCATGCGTCGAGGTCCACGGAGCGCGCCTCCTCGACCCTGCATGCGAGGCGCTTCCGACGAACGCCCTCGACCCCCGCGTTGTGGATCAGGACGGGGACGGACACCCGGGTCTCACGATTCACGTCGCGATCGCCGGGATTCTCGGCGGGAACGCCTACGTGGTGAACCGCCTCTCTACGAGCCTCGAGGGGTGGATCCTCGAGGACGGGTCGATCACCGGCGCCGTCCAATGGACGAGCGAGCAGACCATGATCGGGGCGAGCGATCCTCTTCTTCTCATGTCCTACGAGTACCTCCTCGATCCGGACACGGCGAAGCACTTCTTCGTCCTGCGGCGAATCGACGCGCTCGATCCGTGCCGTGCAATTCATGACAACCTGACCAATCTCCTCGCTCTGCCGCCGGGCTAGATTTCCTCACGGCGCCGTTTGTCCCTTCCTGCCCGCGGCCGCTACTGTGGAGCGGGCTCTCGGACAGCGAACGGAGGAGATCATGCGAATCGTGTGGGGGATCCTGGGGCTGATCACTCTGGCGGCCATCGGCTTTGTGGGCGTCCAGCGGACATCCCCGCG
>CAZWQN010000130.1:0-3203 GCA_964635895.1 uncultured Thermotogae bacterium | reverse complement strand
GGAAGGCCCGCCGCAAGCCATCGGCGGCAGGCGTCGAGGAGCGCGTCACGGCGGTCTGCCTTGAGGAGGAAGACGACGCGGCGGCCGTCCTTGGCGTCGGGCGCGGGCCCGAGGATGCGGACCGGCAGATCGGCGAGCGCGTGTCGGAGCCGCGCGACGTCGGCCTCGCGACGGGCCCGATCGCTGCGTGTGAGGACGGCGCGAGCAAGGTACGCGAACGGCGGATAGGCGAACGCCTCGCGGTCCGCCAGCTCGGAGCGGAGGAATCCCTCGTAGTCCCCTGATTGGACGTAGCGGAAGACGGAACGGTCCGGAGACTGCGTAACGACGACCACCCGGGCCTCGCCGCCGAGCGCGGCGAGGCCGGTGAGGTACTGGAAGGTGCGCTCGCGGGCGCGGAAGTCCGGTACCGCGAGGCGGCGATCGACGTCCAGGACGGCCACAAGGCCGACGCGGGCGAGCGGCGGTCCTTTGGCGAGCATCGCCGTGCCGAGGACGATGTCGGCCGTTTCCTCCAGCCGCGCGAGAACGCCGTCCGTCGGGTTGCGCATGCCCTCCGCGTCGGCGTCGACGCGGAGAATCGATGCGCCGGAGAACTCGGACCGCAGTTCCTCTTCGATGCGGAGCGTTCCGAAGCCGACGAACGCAACGTCCGTCGACGCGCAATGCCCGCAGCGGGGTGGAGCCGGGGCTCGTCCGCAGACCGGGCAGGCGGCCCCGCGTCCGCGCGCGCCGACCGAGAGGTTCGTTCCGCACGCGTCGCAGCGGACCGGGCGGCGGCACGCGCGGCAGATCACGGCGGGGAAGTAGCCGCGCCGCGGGACCCCGACGACGACGCGGCGGCCGCTGTCGAGGGTCCGCGCGATGTCGCCGACCAAGCCGGCGGACAGGAGACAGGTCGGGGACTCCGGAGGCACGAACTCCCACGACCGAAGGTGCGGCGCGACGCGCGGTTCGGACCGCGCGACGTCGCCCCGGCTGGCGGCATACGCCGTCTCAACGGACGGCGCCGCGCTGCCGAGCACGAGCAGGCCGTCCCTCATCCGGATCTCCGCGGCGCGGCGGGCGTGGAAGTAGGGGAGCATGTCGGACTGCTTGTGGGACGAATCTTGCTCCTCGTCCACGACGATGAGCGCGAGGTCGCGAAACGGGAGGAAGGCTGCGGAGCGCGTTCCGACGACCCAGGGGAGAGAGCCGTCGGCGGAGGCCTCCCACACGGCTCCGCGAGCGCCGTCGGAGAGACCGCTGTGGTAGAGGCCTCCCCTCGGTCGCCCGCCCGAGAGCCGGCGGTAGAGGCGGTGGGCGAGGAGGATCTCCGGGACGAGGACCAGAGCCTGCCGGCCTTCGGCCGCGGCCGCGTCGAGGAGGCGGCCGTACGTCTCAACGCGGTTCTCGGCCGCACAGAGGATCCGGCCGAGGCGAGGCCAGTCCGACGGCCACGTCGTTGCCGCGCGGCGTGCCGGCTCGTCGTGGACGACGGCGACGAGGCCGGTTTCGATCAGACGCTCGACGGAACTGCGTGGGAGAGCGAGCTCGTTCTCCGAGAGAGGACTCGCGGCGGCCAGGAGGCGGCGCAGAGCGGCGACCTGGCGCGGGGCGCGGCGCTGCATCCGGTCGACGTACGAAAGAACATCCGGGAGAGGAGCGACGAGCGCGACGGTTCGCGGAACAGGAGCGCGGCGCGTCGCCCGGGGCAGCGCGCGGTTGAGAAGAAGTCCGAGCGGGGCGCAGGCGTCGCGGCACACGGCGGAACAGAACTCGAGGAGATCGGGCGGGTAGGCGGGAGGTGGAGCCACGTCGAGCACCGGCTCGAGAGCCGCGGCTCCTTCGGCATCCGAGCGAACGGCCACGGCGACCCCCCACGTCTCCTTTCCCGAGAAGCGAACGCGAACGCGGCGGCCGAGGACGACCTCAGCGGGGCGATCGCCGCGGAGAGCGAAGTCGAACGTGGAGTCGACCGGGATGGGCAAAGCGACGGTGATGATCATGGGACCTCTTCCGGAAGCGAGGCCAGGGCTCCTGCGATGCAGAGGCGGGCGACCTCTCGGCCCACCGAGGACAAAGCGTTCAGCGGCTGCTCTCCGAGGATGTGGTCGACCACTTCGCTTTCCGTCATGCGGCGGCGTAGCGCGGCGACTCGGCGGAGCCACTCCTCGACAGCGCGGCCGTACTCCACGAGGCGGGTCTCGGCGCGGTCGGCGAATCCGAAGTGCGCGAACGCGATCGTCCGCGGTCGGAGGGAGCACAGCGCGGCCAGCGTGGCGCGCCCCTTCTCGAGGTCGAAGCGCGGCGGGACGGTCAGCGGCAGGTCAACGGGAACGTCGTAGTGCCCGACGGCATCTCCGGCGAACAGGATCGCGTTCCGGCGCTCGAACCAGCAGACGTGATGGGGCGCGTGCCCGGGCGTGTAGACGGCCTGGAGCGTGAGGCCCTGCCCGAGATCCAACGCCTCGCCGTCGGCACACTCGCGGACTCGGGACGGCGGCACGGGCTCCGGCCGCCCGTACAGGGGGAACAGCTCGGGACTCGCCGCACGCACCCCCTCCTCGAGGCGAGCCGGAGCTGCGAGGTGCGGGACGGCTCGCGGGTGTGCGAGGACGGTCGCCTCGGGATGGCTGGCGGCGAGGGCGCCGGCGCCCCCCGCGTGGTCGAGATGGGCGTGGGTGACGAGGATCCAATCGAGACGGACACCGCGAAGCGCGGCCGTGAGGAGAGGAACGCTGCGGGCGGTCCCGGTGTCGACGAGCGCGGTTTGGTCGCCGCGGACGAGGTACGCGGCTCCCGTGCGCGGCTCGCCAAACTGGTCGACATCGAACAACTGAACGCAGGAAAACGCGCGGCACGTCATGGGCACTCGGACAGCTTACAGCAGGCCGAAACGGTAGGCGAGAAGGAGGGCGCCGGTGCCGAGAACGCAGCTTGCCAGGGCGATCGGAGTCCCAGACCGGAGCCACCGACGAAATGTTATGGGGTCTTCGGAGGACTTGGACAGCGAGATGACGACCATGCTGGCGGCCGAGGCTACCGGCGTCAGGTTCGCTCCGAACCCGACCCCGACAGCGAGCGCCCACCACAGGGGAGCGACGGGGATCCCTTGCAGGGCGACCCCTTTGAGGATGGGGATCATGGCGATCGTGAGAGGAACGTTGCTTAGGACTCCGGAGGAGAGGGCACTCGCCCACAGGATGACGATGATGGCGAGG
>CAZWQN010000129.1:0-3208 GCA_964635895.1 uncultured Thermotogae bacterium | reverse complement strand
TCCAGGAAGAAGAGAACCTCGAGCACCGTCTTGAATATCGCCATGATGTCGACCTCTCCCGACCTCCGTCGAGCCCGAACAAGGGCTCGAGAGTGCGGTGATTGTAGCATGAGCGACCGCAGGGCTCAACGGTCGAGCGCCCTTGCGCGTTCCGTGGGGCGCCCTTATGCTGTGACAGCCACGTGGAAGTGCGGGGGGAACCGTTGCGCAAGTACGTGTTCGTCACCGGCGGAGTTCTTTCCGGGCTGGGAAAGGGTGTTGTCGCCGCGTCCATCGGACTTCTCTTCAAGCTGCAGGGGTACAGAGTCAGCCTTCAGAAGATCGATCCGTACGTCAACGTCGACGCCGGGACGATGAACCCCTACGAGCACGGCGAGGTGTTTGTCACCCACGACGGCAAGGAGACCGACCTCGACGTCGGGCGGTACGAGCGCTTCCTCAACGAACGCCTGTCCGCCGCGAACTACATGACGACGGGACAGGTCTACTGGAACGTCATCCGCCAAGAACGCGTCGGGGCCTTCCTCGGGAAGACCGTGCAGGTCATCCCCCACATCACCGACGAGATCAAGCGCCTGATCCGCCTCGCGCTCGAGGAGACCAACGCCGAGATCGGCGTCGTCGAGGTCGGCGGCACCGTGGGCGACATCGAAAGCCAGCCGTTCCTCGAGGCGCTGCGGCAGATGAAGGACGAGCTTGCGCGCGAGGACACGTTCTTCGTCCACCTGACCCTTCTCCCGCACCTGTCGACGTCGGACGAGATCAAGACGAAGCCCACCCAGCACAGCGTCAAGGAGCTGCGGGGGATCGGCATCCAGCCGAACGCCATCGTGGCGCGCACGGAGTGCCCGATCCCGCCGGCGGTCAAAGCGAAGATCGCCCTGTTCTGCGACGTGCCCCGCGACAACGTGATCGAGGACCCCGACCTCCCGTCGAGCTACTACGCCCCGCTCACGCTGCACGAGAACGGGCTCACAAAGGCGATCTCAACCGGCCTCCACCTCCCGGAGCGCGCCCCCGACCTCGGCAAGTGGCAGGAGCTGGTACGCGGGATCGAGGCGCCCAAGGAGCGCGTTCGGGTTGGCATCGTCGGCAAGTACGTCGAGCTCAAGGACTCCTACATCAGCATCCGCGAGGCGTTCCTGCACGCCGGCGCCCACGAGGGGATCGCCGTCGACCTCGAGTGGATCTCGTCGGAGCACATCGCCCGCGACGGCGCCGAGGTTCATCTCAAAGACAAGGACGGCCTCCTGATCCCCGGCGGGTTCGGCGATCGCGGCGTCGAGGGGAAGATCGACGCGGTCGAGTACGTCCGAACGCACGGCGTGCCCTACTTCGGGATCTGCCTCGGCATGGAGTGCGCGGCGATCGAGTTCGCCCGCCACGTCCTCGGGCTCGCGAAGGCCAACAGCACGGAGTTCGACGCCGACACGCCGGACCCCGTGATCGCCCTCCTCGAGGACCAGAAGCGCGTCGTCCAAAAAGGGGGAACGATGCGCCTCGGCGCGTACCCAGCGAAGCTTCGCGCCGGAACGACCAGCCGGACGTGCTACGGCCGCGAGACGATCGAGGAGCGCCACCGCCACCGGTTCGAGTTCAACCCGAACTACGCCGACCGCTTCGAGAAGGCCGGCATGCGGGTCGCGGGAACCTCGCCCGGCGGCGAACTGGTCGAGATCCTCGAGCTGCCCAAGCACCCGTGGTTCGTGGGCGTCCAGTTCCACCCCGAGTTCACGTCGCGGTTCCTCGATCCGCACCCGCTCTTCCGCGGGTTCGTCCGCTCATGTCGCGAACAACGAAGATCCTCCTCATCGCCACGGGCCTCGTAGCGGGAGCGGTTGCCCTGTTCCTCACCTTCACGAAACCGGGCGCGTTTTCGCCGACGGCGGCGGCCGAAGCAACCACTGTGGTCATGCGGGGGTACTCCGAGGCCGGCGACCCCACGTGGGAGATCCGCGCCGTGCGGGGCGAGATCATCGAGCGTGAAGGGACCCTCGCCGACGTCGCGGTGGACCTGTTCCAGGAAGGTAAGGACCCGATCCGTGCGCGGGCCGACCGACTGATCCGCAAGGGAGAGATCGGGCGGCTCGAGGGCGCAGTGTCGATCGAGCGGGACGACGGCCTTGTCATCGAGAGTGACGCCGTCACGTGGCGTGAGGACGCCGAGACGCTCGAGTCCGCGGAGACCACCCTCTCGTACGAGGACGGCGATCTCCGCGCCGAGCAGTTCCGCTACGATCTCCATCAGCGTCGCGGCGAGCTGGCCGGGGTGGCCGTAACCCTGCGCGGCGAGCAGGAGATGTCCGTGGCCAGCGAGCGCGGGCTTCTCGCCGAGGACGAGCTGACGCTCGTCGGAGCCGTGCACGCCGAGTCCGAGGATGGAACCCTCGACGCCGAACGCCTGACCGCGACCCTCGACGGCGAGTCCGTCACGCTGTCCGGCGGGGTGACCGCTGAGGGGGAAGGCTTCACCGCGACCGCTGACGGCGCCGAAGTGTGCGAGGACGGGTGGGTTCTCCGCGGGAACGTCTCCATCGACGCTGAGCTGTCGAAGTTGGGGGGCGAACGTGGCTCTTGAGGGTCTGAGTCTCGTCAAGCGGTACGGGGCGCGAACCGTCGTCGACGGCGTCACCCTGTTGATCGAGCCCGGCCGCATCGTCGGCCTCCTCGGCCCGAACGGCGCGGGGAAAACCACGACGTTCAACATGATCGTCGGATTCACGCCCGCCGACGGAGGGCGAGTTCTCCTCGACGGCGAGGACCTGTCGCGGCTCCCCTTTTACCGGCGGGCGCGGCTTGGCATCGGCTACCTGCTGCAGGAGCCGTCCGTGTTCACCAAGGCCACCGTGCGGAGGAACCTCGACATGGCGCTCGAGTGGACCGAGGGAGAGAACCGAGAAGCCCGCCGGGAAGAGCTGCTCACCGAGTTCGGCCTTGCCGAGCTTGGCGATCAAATTGCTGGGACCCTGTCCTCCGGCGAGCGGCGCCGGCTCGAGATCGCACGATCTCTTGCCACATCGCCGCGCTACATCCTCCTCGACGAGCCTTTCTCCGGCATCGACCCCATCTCCATCGCCGACCTGCAGAAGGAGATCCAGTCGCTCCGTGACCGCGGCATCGGCGTCGTCATCACCGACCACAACGTCCGCGACACCCTGTCGATCACCGACCACGCCTACCTCATCGACCACGGCAAGCCCGTCGCGTC
>CAZWQN010000128.1:0-3213 GCA_964635895.1 uncultured Thermotogae bacterium | reverse complement strand
GGCGACTGATCGACCTGCGCTCTGCTGCCCGCTCGGTTCGCCCCGCTTCTCTAGAGCGACAGCGACGGCTCCGGGGTCAACGACAGAGGGTGCGACTCGCCGAGCGATAAGTGCCGGTAGGCGGCCGCCGCGGCGATCATCGCCGCGTTGTCCGTGCAGAGGGCCAGAGGCGGAAAGCTGACCTCGACTCCGCGCTTCGCGCCGTCGCTCGTCAGGCGCCGCCGCAGGTGCTGGTTCGCCGCCACGCCGCCCACGACGACGAGCTTCGTCCGGTGGAGACGCCAGGTGGCCTCGAGCGACTTCTTCGTCAGGACGTCGACCACGCTCGCCAGCACCGACGCGGCAATGTCCTCCCGCTTCTCGCGGGGGTTCTTCCGCAGGTGGTAGAGCACGGCCGTCTTGAGCCCGGAGAAGCTGAAGTCGAACCCCGGCGAGGCGTCCATCGGGCGCGGAAGCGCGATCGCCTCCGGGTTGCCGGCCGACGCAAGGCGATCGATCTCGGCGCCAGCGGGGTACCCGATGCCCACCATTTTCCCGATCTTGTCGAGGGCCTCGCCCGCGGCGTCGTCGACCGTCGAACCGATGACGTGGTACTCGCCGTATCGGAGGACGTCGACGAGGGCGGTGTGCCCGCCGGACACGACGAGGGCCATGAACGGCGGCTCCAGCTCGGGGCGATGGAGCCGATGACCGAACAAATGACCTTCGAGGTGATTCACGCCGAGGAACGGGACGCCGAGAACGAACGCCATCCCTTTCGCGTGAGACAGACCGACGATCAGGGGACCGACGAGCCCCGGCCCGTAGGTCGCCGCAACGAGACACAGCTCGCGCGCGTCAATCCGCGCCACATCCAGCGCGTCGCGAACGATGTACGGCAGCTTCACCACGTGGTTCCGCGACGCAACCTCGGGAACCACTCCACCGTAGCGCGCGTGCAGGTCGGCCTGGGTGTAGACGACGTTCGACAGGATCTCCGTCTCGCCGCGAAGCACCGCGGCCGACGTCTCATCGCACGATGTCTCGATGCCGAGGGTGATGAACGCCCCGGCCTCCGTCATCGAATGTACTCCGGCTTGAGCACCCCGATGTAGGGCAGGTTCCGGTACAGCTCGGCGTAATCCATACCGTAGCCGACGACGAATGCGTCCTTCTCCAACGCGAAGCCGACGTAGTCGACCTGCGCCGCGATTTCGCGCCGGGCCACCTTGTCGACGAGCGTGCAGACGCGCACCGACGCCGGATCCCTCGCCTGGAGGTTTCGGCGCAGGTACTCGATGGTGAACCCGGTGTCGATGATGTCCTCGACGATCAGTACGTCGCGGCCCTCGATCGGTCGCTCGAGGTCCTTCACCAGGCGCACGGCGCCCGGGGCGGTCCCGCTGCCGTACGACGAAACGCTGATGAGGTCGTACTCAACCGGCATGCGCATCTGGCGCGCCAGGTCGGCCATGAAGACGAGCGCGCCGCGCAGGATGCACACGAGGAGCAGCGGCCGGCCGGCTGCGTCCCGGGCAGAGCCGCCGGTCGTGTAGTCGGCGGTGATCTCTTCCGCCAGATCGCGCGTCCGGGCGATGATGGCCTCCTCGCTCCACAACACCCGTTCGATCCGCGACGCGAGGTCGATCGAAGCCATGACCCGCCTACCCCTTGGCTCGGACGCGGAACCTCGCGTCGAGCTTCCCCATGCGCGCGGTGATTCCCCCGTACTCGAGGTCGTGGTAGCCAAGCATCGCCGGCCCGGAGAACCCCTGCTCGCGGATGAAGAACGCCTTCTGGGAGGCCTTGTCACGAACCCAGTCCCAGTAGGGATGATCGAACACATCGACGGGCTCCGTCAGTTTCCCCTCGCGCACGGAGAACGCAAGGCAGGAGACGATCGGCGGTCCGTCGAAGAACGACACCGTGCTTCCGGCCTTCACCGGCATCAACGGGCCGGTGTGGCTGCCGCGCATGAATCCGGAGACCAAGTGCGCGATCTGGAAGGGCGCAACCGCCTCGCCCGTCGCGGGGAAGCTCTTCTGCGTCCGCACGAGCAGGATGGGGTCGTCCTTCCCGACGTACTTGCCCGCGATGTTTCGCAGCCGCGTCGTGCAGCAGACGGCGGCGATGTCGCCGTCGTGGCGGGACCGGATCGACTCGACCACGAACCGCCCGTTGTCGCGGAGGAGCGCGACGAGGTCGTACGCCTCCTCCGGCGTCACAAGCTCGATGACGCGATCGCCTTCGATGTGGTCGACGTCCATGACCGTGAAGGCGAACCCCTCTCCGACGTCCGAGGACAGCACGAGGCCAGAGCAGTACATCGGGTCGGCGAACGCCAAGTAGAGCGGAAGGTTGTACGCGCCCGGCTCGGTCTTGTCGGCCGTGAACATCAGAAACGGTTCGTTCGGTCGCTCCTCGAACGTCATCTCCGCGACCGCGGGACCCAGCCCCTTCGCGTTCCCGGAGAAGGCATCCTTGAGAAGGTCCTGTCCAGCGCCGTAGAGGCCCTGCTGCTTGGCGACGCTCGTGCCAGCCAGGAACGCATCCCAGGCGAGCTTGTGAATCGCCGAATCGTCGGTTCCCCTCTCGTGCGACATCAGGATGGCCACATCGTCTCCGGTGTGGGTGACCGTGAAGTCGATGACCCGTCCCTTGCCGCCGTCCCGGACCGCGTCGCGCACCGCGTCGAGCAGCGCCTTGCTCGGACACAGGTGACCGCCGATGCTCCCAACGTCCGCCTTGATGGCCGTGAGTGTGACCTTCATCCCCAGACCTCCGAGGAAAGGATTTGTGCCAATAGCCGATCGAGAAGCTATTGGCACGCGCAGTCATTATACCCCGCCGTCGGAAGCGGGGACAATCGCCACGCGCCCCGGGGCCGTCAGACGCCCAAGCGCGCCCTGCGCAGCCGGCTCGCGTTCGCGACCACGTTGATCGAGGATAGCGCCATCGCCGCCTCCGCGACGAGAGGATGCAGGAGTCCCAGCACCGCGAGCGGGATCGCCACGACATTGTAGAAGAAGGCCCAGAACAGGTTCTGTCGGATCTTTCGGAAGGTCGCGCGGGACAGCCGGATCGCGCGAGCGACCGCCCGCGGGTCCCCAGACACCAGGGTGACGTCGCCCGTCTCGATCGCGATGTCCGTCCCCGTGCCGAGGGCGATCCCGACGTTCGCCGCCCGCAGCGCGGGCGCGTCGTTGATCCCGTCCCCCACCATTGCCACAACCC
>CAZWQN010000127.1:0-3327 GCA_964635895.1 uncultured Thermotogae bacterium | reverse complement strand
GCAGAAGCGACTCGGCGTAGCGCGCGGGCTCCTCGAGCGTTCGCTCGGAGTGAAGATCGTCCGGGCCGACCAGCGCCACGCCCCCGAGAGCCTCGGACGTATCCAAGCCGAGCGTGATCATGCCGCCGACAATGGTAGGAGACGGAGTTCTCGGTTTCAACCGGTCGCGGGCCCCTTGGGAATTGGAAAAGCGGCGGCGAGCACGCGAGCCCGATCGACGTCGTCGGCGATCTGGTCCCGCAGCGCGTCGAGCGTCGGGAATCTGCGGTCCTCGCGAATCCTGCGGAGAAGCTGAACTTCGAGGCTCTGCCCGTAGAGCTCGCGGTCCGGAGGGGTCAACAAGTGGACCTCGCAACGCAGCTCGCCGGCGGGCAGCGTGGGGCGCGTGCCGATATACACGAGCGCGTGAGAGGGGGCGACGGCGCGAAGCGCGTGGGCGAAGTAGATCCCTGGAGCGGGGATCAGCACGCGGGGATCTGTCTTCAGATTGGCGGTGGGAAAGCCGAGGGTCCGTCCGATGCGGTCGCCGAGCCCGACGACTCCGAGGATCATCGGAGGGCGCCCGAGAAGCTCCGCGGCGGACTCGACGTCTCCGGAGCGCAGGCGATCGCGGATTCTCGTGCTGCTCACGGGAGCGCCGTGGATTTCGAGTTCCGGGAGGACGTGCACACTCATCCCGCGGTTCGCCGCCAAGCCAAGAAGGCAGTTCGGGTCTCCTCTGCGATCCCGCCCAAACCGAAACGACGCGCCCACGACGACGCGCCGGCTTGCGAGTTCCCGCACCAGGACGTGGTCGACGAACGCGGCGGGCTCCAGATTGCGCACGGTCGGGAACGACGCGCTCTCGACCCGGTCAACCCACGACAGGAGAAGCTCTTGCTTCGTCTCCGGCGGGAGCAGAAGAAGGCCCTCGTTGCCTCCTCCAAACGAGCGCGGGGGGCCGTCGAACGTGTAGGCGACGCTCTGGAGGCCGTTCGCCGTGGCGAGCCTCTTCGTCTCGGCCAGAATCCGCTGATGCCCACGGTGGACACCGTCGAACGTGCCGATGGCGACCGCAGTCTGTCTCACGTCTGCACCCTCCTCGTTCGATGGTACCGCTCCGCGCGCGGCAGCGCATGACGAGTTGAAGCGCGGCGAGGGCGCGCCGTAGAATCCCGTTGCGATGAGAACAGAGCGGATCGCCGCGATGGAGCCGGAGGAGGAGGTCGTCCTCTCTTCTCTTCGCCCCCGGTCGATCGCCGAGTTCGTCGGCCAGGAAGAGGTCAAGGAGAAGCTTGGGATCTACATCTCCGCTGCCAAGGGTCGCGGCGAGCCCCTGGACCACGTCCTTCTGAACGGCCCGCCGGGTCTCGGGAAGACGACCCTTGCCCAGATCATCGCCGCCGAGATGGGGGTCGGATTCCGGATCAGCTCGGGCCCGGCGATCGAGAAGGCCGGAGACCTCGCCGCCATCCTCACCAATTTGCATCCGGGGGATGTGTTCTTCATCGATGAGATTCACCGTCTGCGCCGCAACGTCGAGGAGATCCTCTACCCGGCTATGGAGGATGGAAAGATCGACATCATCCTCGGGGAGGGGCCAAACGCCCAGTCCCTCCGGATCGATCTCCCGGCGTTCACCCTTGTCGGCGCCACAACGCGCGCCGGCCTGCTCTCCGCGCCGATGCGCGACCGATTCGAGGTCTCGTTTCGGCTGGGTTTCTACGCCGTGGAGGAACTGGCCCGGATCGTGATCCGGTCGGGGGAGCTGCTCGGCATCCCCGTCACGGCGGAGGGCGCCGCGGAGCTTGCCAAGCGGGCGCGCGGAACGCCCCGCATCGCGAACCGGCTGCTGCGCCGGACGAGGGACTACGCCGAAGTGAAGGCGGAGGGGCGGATCGACCGAGCGATCGCCCGCTCGGCCCTCGAGTTGCTCCAGATCGACGAGGCGGGTCTCGACGAACTCGATCGCGCGGTCCTCCGGGCGTTGGTTGAGAAGTTCGCCGGCGGGCCGGTCGGGCTTGACACCCTCGCGGCGTGCTTGTCGGAGGAGAAGGACACCATCACCGACGTGGTGGAGCCGTTCCTGCTCCAGGAGGGATTCCTTCAGAGGACGCCGCAAGGCCGCCTCGCCACGGATCGGGCCTACGAGCATCTCGGGAAGGCGCGAAACAACAGGCTGCTCTAGCGCTTTCCCAGCTTCCTGGCGTTCTCGATGAACTCGAGGACGACGCCCTTGAACCGTGCCCAATCGAGCAACAACGCGGCGACAATCCACCCGAGGAAGATGACGGCGGCGCGCGGCGCTTCCCAGGTCGCCACGACGAGGGGCAGCGCGACGAGCGGAAAAGCGAACGACATCGTCACCGACTTGGAGCGGAAGTAGGCAATGCACGCGGCAGCCACCGCGACGTAGATCACGGCAGGAATGATGGGGATGAGGCCGACCATCACGAGGAAGCAGAGCGCGGAGAACACCATCATCATGTCGAAGGTGAACTCCTGCTCGCCGACCCACGTCGGTGGCTTGTTGTATCTGCGGGCCAAACGCCCGTCGAAGATGTCCGTGGTCCAGCCGATCATGGTGAGAACGACGACCGCCTCGAGCGCGCTCTTGCCGACGAACCCCAACGAGAAGATGGCCACCGCGATCACACCGCGCGATAACGTCAAGAGATCCGGCACCCGTTTCATCTCGCTCACCCGCTCGATTGTAGGCACCCCGGCTGGGAGAGGCAAACGACGAGGGCGGAGTCGGGAAGTGGGTTGGCTGCCTCGATCGCGAGTTGGCGTGGAGCAGGAAGCGCCCTAGAATGATGGGCGTTTCTGGATCAGGTGTCGGAGGAGGTGCGGGAATGCGGAACGCGCTGTTGCTCGCAGGGATTTGGGTCGCGATTGTCCTCATCGCCTATGCCGTGGCGTATCTGCCCGACCGGGGACCGAGCGAGTTCATCGCCGTGGATCGGGCGTTCGCGACCGTGGGTGGAGCCCTTCAGTTCCCCGTGCCAGCTGGGTGGACGGTCGTGGAGACCGAATACGGCGCGGAGATCGCGTCCCCGGTGCCCGCCCTCAAGGGTTGGGCCCTTGTCGCCAAGGGGGACACGCCGGAGGCCGCCCTGGCGGACGCATGGGGGAAGATCGATCCCTGCCCGTCGTGCACCAGTCCGGTCCTAGAAACCTTCGATGTCCAGACGTGGGACGGGCAGATTCGCGGGACGTTCACGTACGCACCTCGCGACGACGGCAGCCGGGTACACGGCGTCGTTCTCGGGACCGCTCCGCAGTGGGGTGTGCTCCTCTTCGAGACCGGGTCGGGCCTGATTCCCCAGCGCGTGTCGGCCGACCTAG
>CAZWQN010000126.1:0-3348 GCA_964635895.1 uncultured Thermotogae bacterium | reverse complement strand
TCTGAAACCAATACGGGGACAACGCCCCACACGAGGGCCAGCTGCCGCTGCACCCTTGGGTCGGGCGTGAGGGCAATGATCGTCTGGCGCGGCCGCTCCTTCGCGATCTGCCGTGCCGTGTACCCAGACCACGTGGAGGCGACGATCAGCCGCGCCCCGACTTGGTCGGCGATCCGAACAACGGCTTCGCTGATCGCACTCGTGACGGGGTAGGGGTGCTCGTCCCTGTGCGCTGCGGCGTCGTCGACGCGCCATGGCACGTGTTTCTCGGCAATCGCCGCGATCTCGCGCATCACCGCCGCAGCCTGCAGCGGGAACTTACCGGTCGCCGTCTCGGCCGACAGCATCAAGGCATCGGTGCCGTCGAGGATCGCGTTCGCCACGTCGCTCGCCTCGGCCCGCGTCGGGCGCGGGCTTACGGTCATCGACTGCAACATCTGCGTCGCGGTGATCACCGGCTTCCCGAGCCGGTTTGCGTGGCGGATGATCGCCTTCTGGTGCATCGGGACGTCCTGCGGGGACATCTCCACGCCGAGGTCGCCGCGAGCCACCATCACCGCATCCGCTGCCTGCAGGATATCGTCGAGGTTCTTGATGGCGTCAGGCTTCTCGATCTTGGCGACGATGCCAACCTCGGCGCCGCCGGGCAGCATTGCCAGGTGGTCCCGCAACCGGCGCACGTCGCCGCCCGTGCGGACGAAGGAGAGCGCCACGTAGTCCGCACCCATTGCGACGGCCGACGCCGCGTCGTCCCGATCCTTGGCCGTGAACGCCGCGAGCGCGGCGGCGGCTCCTGGCGCCACGACGCCCTTCCGAGACGTGAGCTGGCCCGCGACGGTCACCTCAGCGACCACAGCGTGGGGGCCCACCTCCCGCACGACGGCCTCCGGCTCGCCGTCGCCGAAGACAAGGCGGCCGCCGGGTTGGAGTCTCTCGATCAGCTCCGGGTGCGGAAGAGGGAATCTCCGGTCAGATCCGTCGGCGCGGGCGTCGTCGCAAAGCGTGATCCGATCGCCGACGGAGAGGCCGACTGGGTGCGCCAGATCCCCGAGGCGCAGTTTCGGCCCTTGGAGGTCCGCGAGGACGGCGACGGTTGCCCGCTCCTCCGCGGCGATCTCCCGAACGAGGCGGATCGTCCGTTCGTGCTCGTCCGCGGTTCCGTGGGAGTAGTTGACGCGAACGACGTCCATCCCCGCGCGCACGAGCGCGCGGATGGCGTCGGGGTCGCGCGTCGCGGGACCTAAGGTACAGACGATCTTCGTTCGTGTCGCATCCTTGGGAATCGCCATCTCCCCTAGTCTACCCGTCGGAGAGGCCCCGCGCGGGGGTCAGAAACCGGACGGGCTGTCCAGTGGCGCGGGAAACGAAAGGCCGAGCTCGAGTCGCAGTGCCGCACGGCGCGCGGCGTGCGCCTCAAGCGGTGGCAGATCCGGATGGTAGAGAAGGTGCTCGAGCACGTCGGCATCCTTGAGCAGCTCGTCGAAGGAGCCGTGGCGGGCGGCCTTGTCGCCGTGCCGCGAGATCGCCGAACAGACAACGCCGATCTCCGAATCCGTGAACGTGTCCAGGCTTCGCAGCAGGTCGGCCGCGCGGCGAGCGCTCCTTTCCGCGTGGCGCTCCGAGGTCCCGTCCTCGTAGGTCGACAGGTCATGGAGCATCCCCGCCGCCGCTGCGAGCAGAACGTTCTCTCCACGCCGCAAAGCGAGGAGAGCCGCCGCCGCCGAGACCCCGTACAGGTGGACGAATCCAGAGCGACGATCCTCGGCGCCGGCGAGCTTGTCGAGGATCCCATCGACGGTCTGACGCAGCCTCTCGAGTCGATCCATTGCCAGATCAGAATACGCGACGTCGCCGTTGGACGCACCCCGCGGCCGGAAACCGACTCCCTGTACAATGACCCAACCAACGTCGCAGCCCGAGGAGCGTGAACATGGCCGAAGAGACGAAGACCACCGAAGCGAAGAAGGATGGGGAAGCAAAAGAGAAGAAACGAAAGCTCCTCGGCATCGAGCCGGTCGAGACTCATCACGAGATCACCGTGGGGGATCGCCGCCTCCGGTACGTCGCGCGCGCCGGTGCCCTGCCGCTGAAAGACGAGTTTGACGAGACCGAGGCGGAAGTCTTCTTCACGGCCTACGAGATCGAGGGCGTCGAGGATCGTTCGGCCCGTCCTCTCACGTTTGCCTTCAACGGAGGGCCGGGATCTTCGTCCATCTGGCTTCACATGGGCGCGCTCGGACCCAAACGGGTGCGGATGGAGAAGGAAGGGTGGATGCCCCAGCCTCCGTTCCGGGTCGAGGACAACCAGCAGACGTGGCTCGGCGAGACCGACCTCGTGTTCGTCGACCCCGTGGGGACGGGGTATAGCCGTGCCGCCAAGGGAGAACTCGACAAGAAGTTCTGGGGATTCCAGGGCGACATCGACTCCGTCGGCGAGTTCATCCGCTTGTACCTGACGCGGTACGGGCGGTGGACGTCGCCTCTTTTCCTCGCTGGGGAGAGCTACGGCACGACGCGCGCCGCCGGGCTCGCCGGACACCTCGTGGATCGCGGCGTCACCTTCAACGGGATCTTCCTCCTCTCGACCGTCCTCGACCACCTCGCCATCCGCTTCGGACACGCGAACGACCTCCCCTTCCAGCTCTTCGTCCCGACCTACGCCGCCACAGCGTGGTATCACAAGAAGCTGAGGGAGCCGCTGCAGACCAAGCCAGTTGGCGATCTCGTTGCCGAGGTCAAGTCGTGGTCCGAGGGACCGCTGACCGGGGCGTTGATGAAAGGCGATCGGCTCGGCGACGGCGAGCGCCGGGCGGTGGCGAAGAAGCTCGCGGACTACACCGGGCTCGATCTGGGCTACGTACTCGGCACCAACCTGCGCGTCGACATCTTCCGCTTCTGCAAGGAACTGCTGCGCAGCGAGAAGCGAAGCATCGGCCGCCTCGACTCCCGCTTCAAGGGCGTCGAGGCCCTCGCCGTGACCGAGGTTCCCGAATTCGACCCCTCGATGCACGCGATCACCCCTCCCTACACGTCGACATTCTGCCACTACGCCCGCTCCCAACTGGGCATCGAGACCGACCTCGTGTACGAGACGCTCTCCAACAAGGTGAACGAGAAGTGGGAGTACGAGAAGGGCTACCTCCCAGCGACGGGGGAGACGCTGCGCACCGCCATGGCGAAGAACCCCTACATGAAGGTCTTCGTCGGGCAGGGGTACTACGATCTCGCGACGCCGCTCCTCGCGACCGAGTACATGGTGAGCCACATGAACGTCGACGCGCAGTTGCGAGCGAACGTCGAGATGCACATGTACGAGGCGGGGCACATGTTCTACCTCGACTCGGCGTC
>CAZWQN010000125.1:0-3374 GCA_964635895.1 uncultured Thermotogae bacterium | reverse complement strand
CCTTGTACGCGTCGATGAGCTTCAGGATCTCGAGCTTCCCGATGAGGTAGCTCATGGGCTGCGTTGGGTTCTGCGTGTAGCGGTGGACCTCGGCCTTGGCGTCGTCGGGTTCGAGTCCTACGCGGTTGACGAGAAAGGCGATCGCATCCTTGACCGTCATGCCCCGCGTGTGAAGGGAGACGTCGAGGATGATGCGCGCCGCTCGCCAGAGCTGATCCTTGCGCCGCGCCAGCGGTTGGACCGGGTCCGTGAGGTACCCAAGTTGTTCCATCAGCTCTTCGCAGTAGAAGGCCCACCCTTCGACGAACAGGCTCGACAAGGCCGACGCCAACTTGCGCGGCAGGGTCGCGGTTCGGTTCGCGTGAACGAGCTGAAGGTGATGGCCGGGGTACCCCTCGTGCAACGTGGTGAGCGGGAGCTTGGCGGTGTTGTGGCCCCGCAGCTTGGCTTCGCGGGCCTCGACCGACGCGCGCCGCGGCACGGGGGTCACGAGGAACACACCCTCCTGCTTCGACTCGAGGAGCCCTGCCGGCATGTAGGCCGCATACGGGAGGACGCCGCGCAGGTACGCGGGGGTCGGCTCAATGCGGAGTGTCTCTCCGTCGGGGATGGTGGCGATCCCGTGCTCAACGACAAAGGCGCGGGCACGGGCCACCTCGCGACGGTACGTCTCAAGCAGCTCGTCTGCTTCCGGATGTCTCTTCTTGGCCTCTTCGAGGATCTGCCGTGCGCTCTTCGTGGGGGAGAGCTTTCGCCCGAGCTCGTCCATCGAGCGTTGCGTCTCGTCGAACAGGCGTTGCCCGATCTGGAGAAGCTCGTCGGCCGAGACGTCGAGCAGGTGCTGGTCGTGGAGCATCTCTTCGAATACGACCTTGCCGACGGCGAAGTCGCCGCGCGCTCGGGGGGCGACGTCCTTGCGCAGGAAGCGCGCGTAGCTGTCGAGGGCCCTCGCCGCGCGGCGGGCAGCGACGACGATCTGCGGGAAGAGCCACGGCGTCCGCAGAGCAAGGAAAGGAACGAGAACCGTGAACAGCCCTCGCCCTTGGGCGGCGCTGTCGAGGGCCATCTCGGCCCACACCGGCGGGACCTGCTCCGGAACAAGGACCTGCTTCGCCTCGGCGAGCACGCGAGGCACCTCGCGGAGGCGGCCGAGCACCAACCTCATCCGCGCGGGGAACGGCACGAAGTCACGGATAAGGAGGAGGAAGACGCCTCCCAGGCACTCCTCGATGTACGTGCCGGGGGAGCGTTCGTGCGAGCGGAGAGGGTCGAAGTCTCGGAGGAGCGCTCGAACCAAGTGGACCATGACGGCGTGGTCGATCGCCGCATCCGGAGTGAAGCCCACGACGTCCAGTTCGACAAGAGTTCGCAGGCCGTCTCGCAGCTGGGCCTCCTGGCTTCGCAGCGCCTCGGGCGTGTGCCTGCTAAGGATCCCGTCGAACCGGTGATCTCCCAGCTCCGTGGCGGCGACCGGTGCCTGGCGCAGGAACGCATCGACGAAGGTCTCTACCGCGGAGTAGAACTCGGCTTGCTTGGGGTTCACGGATCTCTCCTTTCGGGGCCGCAAGCAGCGGCGTCCACGAACCATCGTACCCACGGGGGCTATTCTGCGGAAGCGCCGGGGCTGGTCGGGAAACGCACTGCGGACTACGCTGGGGAAAAACCAGAGGACGGGACGGAGGCATCTATGGACATCCAGGCCACGCGCATGGCGGTGAAGAAGCGGATCGCCCTCATCGCCCACGACCATCAGAAACCCAGCTTGCTCGAGTGGGTTCGCCGGAACCGAGCGACGCTCGAGCGCCACGAGCTGTTCGCGACGGGCTCGACCGGAGCCCTTCTTGAGCGGGAACTCGGGCTGTCCGTCACCCGATTCCTCAGCGGTCCGCTCGGAGGCGACCAACAGGTTGGAGCGGCGCTTGCCGAGGGGCGCATCGACCTTGTCGTCTTCTTCTCGGATCCGCTCCAGCCACAGCCGCACGATGTCGACGTCAAGGCGCTCCTGCGGATTGCCGTCGTGTACAACACGCCGATCGCCTGCAACCGGTCCACGGCCGACTTCGTGCTGTCCAGCCCTCTCATGGAGAGGGAGTACGAGCGTGACGAGAATACCCTGAGCCAGACTCACCGCCGCCCCGCGGCGACCTGAGGCGGCTGGGAAGGGGCACCACTCGCAGCCGGACGGCACCCCGCGGAAGACTGCGGACTCCCCTACGTCTTGGATGTGAAGATGCGTTGGGACGTTGGTTGACTCGCGTCCTCAGGGCTGTTATGTTGGCACTGCCTGGAAGCGAGGGGAGGTACGGCCCGACGGACGGGTCCAGCGGAGAGCGTGGCGAGCATCCGGGTCCTTGTCGCTGTTATCTTCACGATTCTGCCGATCGCGCTCTTGCTCCGGTTCTTCTTCACCCGGGACCTACGCCGCGAGCCGCGGACGACCGTCGCCGTGACATTCCTTCTCGGAATCGTCATCGCGCTCCCCGCGATCTTCGTCTCGCTCGTCATAGCGGCCATTCCGGGCAGGTCGTTCGGCCTCTTCGGCGGAGCGGCGTATGACGCGTTTGCGGTCGCGGCGATCACCGAAGAGCTCCTGAAGCTTCTGGTCATTGCCTGCTACTGCGCCCGCCGCAGGAGCTTCGATGAGCCGATGGACGGGCTTGTGTACGGAGCGACCGCCGCGCTCGGCTTCGCCGCGATCGAGAACGCGCTGTATGTGGCCAGCGGAGGATGGATCGTCGCGGTGCTGCGTGGCGTGACCGCAGTTCCCATGCATGCCGCGGAAGGAGCGATTCTCGGGTATTCCGTGGCTCGATCGCGGCTTCTCTTCCGCCGAGGCGCCATCTGGACAGGGCTCGCGATCGCGGTGTTCATCCACGGGGCGTACGACTTCGGGCCGATGGTTCTGGCGCGGCTCGGGGCCGACGAGCAGGCGCTCGCCGAGATGGGCGTCCAAGCGTTCGGGTTCCTCGTCCTGATGATCGTCGTGGTCATCGTCACGCTCGGCGGCGTGTACCGGCTTGTGTGGCGGCTTCGCGCCCAGCAGGTCTATTCGAGCGCACCCAGAGTCGCCGACGGTCCTCGGTTACTGTGCGCGGAGCGCGGTCCGCTGGTCGCGCACCTGCTGGAGCGAAGGGCCCACGATGACGCCTCGCCGCGACCCGCCGAGGAACATCCTGCGGAAGGGAGCGAAGCCTCGGAGTCCGACTCGCCGCCTCCGACTCGATAGTGGAGGTCGGAGAGCCGCTATGCGCCGACCCACTCTCCGCGGACGACGGTGACAGTCTGGCCACTCAAACGGACGCGGTCACTGGCTACGGCGCAGCGAACGACCCCGCCGCGCGCCGACACTTGGCGCCCGACCAGTTCGTCCTTGC
>CAZWQN010000124.1:0-3471 GCA_964635895.1 uncultured Thermotogae bacterium | reverse complement strand
CGATCGTCGAAGCGTTGAGGCCGTTCGTGAGCGCTGTCGCCGTGTGCCCGGAGGTGTCGATTGGCCTCGGGGTACCCCGCGCTCCAATCCGTCTTCTCGGGACGAACGAGGCCACCCGCCTCGTCCAGCCGGAGACGGGGCTCGACGTCACCGCCTCGATGCGCTCCTTCGCCGATGTGTTCTTGGCGGACGCCGAGGTGCTCTACGACGGAGCGGTGCTCAAGTCGGGATCGCCGTCGTGCGGAGTCCGCGACGTCAAGGCCTACACGAGCGCCGAGCGCGGGTCGACATCGAGGAGGACGTCGGGGCTCTTCGGGGGAGCCGTTGCCGGGCGGCTCTCAGGCGGCGCGGTTGAAGACGAAGGAAGGCTCAGACACCTCGACATCCGCCAGCACTTCTTGACGCGGCTCTTCGCTCGCTCGCGGCTACGCGCCGTAGCAGGAAGCGGGGAGATGCGTGCGCTTGTCGAGTTCCACGCTGGACACAAGCTGCTCTTGATGGCGTACAGCCAAGTTGGGATGAGGGAACTTGGGCGCCTGGTCGCGAACCCGGAGCGGCGGGCGCCATCCGAGGTGTTTGTCGAGTATGCGGCTCGCTTCGCGATCGCCATGGCCCGCGCCCCGCGGAGAGGGTCAGCGGTGAACGTTCTCATGCACGCGCTCGGCTACGTCTCGGAGCGGCTCGCGCCCCGGGAGAAGGCGTTCTTCTTAGCGACCCTCGGCGAGTATAGCGCCGGGCGCGTCCCGCTCAGTATCCCCTCGAGACTCATGCAATCGTGGATCGTTCGCTTCGAAGTCTCGTACTTGGCCGAACAGGCTTTTTTCGAGCCGTACCCGCGGGAGCTCCTGGACGAGCTCGACTCGGGGAAGGGGCGCGAAGTGCGCTAGTCCGAGCGCCAGGGCCCCCCGCACCTCGGCAGGTGATGGACGGGATGGGCTTGGGGGGGAGCTTCTGTGGTAGGTTCTTTTTCTACTCCATTGGGAGAGAGGGAGGGGCCATGGAAAAGGGGAAACGGATCGCAGTCTTCGGGTTGGCCGGGCTGCTCTTGGCGGTTGCGTTGGCGGGAGTCGGTCAACAGGTGGCCGCGCCGCAGACGAGCCTGCGCGGGACGGGGAGCGCCGTCGATCAGATCCTGACCTTCGTGGACAGCGTGTCCAACTACCTGGGTCAGGGAATGCTCTACATCCTGAACCTCATTACGAACCAGCGGGTGTCGCAGGACCTCGAGAAGCCGCTCGGCTACATGGCGTTCATCACGCTGCTTCTCCTCTTGTTCGGACTGATCGACTTCGCGCGGAAGATCATCTGGCTCGGCCTCATCGTCGGCTGGGTCCTCATCATCGTGCGGATCATCCTCGACGCGCTGAAGGTGTAGCCCGGGAACGGGGGAAGCGGGAACACCCGGTGGGTCAGCGAGGGCGCTGCGCGCGGCCCGCCTGTCGATTGCGGAGAACTCCCCACACGCCGAGGAGGACGAGGGCCATCCCGCCGATCGCCATGGCGGAGATCCGCTCTCGCAGGATGAGGGCGCCGAGCAAGACGGCGATCACCGGGTTGACGTACGCGTACGTCATCACGATGCCGGCGGGCAGGAGTCGAAGGGCGCGAACGAACGATGTGAACGCGGCGATCGATCCGGCGATGACGAGGTAGATCCACGCGCCCCACGCGGCCCGCGTTGGGGTGGGCCACGGTTCGCGCGTGGCGAGCGAGAACGCCGCGAACCCGAGAGCCCCGAAGAGCTGCACGTACGCCGCAGAGACGACGGGTGTCGTGCCCGCCGGGCGTCTCGCCTGAAGCACCGAGCCCGTCGCCCATGTCACGGGAGCCACAAGGAGGAGCCCGACGGAGAGGGCATCAGCGGGACTCGCTGCAAGAAGCCGCGGCACGCTGAGAAGACCGACGCCCGCAAACCCCACCCCGAGCGAGGCGACGAAGCGCCACCCTGGAGAGCGACGGTTCAGGAGCGCATCGAGGAGCGCCGTCCAGATCGGCACCGTCGCGAGCAGAAGTGCGGCGTACCCGGAGTCAACACGCTGCTCCGCGAGGTTCACCAGGCCGTTGGCGCACGGCCACAGGAGAAGCCCCGCTGGAGCGAGGGTGAAGAACTCCCTTCGTGTGAGGCGCAGCCGCAACTTCCTCCATCGTCCCCAGGCGAGGAGCGCCGAGCCGGCGGCCACGAGACGTAGCGCGCCGAGCGCGAACGGAGGGAAGCCGGCCCCCGGCCTCACAGCCACCCGGATGGCGAGGTACGTGCTGCCCCAGACAACGTAGACAACGAGGAGGTCGAGAAGTCCCGCGGGTACGACGCGGGCTCTCGGGTGATCGATCATCGCAGCTCTCTTCCGGCGGACGGTGTCGCATGGCGCGGCTCCCGCGCGAGCGGAGGGTACATCGCGCGAGACGAGGCGTCCAACTCGTTCCGCGCGGAGGAGCAAGCAGCTTCCGGCGAGACGCCGATTGCGGGCCGCGGGCGGAGGCGCTATGCTAGCGAACTGACGTTGTGTAGGTTCCCCATGCGAGAACCCGAGGAGGGGCGATGGCGGAAGTAACCCTCACGCACGTGACAAAGCGGTTCGGAGATTTCGCCGCGGTCGACGACATCTCCATGGTCATCGAGGACGGCAAGTTCACCGTCCTCGTCGGCCCGTCCGGATGCGGAAAGACGACGACCCTGCGGATGATTGCGGGGCTGGAGGAGATCACCCACGGGGAGGTTCGCATCGGCGACCGAGTGGTGAATCAGGTTCCTCCGAAGGATCGCGACATCGCGATGGTGTTTCAGAACTACGCCCTGTACCCGCACATGGACGTCTACAACAACATGGCGTTCGGGCTCAAACTCCGCAAGTACCCAAAAGCGGAGATCAAGAAGCGCGTCCAGGAGGCCGCGATGCTGCTCGGCATCGAGGGAAAGCTGAAGAGCAAGCCCCGCGAGCTGTCCGGCGGACAGCGCCAGCGCGTGGCCGTCGGCCGCGCCATCGTGCGAAACCCAAAGGTCTTCTTGTTCGACGAGCCCCTGTCGAACCTGGACGCGAAGCTTCGCGTTCAAATGCGGACCGAACTCGAGCAGCTCCACCACAAGCTGCGGACGACGACGGTCTACGTGACACACGATCAGGTCGAGGCGATGACGCTCGGCGACAAGATCGCCGTGATGAAGGACGGACTGATCCAGCAGTACGCGGGGCCGCAGGAGACCTACGACCACCCCTCGAACCAGTTTGTGGCGGGGTTCATCGGTAGCCCGGCGATGAACTTCCTCCCGGCCACCGTGGCTCGGGAGGACGGTCACATCGTCCTCTCGGGGCGCGGGTTCGCCCTTCGATTTCCCGCCGAGCTGGGCTTCGACCTTCCGCCGAACGTGGTCATGGGCGTCCGCCCCGAGGATCTCGACGGGCCGTCGGCGTCCACCGAGGACACGATCACGACCCGGATCTCGGTGAAGGAGCAGCTCGGTCACTCCCTGCT
>CAZWQN010000123.1:0-3507 GCA_964635895.1 uncultured Thermotogae bacterium | reverse complement strand
GGCTGATCACTCTGGCGGCCATCGGCTTTGTGGGCGTCCAGCGGACATCCCCGCGGCCGGTCGAGAAGGTCGATGTCGACAGGTACATGGGGCTCTGGTACACGGTGGCCAGCATTCCGACGTCGTTCGAGCGCGAGTGCGCTCAGGGGACCACGGCGCACTACGAACGACTGCCGAACGGCCGCGTGCTCGTCACCAACACGTGCTACCGCACGGACGGGACGCCGATTCGTGTCGCCGGGGAGGCGTGGATTCCCGATCTCGACGAGCCTGGAAAGCTGAAGGTCAGTTTCGTGAAGCTGCTCGGGCTGTGGCTGTTCGCGGGCGACTACTGGATCCTCGACCTCGCGTCCGACTACAGCTTCGCCGTGGTGGGCCACCCGCAACTGAAGTACGGGTGGATCCTCTCCCGCACTCCCACCCTCCCGAGCGACGTTCTCGCCGGGATCTACGAGCGGCTCGAGAACGCTGGGTACTCGCGCAGCGCGTTCCGGCCGATCGATCAGACCATGCACCTCTCGAAGGCGCTCCGGTCCGGTGGGTGAGCAGCGCGGTGAGACGCGTTGCGTGGGCCCTTCTGATTGTTGGGGCGGCCTCTCTGTCTGCTGTGGCTCCGAGCGCCGTCGACCTGTCGGGGCGGTGGGCGATGATTCAGGTCTACCCGGAGATCGCGACGCTTCCGATCGTCGGCGAGACACTGAGAACGACCATCGTCGCGCAGCTCGTGGACGTGGTCCAAACGGGCTCCGCCGTCTTCATGAGCGACACGTACTGCTTTACCCTCGTGGGCAGCGGGACGGTGCTCCTCCGGACAGAGGTTCCCGAGCGGTTCATGGCCTCTCTGCGCCCGTCAGAGCGCACGGCGCACCTATCCTCCTCCTCTGCCGGCGTGCGTTTCGTTCAAGATGAGTACGTCGAGGTGCGCGGAGCGCGCCTTGCCGACCCGAGCCGCGACGCTCTTCCCACGAGCCCGGACGATCCGCGGGTCTTCGACCAAGACGCCGATGGGTTCCCGGGGATGAGCGTTGGCGTCCGCATCCTTGGATTCCTTGACGGGACCGCCTACGTCGTGCAGCGCGTTCGCTACAGCCTCAACGGCGCCGTCACCGCCGCCGACACGATTTGCGGAACGATCCGCTGGGCGACGGAGCAAACGACGCTCGGAGCCTCGACAGCGCTCCTCCGCACGGACGCGCCGGCTCGTCCGCACCCCGACCCGTCGAGGAGCGCGTTCCTGATGACGCGCGTCGATTCGTCCGCCGGCTGCGACCTCCTCCGGCAGAGGCTCTCCGAGTGGCTGGATGTGCTGGGAGTCCCTCTTCCATGACGTCGCGTTGCGGGGCCCGCGCCTCGGCGGTACCGTAGAACGTTGGTTTTCGAACGGAGGGTTACCGACATGAAGCTGCTCGAAGGAAAGCGCGGCCTCATCTTTGGCGTTGCCAACGACCGCAGCCTGGCATGGCACATCGCGCGAAACGCCGCCGCGCACGGGGCAAGCCTTGGCTTTCCGTATCTTCCGGGCGAGAAGATGGAGCGACGGGTCGGGAAAGCGCTCGAGGACGGCGGATTCGAGGGTCCGTGGCTTCAGCCGTGCGACGTGTCGAGCGACGCCGACCTTGACCGGCTGTTCGACACGTTCGCGGCGCAGTTTCGAACCCTCGACTTCGTCGTGCACTCCGTGGCCTACGCCGACCGGGAGTATCTCCGGCCGGGGACCTTCGTCGACACGCCGCGGACCGTGTTTGCTCAGGCGCTCGACATCTCCGCGTACTCGCTGGTCGCCATCGCCCGCCGCGCGAAACCCCTCATGGCGGGCGGCGGATCGATCCTCGCGCTTTCCTACTACGGAGCGGAGAAGGCCGCCCTGGGGTACAACGTCATGGGCGTCGCCAAGTCGGCCCTCGAGTCGTGCGTCCGCTACCTGGCTGCCGAACTCGGTCCGGTGGGCATCCGCGTGAACAGCCTCTCCGCGGGTCCCTGCCGAACGCTGTCGGCGATGGCCGTCGGGGGCATCGACAGCATCCTCAACAGAGTCGCCGCTGCGTCGCCCCTGCGCAGGAACATCGAGCCCGACGAGGTCGGCAAGGTGGCGGTCTACCTCCTCTCCGACCTCGCCTCCGGCGTCACCGGCGAGACGCACCACGTCGACGCCGGATACAACGCGATCGTCACGTAAGCGCTGCGCCAGCGCAGGCTCGCCGAAGGTGGCAGTAACCCACGCCGTTGTCGCTCCTCCCATCGATTCGTAGAATCCATTTCATCCACGCCCAACTCGCGCAGAATCGAATGGAGGCCGCGTGCGCAGCCAAGGACCATCGATGACGCCACAGCAGTTCGTCGCCAAGTGGCGGCCGTCGACGCTCAAGGAGCGCTCGGGTTCCCAAGAGCACTTCATCGACCTCTGCCGCATGCTCGGGCATGAGACTCCCGCTCAGGCCGACAGCGAAGGCACCTGGTTCACGTTCGAGAAGGGGGCCGACAAGTCGACGGGCGGCCAAGGCTGGGCCGACGTCTGGAAGAAGGGCTACTTCGCCTGGGAGTATAAGGGCAAGCACAAGGATCTGGACGCCGCCTACGCCCAGCTCCTCCGCTACTGCGACGCGCTCCTGAACCCACCGCTGCTTGTTGTCAGCGACATGGAGACGATCGTCGTCCACACGAACTTCAACAACACCGTGAAGCGCGAGATTCGACTGTCGCTCGACGACCTCGCGACCGACTCCAGCCAAGTAACGCTACGCGCCGTCTTCACCGCGCCTGACACACTGCGGAGTGAAGAGACGCCGGAAGGCGTCACGAGGAAGGCGGCGGCCGAGTTCAGCAAGCTCGCTCAATCGCTGCGCGATCGCGGTCACGAGTCGGAAGACGCGGCCCACTTCCTCATCCGCATCCTCTTCTGTCTGTTCGCCGAGGATATCAAGCTCCTGCCCGACAAGCTCCTGTCGCGCCTGGTCGCCGAAACGAGAGACGACCCGGCCACCTTCCGCCGCCAGCTCAAGATCCTGTTCGGCCACATGGCGAACGGCGGCTTCTTCGGCCTCGACAGGATCCCGCACTTCAACGGCGGCCTGTTCGACGACGACACCGTCCTCGACCTCACGACCGACGACCTGCGCACGCTCCAGAAGGTTTCGCAGCTCGATTGGTCGAGCATCGAGCCGTCGATCCTCGGCACGCTGTTCGAGCGCGGCCTCGACCCCGAGAAGCGGTCGCAGATCGGCGCCCACTACACGAGCCGCGACGACATCCTCCTCATCGTCGAGCCCGTCCTCATGCGCCCGCTGCGCCGCCACTGGGACGAGGTGAAGAAGGAAGTCGAGAAAGTGGCGGCTGAGTGGCGCGTCGCGGAGTCGGCGGGCGGCAAGAAGACCCGCTTGCGCAATCAGCTCCAGAAGCTCTTGCACGGCTTCGCCGACGAGATCGCCGACACCAAGGTTCTCGATCCAGCGTGCGGCAGCGGCAACTTCCTCTACGTCGCGTTGCGCGAACTCCTCGACCTCGAGAAGG
>CAZWQN010000122.1:0-3572 GCA_964635895.1 uncultured Thermotogae bacterium | reverse complement strand
CGGCGGCCGTGCTGACCCAGTACCAACAGCTCTACTCCCAGTTCGGGATCAACCTCGGCTCGATGATGTTCGGCGCGCGCGGGCGCGTCATGGATCTTGAGATGGAGGTCGAGGCGCTGGCGCGCCTCGTTACACAGATCATCGTGGACGATGAGATCGAGCGTCGAGGAATCGTCATCACCGACGCCGAGGCGGCGGAGGAGTTTGACAAGCAGTACGAGGAACTGCTTTCAACCCGCGGCCTCGAATGGCTGACCGCGTATGCCGCCCAGAACGGGATGACGCTCGACGAGTTTAAGGAGTGGGGGCGCGGCGTCATCAAGCAGCAGATGGCGTCCCAGGCGCTCCAGCGCGCCGTGGCGGGCCCGATCACGCTGTCAGACGAGGATCTCGAAGCGTACTGGCTCGAGAACCGGGCGAACTACGACACGGAGGAAGAGATCCGCGCCTCGCACATCCTCGTGCCCACCGAGCAGTCGGCGTCGGAGGTTGTGGCCGACCTCGAGAATGGGGCGGACTTCGCGACGCTCGCGAAGGAACGATCGACCGACACCGGAAGCGCAGAGAAGGGCGGAGATCTCGGATGGTTCGGCCGCGGCCGGATGGTCGGGGAGTTCGAGGAGGCCGCCTTCGCGCTCGGCGTGGGGGAACGAAGCGGCATCGTCAAGTCCGACTACGGGTTCCACATCATCCTTCTTGTAGACCGCAAGGCGGCGGTACGCCACGAGTTCGCCGAGGTGCGCGATCAGGTGCGCTCCGATCTGGAGAAGGAGCAGATCACCGAAGGAGCTGCGGCCTGGCATGACGCGGCCGTCGCGGCGGCGACGATCGAGATCACCGATCCCATGCTCGACGCAGGCTGGAAGAAGAGCCAGGACCTGAGCGCCGGCCTCACCGCGTTCGAGCGGCTCTACGACGAGCATCGGGTCGAGGAGCCCTACCTCCCGTTCCTCATCGGCCGGCTGTACGAGACGATCATGAACAACAAGAACACGGAGAGGACGGCGCTCGAAGCCGAAGCGTCAAGCGACCCTGCTTCGGCCGAGCAGTTCGCGGCGCTCGGCGAGGAGATCGAGGAGGCTCGCGCCAAGGCGCTCTCCTTCTACCAGATTGCCCTCGCCGCCTTCAGCGACGACGAGACGATCCAGGCAAGGGTCAAGGCGCTCACGCCGCAGACGAGCTCGGAAAGCGCCATCTAGGCCGCGGACGCGACGTGGAGGCGGGCGACGCGTGAGAGGAGACGCGCCGCCCGCTTCGGTCGGGGGCGCGGTAGGAGCAGGCTCCGCTTCACAATCCCTTCACACGCGCTCCACGTCCCGTTGACAGCGGATCCCTAATCTTCTCTCTCGTACGAGAGGGGACCAAGAGATACGGTGAGAGGCTCCGAAAGGAGCCTCGACACTTTGGGGGTAGGCCCGTGAAGCTTTGCAGACGGCTCGCGCTCGGATCGGCCCTCTTGCCCCTCGTTCTCGGAGGATGCTTCGACTCGAACAGATCCCCCGTCGCCCAGTTCGTGCGAAGTCCTGCGTCGGGCGACGCGCCGCTGTCGGTCTTCTTCGACGCCACGACCTCGGTCGATCCCGAAGGCGCCATCGCTGGCTATGCGTGGACGTTCGGCGATGGAGCCCAGTCGGCGGGACCGACGGCCGTGCACACCTACTCGGCCGCAGGGACCTACGAGGTCGAGCTGACGGTGATCGACAGCGAGGGTGCCGAAGGCCGGGCAAGCCGGATGATCGACGTCCGTGTCCCGGGCGCCATCCCTGTCGTGGGGACCGCGGTCGGCAACCTTGCCCCGGACTTCTCCCTGCCACGCCTCGCCGGCGAGGCGGACGTCGCTCTCTCGGAGTTGCGCGGGTACGTCGTCCTCCTCGACTTCTGGGCGAGCACGTGCACGCCCTGCCGGGTTTCGATGCCGCACCTGGAGTCGCTGCGCGAGCAGTTCGCCGGCGACGGGTTGATCGTGCTGGCCGTCAACCTCGACGTGTCGGACGACGCCGCGACGGAGTTCATCGAGGACGGAGGCTACGCGGAGTTCATCGTCGTCCGCGACAACCAGGAGTCCGTGAAGTCGCTCTATGACGTGGACGGCATTCCGCGCACCTTCCTGATCGATCGGCAAGGTGTGATCCGTCACGCCGACCATCCGATCCGAATCCGCGCCTGGCAGATCGAACCGTGGCTGTGATCCCCCGCTAGACTGACCCGCCGATGGCTTTCAGCAGTTCCTCCTGCCACGGCGATTCCGGCCACCCGGCCTTCCTCCGCGCCTTGTGGACGGCGTCTAGGTAGTCCACGACCTCTTGAGCCGAGTACCCGAGGCGTCGAAGAACCGCACCGATCACCGTCCCGGTGCGGCCGGTGCCTCCCTCGCAGTGGACGATCACCCCCTCGTTGCCCCGGAGGGCGCCAAGGGCAATCCGGACGGTGCGCTCGATGTCCCGGCGCTCGCGGTCCGGGTCCATAGGGCGACGACCTCCCACGAGGTCCTCGAGCCCCACCGCGTGAAGCACGCGAAGCGGTGTCGGGTTGTACGACGGCGCGGCCCCCGTCAGGCAGATCACGTTCCGAAACCCGGCTTCCGCAAGGGCGGCCCACGGAGTCTTCTCCCCCGGAGAGGGCATTCCGGCAAGCAAGGCCGGCGAGGAGAGAACCGTGTACAGCTCCGAAGGGACCGCGAGCCCTGGAACTCGAATCATCTCCTCGACAGGAATCAGACTCGGTCTCGTCACCTGCTCCTCCGGGGCGATCTTACCCGAGTCGAAGCGAGCAAGGCGCCGCCACGGCCGAGAGCGGCCGGCAACTCGCGGATCGAGAGGACGCAACTTCCGCCTGACTTGTCCGGCCCCCCGCAGCGACTATAGTTACGGACGCGATGAGACTTCTGGCGATGAGCACGCCCCTCGTCGGGATGGTTCACCTCCTTCCGGTCGCGGGGGGCGCGAGGTACGACCGGCGCGGCGCTCGACCGATCCTCGATGCGGCGCTCCGAGACCTCGTTGCGCTCGAAGCCGGCGGAGTCGACGCCGTTCTGGTGGAGAACCTCGGCGACGCGCCGTACGCCAAGACGGCGGCACGAGAGACGATCGCGATGATGTCCGTGGTCCTTCGCGGCGTGGTCGAAGCCGCAGCGGTGCCTATCGGCGTGAACGTGCTTCGGAACGACGCCCTTGCGGCGCTGTCGATCGCCGCGGCGACGGGCGCCTCGTTCATTCGGGTCAACGTGTTTGCCGGGGTGGCGTTCACGGACCAGGGGATCATCGAGGGCCAGGCGCACGATCTGCATGCGCTCCGCCGCGACCTCGGCGCAGAGGTCGAAATCCTCGCCGACGTCCACGTCAAGCACGCAGCGCACCTGACGCAACTGGAGCAGGCGGCCGTCGACACCGAGCGGAACAGGCCCGACGCGGTGATCGTCACGGGGACGGGCACCGGACACGAAACCCGCCCAGAGGATGTCCGGATCGTGAAGCGGACGGTCGATCTGCCGGTGTTCGTCGGCTCAGGCGTGCGCGCCGACACCGTCTCAACCTTCCGCGGGGCCGACGGGTTCATCGTAGGGACCGCTCTGA
>CAZWQN010000121.1:0-3670 GCA_964635895.1 uncultured Thermotogae bacterium | reverse complement strand
CCGAGGAGAGGGCAAGGAGGACGGTGGCGCTGCTGCACGGAGCGTTCAGGGGTTCCTCGCGGACACGAAGAGACACGCTCGAGTGGCCGCCGCGGATCCGGGACTCGTAGTCCTGCGTCGCGAACACGGCGTACCCGTGCGACAGGAATGACCGGGCCACGACGTCGCCGATGGTCTGGATCCCCTCTCCTGCCGCTCCCGCAATCAACACGCGCTGTTCGTCCATCGACTCCTCTAGGAGAGCCTCTTGTGTCGTTGCTCGATCTCATCCGCCAGCGCGTCGAGGGCGCGGTACGTCGCGGTCGTCGGCGTGCCCTTTGTGAATACAGAGTCGAGCCACTCAACCTGCAGCGTCGAGCACAGCGAGCGCAGGGTTTCCGGCGCCTTGCCCGCCCAACCGAACGACCCGATCGTCGTGGCGTAGCGGAGCTTAGGACGCAACGCGGCGGTGAGGTACGCGGCCACGACGACGCTTGGGTGAGGCCCGACGAGGACGGTGGGCGTCGCGAAGACGACCGTGGCGGCGTCGACGAGCCGTATGGCGTACTGCCCCACGTCGGTGACGGTCATGTTGAACGGCTGAACGCCGACCCCGCGGTCGCCGAGCGCTGTCACAAGGTGATCGACCATCCGCGCCGTGCTTCCATGCATCGACGTGTACGGGATGAGAACGAGGTTCGACGGCGGGTCGTTGACCCAGTGGCGGTAGGCGTCGACGATGAACGACGGATCGTCGTAGGCGGGCCCATGACTCGGCGCGATAACGTCGATCTTGAGTTCGTCGAGTCGCTTGAGGTGCTTCCGGATGAGGCCGGCGAACGGCATCATGATCTCGGCGTAGTAGCGCTTCGCAGCCTCGTACACCCGCGCGCGGTCCGTTGCGTAGAGGTCGGAGGTGGCGAGATGCGACCCGAACAGGTCGCACGTGAATAGGATTCGCTCTTCGCGCAGGTACGTGAGCATCGTCTCCGGCCAGTGGACCCACGGAGCGTAGATGAACTCGAGCGTTCGATCGCCGAGCGAGATGGTCTCGCGGTCCTCGACCGTCGTGATCCGATCGGCGGGGACTCCGAGGTGGTCGACGATCATCGGCTTTGCCTTCGAGCTCGACAGAACGCGCACGTTCGGGTAGCGCTCCACGATCGCTGTCGCGGTCCCGGAGTGGTCTTGCTCGACGTGCTGAATCACAAGGTCGTCGACCCGCTCGACGGCGTCGAGCGCGGACAAGAGGACGCCGGCCTTCGCCGGATCTACCGTATCGATGAGCGCGGTCCTCGCGCTTCCCCGGATGAGGTACGCATTGTAGCTCGTTCCATCCGGGAGAGGAATGAGCTCGTCGAACAGCCGCCGGTCCCAATCCTCGGCCGCGAGGCGATCGACTCCGGGACGGATGCTTCTCACGCTCACAGGTCCTCCCCTTCTTCTAGATCATGTGGACGACGCGGCTGTGGTATGTTGCGTTGGGGACAGCATTGCGGACGGAAGTGGAGAAAACCGTGCGTTGCGGGGGTATAGTGAGCAGTACGCCGCGCGCCGAGCCCGACGGACTCCGTCCCGTAGTCTTCTTCCCTGGTGTCAGGCTCGGGCGCGGCACTCGTATCTACCCGTTTCCACCTTATCGGTTTCATTCCCTTCTCCACGCATTCCCCGTCCACCGCAGGCCGTTTCGCCGAATCGACCGTCTCTTCTAGGGCACCTGTTCGAACAGGTCCTTGCCCACGCCGCAGTCCGGGCAGACCCAATCGTCCGGTAGATCGGCGAACGACGTGCCGGCGGGGATCTCGCTTGTTGGATCCCCCACGTCGGGGTCGTACACGTAGCCGCACACCGTGCAGATCCACTTCTCCATCGCGATCACTTCCTTCGCATCGACTTCCGGTACTCGTTGTAGGTCAGGGGCTCGCCACCTTCGCGACCTGCGGCTCCGTCGACCGAGGCGACGTAGAGCGTGTGCGTGCCGAGGTCCTGCGTGAACTGCGGCAGCACGGAGAGCTCGAAGACGGCCACGGCGTTGGGCAGGTACGGAATTCCGTATTTCGTCGTCTCGTGAGGGAAGCCGGCGAACTTGTCGACGTCACGTCCCGACTGGAAGCCGAACCGCCGAATCACGTCCGGGCACGACGGATCGCCACGATCGAGCACGCTGACGACGAGCTGACCTGTCGCGGCGATCATCTCGTGCGTCAGCGATCGCTTTCCGACCCCGAGGGCAAGGCGGGGTGGAACGCTCGTCACCTGCATCAACGCGTCGAGACACTGGCCGTTCGCTCGACCGCCCGACTTCGCGGTCACGATGTACAGACCGTGCGTGATCTGAAACAGAGCTTGGCCTATCGCTACAGGATCGCTGGTGAACGTGAGCGCCATGTCTCGCTCTTCTCTCCCCGCGGTCGTCACGAAGACGAACCCGCCTACGTCGCGCTGCGCCCTGCGAGGTCGCGATCGACCATCGTGAGCCCCTGCTCAGACTCGCCCATGCTCGTCAAGACGGCGACGACCTTCTTGACGGCCGCCTCCTCTTCGATCTGCTCGCGAAGCGGCTCCTGCACGGGCTTCCTGGTCACGTCGATCTCCTTCCGGTCAGCCCTTCTTGTGGCAGAACCACCAGTCGTAGCAATCCTTCTGGCCCTTCCGATTGGCGGCCGAAGCGCGGTCCGTGGGTGGCGGGATGATGACGTGGTCGCCGACCAGTTCGTTGTTCGGCCAGTTCGCCGGGATGGCGACCTTGTGCTGCTCCGCCATGTGGAACCCCTGGATCATGCGGACGATCTCGTCGATGTTGCGGCCCAACTCCTGGGGGTAGTACAGGATGGCGCGGATGACGCCGTTCGGGTCTACGATGAACACCGCGCGCACCGTGTTCGTCCCCTTTCCGGGGTGAATGAGGCCAAGCCGGTTCGCTATCGCCTCTGTCGCCGCGATGATCGGGAAGTCGATCTCCACATTGAGCGTGTCCCGGATCCAGTCGGTCCACTTGATGTGCGAGAAGACCTGATCGACGCTCAGGCCGATCAGCTTCGTGTTCAGCTCACTGAACTTTGCCGACCGTTTCTGGAACGCGACGAACTCCGTCGTGCACACCGGCGTGAAATCGCCCGGATGGCTGAACAGGATGAACCACTTCCCCGCGTAGGCTCCGGGCAACGACATCTTGCCGTGGGTGGTCTGCACCTCCATGCTGGGGAACTTGTCTCCGATCAACGGCATCGCCATCTCCGACATTTCGCCTCCCTCCTTCCCGATCATCTCTTCTCTCCCCTCTTCATCCTTTCTACCAGTTCTCGGCGAGAAGCTCAAAATACGCCTGTGGATGAGCGCACGCCGGGCACTCCACAGGAGCCTCCGCTCCGGTGTGGAGGTAGCCGCAGTTGCGGCAGCGCCAGACGACCGGCGCCGGCTTCTTGAAGACGGTCCCCGCCGTGATGTTCTTCAGGAGCCCGAGGTACCGACGCTCGTGCTGCTTCTCGGCGACCGCGATCGCCTCGAAGACCGCGGCGATCTCGTGGAACCCTTCCTGGTGGGCCGTCTTCGCGAACTCGGGGTACATCGACGACCACTCGTGGTTCTCGCCGCCGGCCGCCGCGCGCAGGTTGTCGGCCGTCGTCCCGATCACCCCGGCCGGAAACGCCGCAGCAATCTCGACGTCGCCTCCCTCGAGGAACTTGAACAG
>CAZWQN010000120.1:2322-3672 GCA_964635895.1 uncultured Thermotogae bacterium | reverse complement strand
CTAGACCCGAACAGCAGCAGACAGCGCCCCTCAAGCTGTGCCCCGGAAAACGACAGCCAGCACTCGAAGTGCCACGAACCCAGCACGGCTCCTCCCGGACAGCCCACCAGCCCTGCGTGTCTCCCATACCTTACAGGATAACCGAGCACGATGCAAGACTGACCTCCGCGTTCTTCCGCAGTGCTGGTCGCAGTAACCATTGGCCCGGCCCTCTGGAGGCGCAGTCTGTGGCGTGCCCCGTCGGAGCGCCAAGCTGCTGCCGAGCAAGAGCGATCCAGCCCCCGCAATCCTGCAGTCAGATCTTGTACCTGTCCTCACGGTTCACCGAGGGCTCTTCCGCCTTCCGTGTCTGGCTTCGTCACAGCCTGATGACCCCCGCCGGCGCGGGCTCAAAGCCGCACGCGTCGAGGTAGAACGGGCGCAGCTCGTCGTCGAAGTCGACGTGGAGCCACTCGCAGCCGGCGGCGCGGGCGCGGTCGGTGGCCTCCTTTACTAGGCGTGTGGCGATGCCCTGCCTTCGGTGCGCCGCCGCAACCATCGTGTCGAGGATGAAGGCGTGGACGCCGCCGTCCCAAGTGACGTTGACGAAGCCGACCAATCTGCCACTCTCACGCACGGTGACCCATCCGAGACTGTGCTTCCCGACCTGGCCGACCTAGTCATCGTCGAGGATGCGGTGGCCGAATACCTCGGCGTGGAGCGCGTTCACCTCGCGGTTCTCGAACGCGCCCCGCCACTCATACGTCAATGTCGTCCTCTGGGCCCTCGTCCTGCTCTGGGCTGACGCTCGCGATCCTTCTCGGCCTACGCTCACGGCGCGGCAAGGTGTGCCGGGCCTGTTTCACGTGCATCCCTCGCAGCCGCTCGAACGCCTGTCCGTACGCTGGGTCGGTCTTCGACCACTCCACGAGCCGCGTGCAGGGGAACGCGTCGCACTCCGAACAGTGCTGGAGGCCCTTCGCGTCGACACAGCACTGGAGAATCCAGCAGTCGGCCGACCAGTGAGCCTTCCGGTCGCCGTGGCAGCCGTTGCAGACCATCTTCTTCTTGATCGCTTCGGCGGCGCCTTCGTTCTCCTTGAGCCAGCCCTCTTGCTTGAACCAGCCGATCACTTCGGCCGCCGCGGCCTTGTCAAACGGGTACCTGCGAATGGAGCACGCCTGACAATCCAGCCCACAGGCAGCGATCGCTTCAGACTTCTTCAACCTCGGCATGCCGGCACCCCTCCTCGGATGCTCCGCCGCCGTCGCCAGGCTTGCGGACACGAACGTGAAGGAAGTACGGGACTACCTGAGCATCTTGCACCGCGGGGCATCGTTCGACAACTGCGTCCGTCGGACACGGCTCCCC
>CAZWQN010000120.1:0-2222 GCA_964635895.1 uncultured Thermotogae bacterium | reverse complement strand
TCGAGGCAGGGGTGGGTAATCGAGAACTGGAGGAATCCACCCGGCTTGAGGACCCGGAATGCCTCGGCGATGGCGCGCTCCACGTTGGGCATGTCCATCAGGCACATCACCGCGGTGACGAAGTCGAAGTGCCGATCCGGAAACGGAAGCTCGAGGGCGCTCGAGACGCGGTAGTCAATGCCGAGCGGCTCGCGCTCTTCTTCCTCGCGGGCGTGCTTGACGAAGACCTCGGCGATGTCGATGGCGGCAAGGCGGGTGCCGCGCTTGGCGATAAGGCGGGTGTTGTGGCCCTCGCCGCAGCCGATGTCAAGCCCGTACAGACCGCCGACGTCGGGGAGCATCGCGAGGAACGCCGGGGTGTTGAGGACGTCGCGGTAGACGTCGTAGCCCGCCCGGGCGAGCCGCGTCCACGCCTCGGCGTTCTCGTTCCACAGACGTCCGACATCGCGGTCGTCCATCCTTCCCCCTACGCGTCGCTCGGCCCGGGTTCCCACCCGTTTTCCTGGCTCCAGCGATCGGCCTTCGCCATGACGCTCCAGATGAACGGCGCCTTGGCGTCGGTGTAGCCGATGCGGTCCTCGCCGTGCTTCTCCGCCAGGGCACGCTTCCGCTCCGCGTACTGCGCCGCGTCATCGGAGTGCGTCCGCAGGTAGTCGCGGAAGAGAAGTCCGAACTGCTCCGACCAGCTCCCGGCGCGGCGAACGTGGATGTGGGTCCGTCGTTGGGCTGGCGACTCGCGGAAGTATCGCTTGGCCCGCTCGGGGTTCTCCGCCCGGAAGACGTAGCCCAGCCGTTCGAGCGGGAGCCGGTACCCGTCGAGCGGCTCGAACGACACGACGGAGATCTGAACGTCGACGATCGGCTTCGCCGCCAGCCCTGGGACGGCCGTCGATCCGATGTGGTCGATGCGCACGGCGACCTCGCCGAGCGCGGCGCGCAGCCTTCCGCCCAGCTCCGCGAACCGCCTCGGCCACTCGGGATCGTACGGGACGACGATGATGCGGTCCGCCATTTGCTCCTCCCCAAGCGGTAGCGTACTCGCCGCCGGGCCGCGGAGCGAACCGCGCCGCCTACGACTGCGGCTGAGGCTGTCTATCCATGCGCCACTCATCACCGTCCTCGGTCTGCCACACCAGGGCGGTCGATTGCCCGTGCTCCACGACGAAGGTCACGCGTTGCATGCCGTGGTCGAACTCGAACCGATCCTTCGCCAGCGGGACGAGAGCGTGGGCGCGCCGGCGGTCCCAGGAGATCGAGAGTGAGCCAGGCCCCAGTTCGACCTCGACCGACGAGCCGTACCCCCCGGCGTACGTCGTGAGGAGGGCGCGATCGACGCTGTACGGATTACGCCGGAGCCGCACGCTCTCGAGCGCCCACTGCCGCCGCCCGCGCTCCTCGTCGTCGGCCGCCTTGGTGAGGAGGACCTCGAGGGCCTCCTCATGGGCCACACCCAGGGCCTCGTCCGCGGGGACGACGATGTCGGGCACAACGCCGGTCTCCTCCCAGTTGTCGTGCGTGATGGGGTTCTCGGAGTACGCGTTCGGGATCATGAGCTCGAGAAAGAGCTCCGGGAAGCGGTAGAACTCGATCGGGTGCGCCCCGCCGCGCGTCTGCTCTCCGATGACGGTGACCCGGCCGAGCTGCTGGAGGTTGTACGAGAAGTCCTCGGCAGCGGAGAACGTCGAGCGGCTGGTCAGCACGTAGACCGGTTGCTCCGCGAACCGCGAACCCGGGACGTACCCGTAGGTCCAGTTCTGCTCGTCGTGGTCACGGTGCCGCGCGGTGTGGACGTGGGTGGGCTTGTCGAACAGGTAGCTCATGAGGAGGTAGACAAGGTCCTCGCCTCCCCCGTTGTCGCGCAGATCGAAGATGAGCGCGTCGGTGTTCGCGAGGAACTGCATCGCGGCTGCCGCCGTCGGCCCGGCGGCTTCGGCAGAAGGAAACCCGCGAAGGTCGAGGTAGCCGACGTTGCCGAGAAGGATCTCGAGCTTGCGGAACTCGTAGTTGTGGCGCGGCCACGCACTCCGCCACGCATCCAAGAACCCGTCCGAGCCCTCCCCGTCCGCCGGCGGCATCCAGGGGACCGCCGCGAGGTGCAGGTCATCGTGGACCGATCGCAGCGCCCGGGTGACTGCCTGCGTCAGACTCGGAATCGCGTCCGCCGCGTCGAACTCACCCTTCTCGAGCTTCGCGAGCAGCGACTCCGACATCGCCTTGGCGTC
>CAZWQN010000119.1:0-3720 GCA_964635895.1 uncultured Thermotogae bacterium | reverse complement strand
ACAGCATACAACACTCAGACCAGTACGGCCAGTCACTAACGTGACGCGACACTAGAGACCCGAGGGAGGCGATGCTGTGGCTGCGAGACGGATTTCTGTCGTACTCCTGCTTCTTCTCTTGCTCACGGCCTCCTCCGCCCTCGCGGACGTCTCGGTGCGCGTCGGCGTCTACGACAACCCCCCGAAGGTCTACCTGGATGGACCCGGCCACGCACGCGGCCTCTTCCCAGAGCTTGTGGATGCCATGGCGGCCCGTCACGGGTGGACGGTGGAGTACGTAGCCGGCACGTGGACCGAGGGTCTCGAACGTCTCGAAGCGGGGAAGATCGACATCATGGTCGACGTGGCCTACACTGCGCCTCGCGCCGCGCTGTACGCCTTCACGGACGAAGTCGTCCTCGTCAACTGGGGGATCGTCTACGCGAGGGAAGGAGTCCAGGTTTCCTCGCTACCGGACCTCGACGGGCTCCGGGTCGCCGTCATGAGCGGCAGCACGCACACGGTCGACCCCGGGGGAATCGTCGATCTCGTACGGCAATTTGGGATTTCCTGCACGTTCATCGAAGCCGTTGACTACGACGCCGTCTTCCAGCTTCTCGATCGCGGCGAGGCCGACGCCGGCGTGGTGAATCGGGTGTTCGGCCTGACGAACGAGTCGGAACACGCGGTAGTGCGCACGCCCATTCTTTTCAACCCGAGCGAGATCCGCTTTGCCCTCCCGAAGAATGGAGCCCTCACTCCGACCCTGATCGAGCAGATCGACGCACAGCTTGTGCAGTGGAAGGCCGATCCGCACTCCGCCTACTACCAGATCCTCGACCGCAACCTCTTCCCGACCGAGAAGCCGGTGACGGTCGTCCGTTGGCCTCCGTGGCTCCTCCCAACGCTTGCTGCGGCCGCGGTCCTGATTGCGGCGCTTGTCGCAGCGTTCCTCGTCGTGCGTCGTCAGGTTCGCGAGCGAACCGTGGCGCAAGAAGCCCTGCGACGGAGCGAGGAGAGGTTCGAGCTTGCCATGCGGGGGGCGAACGATGGCGTGTGGGACTGGGACATCGTCGCCGACCGAGCCTACTACTCTCCTCGGTGGGCCGGGATGCTCGGGTACACGCCCGAGGAGATGGAGCGGGAAGTCGGCGAATTCCGAGCTCTCGTGCACCCCGAGGACCGCGAACGCATCCAGAAGCTGGAAGACGACTATCTCGCCGGGCGAGCGGACCGCTACGAGACGGAGTTCCGCATGCGCCATCGGCAGGGACACTACGTCCACATCCTGTCGCGTGCGTTCTTGGTACGACGCGAGTCGGACGGTGCCCCGCTGCGCATGGTGGGGACGCACGTGGACGTGACGCAGAGCCGTGCGGCAGAAGAGGCGCTGCGGAAGAGCGAGGCCTACCTGCGCACGCTCATCGAGAACATGCCCATCGACTTCTGGGCCCTCGACCGGGATCTCCGATACACGCTGCAGAGCCCGACGAGCCGCGCCGCCGTCGGGGACGTCGTCGGTCTCCGCGCCGACGAAGTCGACGTCTCGGGTCCCTTGAGGGACAAGTGGGTCGACGAAAATCGTCGCGTCCTCAGAGGGGAGACGGTTCAAGGCGAGTACGACATCGTGACGAAGTCGGGTGAGGTCCGGAGGTACATTTCGAGCACCGCTCCCGTCCGCGTCGGGGGACATGTCGAAGCGGTGATCGGCACGTCGATGGACATCACCGCGCGCCGCATCGCGGAGGAAGGGCTGCGAAAGAGCGAGGCCTATCTCCGAACGATCATCGACAACATGCCGGTCGACTTCTTCTCCATCGATCGGGAGCTTCGCTACACGATGCAGAGCCCCACGAGCAAGGCAACAATCGGAGACCTCGTCGGACGTCGGGTGGACGAGGTCGACATGCCGGTCGCGTATCGGGAGCAGTGGCTGGGCGAGCTTCGTCGGGTACTGTCGGGAGAGACGGTCCAGACGGAGTACGACCTTCTGTCCGCGGACGGGGAAGTGCGCACGTACCAGACCAACGCGGCCCCCGTGCGTGTGGACGGCGTTCCGGTCGCCGTCGTGGGAACGTCGATCGACATCACCGAGCGGACGCGGGCCGCTCAGGAACTGCAGCTTGCCAAGGAGAGGGCCGAGGCCGCCGATCGGCTCAAGTCTTCGTTCCTGGCAACGATGTCGCACGAGCTGCGGACGCCGCTCAACTCGATCATCGGGTTCACAGGGATCCTGCTGCAAGAGCTGGCCGGGCCGCTGAACGACGAGCACAAGAAGCAGCTGTCGATGGTGCAGACGAGCGCACGCCATCTTCTTGCACTGATCAACGACGTGCTCGACATCTCGAAGATCGAAGCCGGGGAACTGAAGATCGACAAGAACCTGTTCGATGTTCCCGATCTGATCGAGAAAATTGCGGGGGTGGCGCGCCCCCTCGTTCTGAAGAAGGGCCTCTCGCTCTTCGTCGACGTCGACCCTCAGGTTGGAGCGATTCGGAGCGATCGTCGCCGTGCTGGACAGGTGCTGATGAACCTCGTCTCCAACGCGATCAAGTTCACGCCGACCGGGGAGATCCGGGTCAGGTGCCGTCTGGACGGGGATTGGCTCGTCTTGTCTGTCGCCGACACCGGGATTGGAATGAAGACAGAAGACCTCGGCAGGCTGTTCGTTCCCTTTCAGCAGGTAGAATCGGGGCTGACACGGAACTACGAAGGGACGGGGCTCGGCCTGTCGATCTCGAAGCGTCTGGTCACGATGCTCGGCGGTGACATCTCCGTCGACAGCGAGCCGGGTCGCGGGAGTACGTTCACCGTCCGGTTGCCCGCCGGGGAGGGAGGATCGACGTGAAGCGCAGAGTTCTCGTCATTGAGGACAACGAGCAGAACCTGTATCTCATGAACTTCCTCCTAACGAAGCACGGGTTTGACGTGAGGGAGGCTCGCGACGGCCGTGAGGGAATCGAGGCCGCTCGCGCGGAGAGGCCGGACGCGATCCTGCTCGACATCCAGCTTCCGGGGATGAGCGGCCACGACGTGGCGCGCGAGCTGCGCCGAGACGCCAGGCTCGCGTCGGTGCCGATCGTCGCCGTAACGTCGTACGCGATGCCGGGCGATCGGGAGGAAGTCCTGGCCGCGGGGTGCACAGGGTACATCGAGAAACCGATCAACCCGGACACGTTCGTCTCGCAGTTGGAGGCCTACCTTGTGCCGGGTGAGGGAAGCGGCCGCGCCGCGTCGTTGGATACGGGAGGACGGGTGCCATGAAGATCCTGGTGGTTGACGACAAGGAAGACGCGCACTACCTCCTGTCGGCGCTGTTGACCGGACACGGGCATCAGGTCGTCATTGCGACGAACGGCGAGGAGGCTCTGGAGAAGGCGCGCGCCGACCCGCCCGACCTCATCGTCTCCGACATCCTCATGCCGGTGATGGACGGCTTTCGGCTGTGCCGCGAGATTCGCAAGGACGAGGGGCTTCGCGAGAAGCTGTTCGTGTTCTACACCGCGACCTACACCCAGGACAGCGATGCCGACTTCGCGATGAAGCTTGGCGCCGACGACTTCATCCGCAAGCCGACCGAGCCCGACGCATTCCTTGCGCGCATCGAGGCCGTCGTTGAGAAGGCGTCTCAGGGAGTGATGGCCCGCCAGCCTTCGCTGACGCAGGAGGCGGAGGTTCTGCGCCTGTACAGCGACCGGCTCGTCGAGAAGCTGGAGAAACGGTCTCTCGACCTGCAGAAGG
>CAZWQN010000118.1:0-3737 GCA_964635895.1 uncultured Thermotogae bacterium | reverse complement strand
GGGAGCTGGGCTGCTCGACCTTCTGGGTTCTCGAGCAGCTCGGGAGTTCGGTCGGTCTCCGCGACACGTCGCCGAACTCCTTGGGTGGGGCTGGCTTCTCCTGGCCGATGTGGGAAAGGCGTTCGTAGTCCGTGGTCACGAACCCGCGTTCGTTGGGTTGCGAGAGCCCGTACGTACTCCGGAGCCCGTGGCCCGCGGCTAGAAGCAGTGAGCGACTCCGGACATCGGGCGATGGACTCGGGACGCCCATGGCATGCGGACACTCGCCCAGCCGTGACTATGGTCCAAGGGCCCGGCTCGGCGGCCCGGACGCCCGGGCGCGAGGGCGACGCGGCGCGATGATTGGGGTGACATGACGATCGAACGGGTGCGGGTCTGTGGAATCCTTGTTCTTCTCTTCGTCGCTTCGACGGCGAGCCTGGGCAGCGCGATGGATGGGACGGGGGGACCGCCGCCGCCGTACTGCTTCGTCGAGCGATCGGCAGCGATCGGCCCGTACGTTCTCCGGGTCTGGGCGAGCCCGATCGGGGATCTTCCGTCCTTCACCCGCTGGGTGACGATCGACCGCGGCGGGGCGATCCTTGTCTCGCACGAGTGGGCGACGGGGTTCGACGAGCACACGGGAACGGACATCAACGGCAACGGAACCCCGGACGTGATCATCAACCTCTACTCCGGCGGCGCTCACTGCTGCTTCGACATCGCGGTCTACGACCTCGGTCCGACCCTTCGACGGGTCGACGTCCCGCCCCCGCCGGGCGGGAACACCGGCGGGGTGTTCGAAGACTTGGACGGCGACGGAATCCTCGAGTACCGCACCGCCGACGACTCGTTCGCGTACGCCTACTGCTGCTTCGCCGCGTCACCGGCGGTTCCCGTGATCCTCCGCTTCGATCCGAGGACCTTCGGGTATGTGCCGGCAACGTTCGCCTTCCCGGCGATCCTCGACGACGCCATCGGCCGAGACCTCCGGCTTGCCGAACAGGGCGCGGCAGGGAGTGTCCTCGGGGAGTGGGACGAGACGTCGAAGTGCAGCGTCCTTCCTCTCGTTCTCGACTACCTCTACGCCGGCCGGATCGCGGAGGCGTGGGACGCGCTCGCCCGCTACTATCCGTTCCCGGACTCCTGCGCGTTTCGCGCGGAGATCGAACGCGTCGTCGACTCGAGCCCGTACTTCGCCCGGTCTGCTTCCCGGTAGCGGGCGAAGGAAGAGCGGGCGGCTCTGTGCCGCCCGCCTGACTCAACCTGTGCCTTTCGAGACTACCCGATCGCGAGCGCGTTGAGCGCGATGCCCTTCGCCATGGGTGCATCGTTGATCAGCCACCAGATCTGTGGGGTCTCAGTGTTCATCCGTTCCACCCGGTGGAACGCCGGGCTCGTGTAGTAGACGTACCGCGAACCGCCGGCGATGCCTGCGTCGACCGACAGCTAGGGAGTTCCTGCGGCACGTTGCCATGGAACTCGTCGCGTGCGACCGGCACCGGGACTCCTGGGCCGAGGAGGGTTCGTCGGGTTCGGTGAGTTCGGAGTGCGCAGCCTATGAGAACCAGTCGGCGACGGGCCGGGTGAGAGCTTCTTCGATGGGCATTCCGGCACTGCCAATGAGCATGGGTCGCGCCCGTTTCTCGGCCTGGGTGAACGCGGCGAGTCCAGGCAGCACATCGCGTCGCCGACCGCTCTTGACTTCGACAGCTAGTAGCTTCTTCCCCGCTTCGACGACGAAGTCGACTTCACGGTTCTTGTCACGCCAGTAGGAGAGCCGGCATTCCCCGGTGAGTGCCGCGTTGGCGAGGTGCGCCCCAACGGCGGACTCGGTGAGGCGTCCCCAGGTTGCGGGGTCTTCGCGCGCGTCCTCGAGCATGACGCCGCTCTGCGCGCTCATCAGAGCGTTGTTCAGCACCTGGAGCTTAGGACTCGAACCGCGCTGGCGCACGACAGAGCCGCTGTACTTGGGGAGTCCCGTAAGCATCCCGGCTCCGGCAAGGAGGTCGAGGTAGTGAGCGAGCGTCGTGGTATTGCCAGCATCCTGAAGCTGTCCGAGCATCTTGGTGTACGACACGACCTGACCGGACATTCGACAGCCGAGTTCGAAGAGCTGGCGCAAGAGCGCCGGCTTGTCGACGCGAGTCAGAAGTAGGACATCGCGCGACACCGTTGTCTCGATCAGTGAGTCCTTGATGTAGCGTGCCCAGCGATCGGGCTCGGCAACCAGCGGCGCGGAACCGGGGTAGCCTCCGTAGAAGATGCACTGATCGAGCGTGAGCCCAAACGCCTCCTGCATCTCGGCGAACGACCAGTGCGGCACGTGGAGGATCTCGAAGCGGCCGGCCAAGCTCTCAGTGAGACCGCGCTGGATGAGGAGCGGCGCAGAGCCGAGGATGACCACGTGCAGCGGGATTCGTGCAACGGTGTCCTCGTCCCAGAGACGCTTCACGGTCTCGGACCAACCAGGCGCCTTCTGGATTTCGTCGAGCGCGAGGACGGCGCCAGATCTTCCCGAGGCGCGCGCCATCCTGCGAGCAGCCTCCCACTGCGCAGCGATCCACGCTCGGTCGCGCGGGGTCGGCTCGTCGGCGGACGCGTAACGCGCTCGCTCGCCCCAGGCCAGAAGCGCCTGCCGAACGAGCGTCGTCTTCCCGGCCTGCCGCGGTCCGGCGACCACCTGCAGGAACCGCCGCCGCTCGCTCAGGCGCTGCCCGAGAATCGCCGCCTGAGCGCGTTTGTATTGTGTATCACGCCGTTTACTCATGACGTTGAGTAATATTACTCAGGACGTTGAGTATTGTCTACAGTCGACACCGAGCGAGACCCCGTGGGTAGGATCTACCGGCATGTCTCCGCAAGGAGGTTCCGGCATGAGGCTTCAAGTCCTTGCGATCGTCGTGGCGGTTCTCGGCCTGTTCGCCGTGCGTGCGCTCGCGCCGGACGCGGAGCGGTTCTGGGTGACGAACCCGACGAGCGAGGCGGGGCTGCTGGTTCAAGTGGTTCGGCCGCTGGGCGGCACGTTGCCGTTGCCGGCGCTCGTCCTGGTTCCTGGCGGGCGCGGTGACTCGAGCGGCTTCCTGGCGGCGAGGGCGGGGGCATCGGACGCCGACGTGCTCGCCGCTCGCGGCTTTGTCGTAGTTGTTTTCGATCCCGACGGGCGCGGCGAGAGCGAGGGGAGCGAGAACGACAACGGCTTCGTCCACCAGGACGGTCTCGCGGCGGTGATCCGCTTCGCGGCCGCGCTGTCGGGCGTTGATTCGGCGCGGATGGGCCTCGTCTCGTACTCGTACGGCGTGACGATGGCGACGGGAGCGCTGGCCCGCTACCCGGATTTGCCGATCCTCTTCTACATCGACTGGGAGGGTCCGGCGAACCGCGACGACACAGGCGGCTGCGACGCGGACAGGCTCGGCCATTTGAAGGGGCGCCCGTGCGACGACGAGGCGTTCTGGAGCGAGCGGGAGGCGTCGACGTTCATCCGATCGATCCGCGTTCCGTACCAGCGCCTCCAGTCGCGGATCGACCACGTCCAGCCGGACTTGGATCACGCGCTCCTGCTCGTCGCGAACGCGACGGCGGCCGAGTACGGGGGCGGCGGCCAGTCGCCGTGGACCCGTCTGAACGACCTCACGCCGAACCAGGTCTTCGGCGATACGAACCCGCCGCGCTGGCCGCCGAAGGACCTGAACCTCCAAGCTACGGTGGGCGACGTCGCGCTCGAGCTTCTCGCGCGCTTCGCGCCCGCCGCCTAG
>CAZWQN010000117.1:0-3756 GCA_964635895.1 uncultured Thermotogae bacterium | reverse complement strand
CTAGCAGGCCCCGCCGCACCACCAGCCACCGAACACAAAGACCCAAAACGCCCAGAAGAACGCGAGCAGCATCCACCCCGCAATGTAGCACATGCAAGCCACCTCCGCTGTCAAGCTACCACCAAGCGGGCGAGTGAGACAACGGCGGTTCCAGCCGTCTCACCTCCTCTGCATCACGCCGGGGTGAGGCTCAAGGATCTTCCTGCAAGGTGCGCCAGCTTGAGACCCATCCAGCCAGTCCCTTGGATGCTCTTCGAGCCCGGTTCGGAAGTGGTCCACAAAGACGTGCAGCGCGGCTCGCAGGGGCAGTCGGGCAGACCGTTTGATGGCAGCTGCGGCCGCTGGAGAAAGCGCGGAGGGCTGGCTCCTCACTGCTCGACGCATGGTCACCCCTGCTTCCCTAGTGCACCAACCGCAGATCCCATTTCATAGGCAGGATGTCGTGCGCCGGTCCGTGTAGGACTGTGGTAGTGTGTTGTCCAGGGATGCGCGTTCCGGAGGGGAGGCAGTGCGAGATGGCAAAGGACTTGGCAAGGGCATGCTGTGCGGCCGGCTGTCTGGGCTTGGTCGTGCTCCTCGTCTCGTGTCAACCTCCCATCTCTCCTGTCATCCCTGATCCTTCCGAAGGTCCTGCAATACCTAATGCCGTTCCGCCGGACGCATCAGAGGACGTCTTCCCGCTGTTCGTCGGGGCGCGCTGGGTGTACCGCGATGCCACGCCGGACTACAACCCGGAGGTCCACGCTCTCCCTGGAATCGAGGTCGAGGTCGAGGCAATCGTGCGCGTTCACGCGGATGGCACCACCCCGTACGAGTGCTACGTCCTCAAGGGGAGGCAAGGTTCCGGGCCCGAGGTGCGGTCGTATCTTCACCGGACGTCGACGGGCGTCGGCCTGTACGGAGTCGAGGTCGCGCCGTACGTCGGGTCCCACGGACCGGGCCGTTTCGCCGGCGAGGAAGTCATGCGCTTACCGTTGGAGAGGAACTTGGCGTGGGGCTTCGCGGATCCGAGCGGCGCTTCGCTAGCGTCTGTCGTCTTTGGCCGGGAGTGGGTCTCCCTGTCCGGAACGGTTTGGACGCTGCTCGGGCCGTACACATCGACGTTCGGCGATGCCTGGCGCGTGAAGTCGGAGTTCGGCGGCATGCTAGGGGATGCCTATGGACAAGGCGTGGTCGAAGCCTGGTATGCGCCGGGGGTGGGAATGGTCCGGCGGACGGCCGACTCCCACGTGTATGAGCTTGTTCAGTACAGCAGATTCGACCAGGTGACGCTGCTCGGCGAGACGTCGGACGATGGTCCGTACGCTCTTCCTGTCGGCGCGGTTGTCGTCGTCCAGCTCCGGGGATCCAGGACTGCGGCGTCGTCCGGCTACGCCTGGGAGCTGACGAACGAGGGTGATGTGTCCGCCGACGGAGTTCTCTCTCTGCTGTCGGAGGGTCACGAAGCGGGCGAGTTCTTCGCAGACCTAGCGGGGACGGAAAGGCTCGATCGGGGCTCGTACGTGTTTGTCTTCGAGGTCCTCGCCCAGGCTGAGGCGACCCTTGAGTTCACCCGGTGGGGATTCGGGGATGCGGCGAGCGCGGCCGTGAAGACCGTTCGGCTCGAGTTCGGGAACGGCCAGCCGCCGGGCTAGAGCCCCCCGGCCCGGGGACGCGAAGTGACGTGCAATACAGACCAGAACCCATTTCTCTGCTACAGTTCTACGGGATTGACGAACCAGGTGGGGAGGAGTGGAATGCACATCGGAGGGAGAGAGACGGGTTTCCGCCTTGTGGGATTCGTGTCGGCGACGCTGGGGGTGCTGTGCATCGTTGGCGCGGCGGTCCTAGGACAGAGCGCCGGAGTCCCGGTTGAGGTCGCGCGGCATATTACGACCGCCTACGCGGTTCCCGACGGTCGCTTCCTGGTGACGCTGCGTCTGGAGACGACTCAGGATCTTGCCGGGGTTGGCATCCACGAGACTCTCCCTCGCGGGTGGACCATCCATCCGCTCGACAACGCCGGCTCGGCGTTCAAGCGAGCCGAGGGCGCGTGGGTGTGGAGCGAGACGATCCGCGCTGGAAGCTCGCGACACGTCGTCTACGAAGTCGTGATCCCGAGCGCCAGAGAGCTGTCCCCCCACCCTCTGCCGGCGTGTTTCTCGATCCAGGGAACGCTCCAGGTCATGACTCCCCGCCTGGAGATCCCGATCGTCGGTGACTCCACGCTCGAAGTGAGCCTCGCGCTCCCTGTCCTTAGCGCCGTCGCCCACCTTGTGCCGCAGACGAAGGAGTCGCCCGATGCGATCGACCTACGCCTCTCCGAGAGCGTGACGTGGAAGCAGATGACGCGCGCGATCGAGCTGTGGCAGGAAGGAAAGCCGGTGCCGGGCACCGCCGGCGCCACTGTCACCCTCGCGATCCTGGAGAAGCTGGTCGCTCACTACGAGACCTGCACGGCCGTCGATCAGCCGCTCCCGCTCGGCGACGATCCGGGCCTCTCCGCCGTGCGGACGATCAGCTCGTTCCTCCCTTGTGACAGCGTGCTCCTCCGAGAAGGATGCCGCGACCCCGGACCGAACGCGCGCCGGTTCACGGTGGCCGTCACCATCACCGCCGCCCGTGACGCCTACGGCGTTGGGCTGAAGGAGTCGGTCCCGGCGGGCTGGCGGGTGACAGCGGTGAGTCACGACGGCCTCGCATTCCGCGCCGCGACCACGGAGTGGATCTACCCCAAGCGGTTGAGCGCGGGCGAAACGCTGCGGGTCATCTACGAAGTCGAGGTGGTGTCGTCCTCAGCCGCTTCCGATCTCGACAGCAGCGGCTGTTGCGGCCAGGAGGGCAACGTCGGCGGACGCGTCTCCAGCGCTCTAGGGTGCGGAGCGTGGGACGTCACGGGAGAGACGGCCGTCCGCGTGTGGGACTGCCTGCCGATCATCCTGGTCATCTCGCGCTGGGACGTGGAAAGGGACGCGTTCGACGTCACGCTGTCCGACTTCATCACCTTCGCGCAGGTCCAGCGGGCGGTCGCGTTCTGGCTGGAGGGCACCCCGGTTCCGCACACGTGCGGATACGCGATCGGCTACGAGACGCTGAAGGCCATCGTCGCCCACTGGCTCACGCACACCCCGCCCACCGGGACGCTCCCTGACGCGCCTCCGGGACCGTGCGTCGGCGACCCCGGGTGCTACGTGCCCTCGGACGACTCCTGCGGGTGGATCTGTCAGATGCAGGAACGGCAGATGGCCCCCGACGCCGCCGAGTACGTGGGCCCTCCGCCGTCGCGAGCGCCAATCGTCGACGCCGGACCGGACCGCGATCTGACGTGCCTGATCCGAACCGTGACGCTCACCGGCACGGCCGCCCAGGGAACGCCGCCGTATCGCTACGAGTGGTTTGCTCCGCGCGGCGAGAGGATCGCGGAGTCGTTCTCGATTGACGTCCGCGATCCAGGGACGTACATGCTGGTCGTCACGAGCGAGGGCGGGTGCCAGGGCGCTGACACCGTCGTCGTCAGAGAGGACACCGCGCCGCCCACCGTCAACGCGTTGGCCAACCAATCGTTGTCCTGCGCACACCGCGAGGTCATTCTGACTGCCGAGATCACGGGCGGAAGGCCGCTGTACGTGGTGGAGTGGACCGGGCCGGGAGGAGAAGCGGTCGGGCCGACGACACGGGTCGTGGTCCGCGAGCCGGGAACCTACACGGTTCGCGTGACCGGCGCCAACGGCTGCTCGGCCGCCGACACGGTGAACGTGGTTCTGGATGCAGCGCCGC
>CAZWQN010000116.1:0-3814 GCA_964635895.1 uncultured Thermotogae bacterium | reverse complement strand
GGCGAGAACGTGCTTGAGAGCCTCACCCCCGGCCAGCACGTGGTGAAGATCGTCCGCGACGAGCTGGCCGAGACGATGGGCGCGGAGCGGACGGCGCTGCGCCTCGAGCGGCGGCCGTCCGTCGTCCTGCTCGTCGGGCTTCAGGGATCCGGGAAGACGACCACGGCGGCCAAGCTCGCCAACGCCCTTCGGAAGGACGGTCGAAAGCCGATGCTTGTCGCCGCCGACGTCTACCGGCCGGCGGCCATCGACCAGCTGGAGAAGCTTGGCCGCGACCTCGAGATCCCGGTCGTCTCCCGCACCTCCTCCGACCCGGTCAAGATCGCCGTGAGCGGGGTCGCGCGCGCGAAGGAGCAGCTGCGCGACGTCGTCCTCATCGACACAGCCGGGCGTCTCCAGATCGACGAAGAGATGATGCGCGAGATCGCCGACATCGCCGTCGCGGTGTCGCCGGACGAGAAGCTGCTCGTGGCCGACGCCATGACGGGGCAGGAGGCCGTCGCGGTGGCCACTGCGTTCCACGACCGCGTCGGGCTCACCGGCGTCATCCTCACGAAGATGGACGGCGACGCGCGCGGCGGCGCCGCGCTGTCCATCCGTCACGCCACCGGCCGGCCGATCGTCTACGTCGGAACGGGGGAGAAGATCGACGGGCTCGAGCCGTTCCACCCGCAGCGCATGGCCGACCGGATCCTCGGGATGGGCGACGTCCTCACCCTGATCGAGCAGGCGGAAGCCCAGATGGATGCGGCGAAGGCCGAGCACCTCGTCGAGCAGATCCGCAAGAACCGCTTCACCCTCCAGGACTTCCTCGAGCAGCTCGAGGAGATGCGGAAGCTTGGGCCGCTGTCTCAGATTCTCGACCGGCTTCCGGGGGCGGCCAAGCTCATGAAAGGACGTGCCGCCGAGGCCGACGAGGGCGAGATCCAGAAGACCCTGGCGATCCTTCGGTCGATGACGCTGGAAGAACGGGCGAACCCCTCTATAATCGGGGGGAGTCGGAAGAAGCGGATCGCCCGCGGAAGCGGGACGAAAGTGAGAGACGTCAACAGCGTTCTTGCCCGCTACGAAGAAGCGAAGCGCGCCCTGAAGTGGGCCGGGACTCGTCGCGGGAAGGAGCGCTTCCCAGCGGACCTGCTCGGCAGCTCGTAGGACGCGACGCGTCGAAATCGACAGACTGAGGTGGAGTATGGCAGCGAAGATTCGGTTGAAGAAGGTCGGTCGTCGGGGCCAGCCCTCGTACCGCGTGGTCGTCCTCGACGGGCGGAAGCCGCGCGACGCCAAAGTGGTCGCCGACCTCGGGCACTACGACCCGAAGACGGAGCCGGCGACGTTCCAGATCGACCAGGAGGTCGCTCTGAAGTGGCTCTCCGAGGGAGCGAAGCCGACGAAGGCCGCGCGCGACATCCTCTCGAAGTCCGGCGTCATGGCGTCGTGGGACGCCGCGAAGCGTGCCGGCGGCGAAGCCGCTCCGGCTGACGAAGGGGAGGACGACGGGGCGAAGGCCTGAGGGCCGGCGCCCGGTTCGGGAGGGACGTTGCTGTTTCGGTTGTGCGAGTTCCTCGTCCACTCGCTGATCGAGCGTCCCGATGCGTGCCAGATCGACCGCATCGAGACCGAGCGGGTGGACATCTTCTTTCTCCATGTGGGAAAGGACGATCGCGGCCGCATTCTCGGGAAGGGCGGCCGGACGATCGCCGCGCTGCGGACGTTCCTCGAGGCGGCCGCGGCGCGCATCGACCGCGAAGTCGTCCTCGAGATCTCCGAGTGAGCGATCATGCGATTCGACGTCCTCACGGTGTTCCCCGAGGCCCTCGAGGGGCTCTTGTCCGTCGGGGTGATCGGCCAGGCGCGTGACGCCGGCCTGATCGAGATCCATCTCCACGATCTGCGCAACTTCTCCGACGATCCGCACCGGACCGTCGACGACCGTCCGTACGGCGGGGGAGCGGGAATGCTCCTGCGTGTCGACCCGTTTGTGCGCGGAATCGAGGCCGTGCGTGCGCAGGGGGCGGCGACCCCCGCGGTTCTAGTGTCGGCGCAGGGCAGGCTCTTCCGGCAAGAGGACGCGGCCCGCTGGGCTGCGGCCGGAGGGCTCATCCTGTTGTGTGGGCGGTACGAAGGGGTCGACGAGAGGATCCTGCGCTTCGTCGACGACGAAGTGTCGATCGGAGACTACGTGATCGCCGGAGGAGAGGCCGCGGCCGCCGTCATGATCGAAGCCACGGCGCGGATGGCGCCGGGCGTCGTCGGCAAGTACGAGTCTGTGGCGACCGACTCGTTCTACGACGAGGCGCGGCTGGGGGCGCCGCAGTACACGCGGCCGCCCGTGTTCCGCGGTCTGGCGGTCCCCGACGTGCTCCTGTCCGGAGACCACGCGAAGATCGACGAGTACCGCCGCCGCGAGGCGTGGCGAAAGACGGCGAAGAACCGACCCGAGCTTCTGGGCCTCTTCCCGAAGCGCGAGGACGAACGCGATGGGTAACCTGTACGTCGGGCTTCTCCACTACCCGATGCGAAACCGCGAGGGCGACATCGTCGCGACGTCGGTGACGTCGCTCGACGTCCACGACATCGCCCGCTCGGCCAGGACGTACGGCGTGGCCCGGTACTTCGTCATCACCCCGGTCCCCACGCAGCAGGCGATCGCTTCGCGGATCCAGAGCTTCTGGACCGACGCCGAGCGGATCGACGACAAGAGCCGTCGCGGCGAGGCGATCGACTACGTCGTCGTCGCCGAGGATCTCGACGAGACCCTGCGGTGGGTCGAGGAGGCGGAGGGACGTGCTCCGTTCGTCGTCGCGACGTCGGCCCGCCCGTCGCCGAAGAACTGCATCGACTACGGCGCGCTGCGCCGCAGATTGAGAACCGACGCCCAACCGGTGTATATTCTGTTCGGCACGGGGTGGGGGATGGCCGATGAGCTGATCGACGCGTGCGACGCCATCCTTCCCTCGATCATGCCGGACGCCGACTTCAACCACCTGTCCGTGCGCGCCGCGGCGGCGATTGTGCTCGACCGCGTGGCGGGGGACGGTGTCCCTCCCGATGGAGGGTGTTCCCCCGGATAAGGGGCCCGAATAGGGGACGAGGAGATCAGAGGAGAACGCGATGGACGACATCCTACGAGCCGTAGAGCAGGGACACCTCAAGGAGCGGGACGCGTTCCGCCCAGGGGACATCATCCGGGTCCACGAGCGGATCTCGGAGGGGGCGAAGGAGCGGACCCAGGTCTTCGAAGGGCTCGTGCTCAAGCGCAGCGGCGGCGGCACGAAGGAAATGATCACGGTGCGGAAGATCTCGTCCGGGATCGGCGTCGAGAAGACGTACCCGCTTCACTCCCCGAAGATCGAGAAGATCGAGCTCGTCAAGGAGCGGGGAGCCCGCCAGAGCCGCCCCTACTACTTGCGCGACCTGCGGAAGATCCACTAGGGGCTTCGCGGACCGGCCGCCGATGTCCCGCGCCGCGCGCCCGTCGATCGAAGATCGTTGCCGCGACCTCCTTTCGTTCGACCGCGCGTTCGGCGCCGTGCCGGGTCCTTCCGAACGGCCGTCGAAGCCTTCTCGTCCGCTCTGTCTCGTCGGGTTCGACGAGGCCGGCCGCGGCGCGTGGGCCGGGCCCGTGGCCGTCGGCTGCGTCCACCTGCCTGCCGACCTTTCGGACGACGACCTCGTCGGGTTGCTCGCCGGCGTCGATGACTCCAAGCGCCTCTCCCCCGCAACCCGCGCGCGGCTGTTCGATCGCATCGCGGAGTGCGCTCGGTACGCCGTGGGGTTCGCCTGCGCGGCGGAGATCGACCGGATCGGCATCGTG
>CAZWQN010000115.1:0-3891 GCA_964635895.1 uncultured Thermotogae bacterium | reverse complement strand
GCGAGACGCGCACGCCGGACGAAGCCCCGACGGACGCGCCGCTTGTCTCTGCACGGGGGGAGGGCAATAATCGACGGGAAGAGCGCGAAGGAGACGTGGAAGACGTGGGGCTTCATCACATCCAGTTGATCGTCCGGCCGAGCACAGCGAGCGAGGCGTGGAGGCTCCGAACCTCCGATCCGGGCGCGACGCGGTTCCTCGGCGGGGGAATCGACGTGGTCTTGTACACGCCGGAGACGGTGACGACGCTCATCGACTTGTCGCGGGTCGCGCGGGTGGGGGTGAGCGAGGATCGGAGAGGGCTCTCCATCGGCGCCGGGACGACGCTGTCGGAGCTTCTTGAGGCGAGGGAGGCCGGCTCGTGGGTGGGCGGCTTTCTCGCCGATGTACTGCGGTGTGTGGCGTCTCCGCTGCAGCGAAACGTCGCGACCGTGGGCGGGGCGGCGGCGCGCGCCCACCCGTGGTCGGACGTAATCCTGGCGATGCTCGTCCTCGACGCGGAGGTGGAGGTCTATGACGGCGTCGCGCGGTCTGTCCCTGCCGCGGAGTTCTACGCCGCGCGAGCCCAGGACGTCGCCCCGCTGATCACAGCCGTGCGGCTGCCCGCGCGGCCCGCGTCGGCGCGGGGCGCGTTCGAGAAGTTCGGGCGAACGGGGTTCGACGTCGGTCTTCTCAACTGCGCGTGCGTCGCGAACGTGGTGCGCGGTCTGTGCGGCGGCGCGCGGGTCGCGGTCGGCGGAACGCCGGGTCTGGCGCGTCGACTCTCCGACGTGGAAGGGTTCCTCGAGGCCAAGCGTCTCTCCCGGGAGACGATCGCCGAGGCGGCGATGCTCGCGGCGCGCATCGTCGACGCCCGCGACGATCGACGGGCGTCGGAGACGTACCGTCGAACGCTGACGGGGGTCGGCATCCGGCGGTGCCTGACGCAGCTTGCAGGGATCGAGGGGGAGGGCGCGCTGTGATGATGAGCCTCGAACTGACGATCAACGGTGAGCGTCGCGCGCTTGCAGCACATCCTGGGGACACGCTCCTCGACGTCCTGCGGCGCGAGGGATACGTCGGGGTCAAGAAGGGGTGCGGCTCGGGGGATTGCGGGGCGTGTACCGTGCTCCTGAACGGACGCGCGGTCAACGCGTGCCTCGTCCTTGCCGCGAGGGCGGAGGGCGCGAGCATCCTGACGATCGAGGGCCTGGCGGACGGGGATCGGCTTCACCCCATCCAGGAGGCGTTCCTCGACGAAGGCGCGGTGCAGTGCGGCTACTGCACGCCGGGCATGGTTCTCTCCGCCTACGACCTCTTGTCGCGGAACGCCACGCCGAGTGAAGGGGAGATCCGCGAGGCGATCTCGGGGAACCTGTGCCGATGCACCGGCTACGTCAAGCAGATTCGAGCCATCCAGACGGCGGCGGAACGGATGAGGAGCGAGCGGGATGAGTGACCGACCGAGAGAGCCGTTCGTCGTCGTCGGGCAGAGCGTCCGCAAGGTCGACGGCGTGGGGCTCGTGAAGGGGAACCCGAAGTTCGTGGCCGACACGGACCTGTCGGGCGCGCTTCACGTCAGGATCCTCGGAAGTCCTCACGCCCACGCGCGCATCCTCCGCATGGATGTCTCTGCGGCAGAGCAGATCCCTGGCGTGGTCCTCATCCTGACGCACGAGAATACCCCGCCCACGCGACACACGACGGCCGGGCAGGGGTACCCGGAGCCCTCGCCCTACGACGCGCGCATGTTCGACACGAAGGTCCGGTTCGTGGGCGATCGGGTGGCCGCGGTGGCGGCGGAGACCGAGGAGGCGGCGGACGAGGCGCTGCGGGCGATTCACGTGACCTACGAGGAGCTGCCGGCCGTGCTGTCGATCGACGACGCGCGGGCCGAGGGCGCTCCCGTCATTCACGACGAGAAGGATTCCACCGGGATCTACGAGGCCGGCAGGAACATCGTCGCGGACGTGGACATCGACGTCGGCGACGTGGAGCGCGGGTTCGCGGAGTCCGACGTCGTCGTCGAGACGACGTGCGAGACGCAGTACGCCCAGCACGCACCGATCGAGACCCACGTTGTCCACAGCTACCTGGACAGCGACGATCGCCTTGTTCTGAGGACGAGCACGCAGGTTCCGTTCCACGTTCGGCGCATCGTCGCGCAGACGCTCGGGATCCCGATCCGGAGGATCCGGGTGATCAAGCCTCGCGTCGGCGGCGGATTCGGGGCGAAGCAGGAGGTCCTGCTCGAGGACATCGCGGGCTGGATCACGCTCAAGACCGGGCGGCCGGCGTTCCTCAGCCTGTCGCGCGCGGAGGAGTTCGTCGCGGCGCGGACGCGGCATCCGATGCGCGTTCGGGTGAAGCTCGGCGCGAAGAGGGACGGGGTCCTCCACTCGATCGAGATGGAGGCGACGTCGAACACGGGCGCCTACGGAGCGCACGGACTCACGGTGCTCGCCAACACGGGATCGAAGACGCTGCCGCTGTACAACAAGGCGCAGAACGCCCGCTTCTACGGGCAGGCCGTGTACACGAACCTCCCGGTGCCCGGCGCATACCGTGGGTACGGCGCGACACAGGGGTACTTCCCGCTCGAGACGGCGATGGACGAGCTCGCGGAGCGCCTCGGCCTCGACCCGGTCGAGTTGCGGCGACGCAACCACATCCGCGTCGGGGAGACGTCGCCGATCTTCGAGAAACTCGGCGAGGGGCGGGAGGGCGTCTCGCAGACGGTGAAGAGCTGCGAGTTGGAGCGGTGCATCGCGATCGGCGCCGAGCGGATCGGCTGGCGCGAGAAGCGGGGAACCCGTCGCCGCGAGGGAGCGTGGGTGCACGGCGTCGGGATGTCGATCATGATGCAGGGCTCGGGCATCCCGCAGGTCGACATGGCCGCGGCGACGATCAAGATGAACGAGGATGGGTCGTTCAACCTTCTCGTCGGGGCGACGGACATCGGAACGGGATCAGACACGATCCTCGCCCAGATCGCCGCCGAGGTGCTCGGGGTGCCGGCCTCGCGGATGATCGTCACGTCCTCCGACACGGATCTCACGCCGTTCGACGTGGGGGCGTACGCGTCGTCGACGACGTATGTGTCAGGAATGGCCGTGCAGCGGGCGGCGGAGAAGGTGCGCGAGCAGATCCTCTCCGTCGCGGTCCCGGTACTCAAAGCCCCAGCGGAGGGGTTGAGGCTCGTGGACGAGCACGTCGTGGGGCCCGGCGGGGCGAGAGTCTCGCTCGCCCAGGTGTGCCAGCGGGCGATGTACTCGTCCGACCAGTTCCAGATCGCGGCGACCGCGTCGTGCGTTCCGAGCGAGTCCCCGCCGCCGTTCCTCGCCAATTTCGCCGAGGTGGCCGTGGACGTGGAGACGGGCGTGGTGAAGGTTGTGCACTACGTGGCCGCGGTGGACTGCGGGGTCGCGATCAACCCGCTCATGGCCGAGGGGCAGATGGAGGGCGCGATCGTCAACGGAATCGGCTACGCCCTCAGCGAGGAGATGCTGTTGAGCTCGACGGGCCGCGTGCGGAATCCATCGCTCTTCGACTACAAGATCCCTGGGGCGTTGGACGTCCCGGACCTCGACGTCATCCTTGTAGGATCGTACGAGCCGACGGGTCCGATGGGGGCGAAATCGGTGGGGGAGATCGGGATCAACGGACCGATCCCGACGATCGCCAACGCGATCTACGACGCGGTGGGAATCCGCCTGCGGAAGACCCCGTTCGCGCCGGAACGCGTGCTCGCCGCGCTGCAGGGGGAAAAGGTACGGAAAGGAGAACGATGAAGGTCCTTGTAGTGACGTGCAGCCCGAACGAGACTGGCCTGACCGCCGCCTGTGGAGAGGCGGCAAGACAGGGAGTCGTCGACGGCCGCAGCCCGGCCCGCGTCGTCAATCTGTCCAGCTA
>CAZWQN010000114.1:0-3945 GCA_964635895.1 uncultured Thermotogae bacterium | reverse complement strand
ACGACGATCACGCAGGCGAGACGGTAGGATCCCGCTCACGCGATGTCAAGGCTCCCGAGACCTGCGCGCAGGTTGATGGTGCGCAGGCTTTCACCTACACTGCACGGCTATGGAGCCCGTAGGGCAGCGCATTCGCGACCTCCGCGCCGAGAAGGGGTGGACGCTGAAGGAACTCGCCTCGAAGTGCGAGCTCTCGACCAGCTTCCTGTCGCAGGTCGAGCGCGGTCTCTCCTCGGTGTCGATCACGTCTCTCCACATCATCTGCCAAGCACTCGGCATGTCGCTCGGCGAGTTCTTCCGCCAGCTCGGCAACGGAGCGGGTTCGCCGGACCTGGGGCGGCACACCATCGAGGTGATGAAGGCGCAAGATCAGCGGGCGATCAACTTGTCCGAGGCGTCGATCAAGTATCGGTTCCTCAGCCGCGAGTTCCCCGGCCGCCAATTCGAGATCATGCTGGGGGAGATCCCCCCGGGGTACTTCTACCCGCCGTTCCCGCACGAAGGAGAGGAGTTTGGGTACGTTCTCGAAGGGCAGCTGCGCCTCACGGTCGGCGAAGAGACCTTCGCGCTCGGTCCCGGCGACAGCTACCACTTCGCCGCATCGGCGCCGCACGGATACCAGGCGGAGGGCAGCTCGCCCGTCCGGATCCTGTGGGTGCAGACTCTGAAGTACTTCCAGACCCGCGATGGTATCCCGGCCCCGCAGGAGTAACCCCGAGGCGAAGACCGCGATGTCGCCCCCAGACGGGCGCCTGCTGTACCTGTCGGGGCAAGACGTCGAGGCGGCCGGGGTGTCGGAGTCCGAGATCACCTCAGAGCTTGCGGCGATGTTCGCCGAGAAGGCCGCGGGACGGGTAGAGGCGCCCCCCAAGCTTGGCATTCATCCCAAGGGGGACTCGTTCCTTCATGCGATGCCGGCTCACGTTCCGGGCCGTGGCGCGACGGGGATGAAGTGGATCGGGGCGTTCCCGGGCAACCGGGATCGAGGCGCCCCGCAGATCAGCGGAGTGATTGTCGTCAATGACCCTGAAACCGGACGGCCGTCGGCCGTTCTCGACGCGCGGTGGGTGACGGCGAAGCGAACTGCGGCGGCGTCGGCGCTGGCTGCGAAGTCCTTGGCGCGGCCGGGCAGCTCCACGGTCGGAATCCTTGGATGCGGAGCGCAAGGGCGAAGCCATCTCGACGCCCTGTGTGCCGAGTTCCGGGTCGAGCGGGTGGTGGCCTTCGACCCGTCGGCGGAGGTGCGCACGCACTACGCGGGAGAGATGCAGGAGCGGACGGGCGTGCGCGTGCTCGCCACGGCCTCGCCGCGCGACGCGGTGGAGGGGTGCGACATTATAGTCACGGCGGGTCCCATCGCGCGGGTCCCCTATGCGACCGTCCAACCGGGGTGGCTGTCGGAAGGAGCCTTCGCCGCGTCGATCGACTACGCCTCCGCGTGGAGCGCGGGCGCGTTGGCGGAGTTCGACCGAATCTACGTCGACGACGTCCCGCAGCAGGAAGCCCACCGCGCGGAGGGTTACTTCCCCGACCTCCCTGCTCCGTTCGCTGACCTGGGGGAGGTTGTGGCCGGCACGAAACAGGGTCGCACAACTCCCCAAGAGCGGCTCATGGCCTGTCTCCTCGGATTGGCGGCCGAGGACATCGTCGTCGCCCGCCTCGTCGTGGAGCGGGCTATCGCGCGCGGGATCGGAACATGGCTTCCGCTGTAGGACACCGGGGAGGGAGAGCGATGAGCAGAGAGCGGGCTGCGGGGGCACGAAGCAGAGCGGACGCGTGGACGCCACCTGAAGGCTGGCGGACGTTCCGTGCGGTCGATCTGCACACCGCGGGCGAGCCGCTACGGATCGTCACGGAAGGCTTCCCCGAACTCCGGGGCGCCACGATGCTCGAGCGCCGTCGGGACGCGCACGAACGCTGTGACGGGCTGCGGCGTCTCCTCATGTGGGAGCCGCGCGGCCATGCCGACATGTACGGATGCCTCGTCACGCCCCCCGCGACGGACGACGGCGACTTCGGCGTTCTGTTCATGCACAACGAAGGGTGGAGCACCATGTGCGGCCACGGGGTGATCGGGGTGACGACGGCGGCCGTCGAACTCGGATGGGTGCCCGTATCGGAGCCCGAGACGACGGTGCGGATCGACGCTCCGCCGGGCCGAGTCACAGCCACCGCCTGCGTCGAGGCCGGGCGCGTCCGGGCCGTCCGGTTTCGCAACGTCCCGTCGTTCGTGCTCGCTCTAGACCAGATCGTCGAGGTCCCCGAGATCGGGCCCATCCGCTACGACCTTGCGTTTGGGGGCGCGTTCTACGCGTACGTCGACGCGACAGACGTGCACCTCCACTGCCTCCCGGGAGAGGTCAACGCCCTGATCGCGGCCGGCCGTGCGATCAAGCGCGCCATTGCCGCCGCGCGAAGCATTCCGCACCCTGTCGATCCCGACCTCGGCTTCCTGTACGGGGTGATCTTCGTCGCGCCGCCCGTGTCGGAGGGCGCAGACAGCCGGAATGTCTGCATCTTCGCCGACGGCGAGGTGGACCGAAGCCCAACCGGCACAGGCGTGAGCGGGAGAATGGCGATTCACTACGCTCGCCACGAGATCGCCCTCGGGCAGTCGCTGATCATCGAGAGCATCCTCGGCACTCGATTCACAGGTCGCGTCGTCGAGGAGTCGAGCTGCGGACCCTACGCCGCTGTGGTCCCTGAGGTAGAGGGGGTGGCGCACATCACCGGTCGACAGACCTTCGTCGTCGACCCGGACGATCCGCTCAATGAGGGATTCCTCCTCCGCTGAACGACGCCAGTGGTGCTCCCCCCGCCAGCGCCGACCTCGCGCCGCGTTTGGTCAACCCGTCCCTTCCGCGGACTTCCCGATATCCTCCATGGCGAGAAGCGAGCAGGGCGCGCTCGCTGGCAAATATCTAAGGTCCTTGACAAATATGAAGGGGATCGCTACCTTACCGATATGCCTGACGTGGGACGCAAGATCCGTGAGCTGCGTCGTGCCAAGGAGTGGACCCTCGACGAGCTGTCGTCGCGCTCCGGGCTCTCCGCTGGATTCCTGTCTCAGGTCGAGCGGGGCTTGTCCTCGCTGTCCATCGTATCTCTCGAGAGGGTGTGCAACGCAATTGAAGTCTCTCTTTCGGAGCTTCTGGGTGCAGAGCAGGCTCGTCCGGAGGGCGGCTCCGAATCCTGCAAGGTCGTCGCCGCCTCGCAGCAGTGGATCGTACGCATCCCAGACTCTGCTATTTCGTACCGGCACTTGACGGCGAGGCTCCCGCGGTGCCCGTTCGAAGTGCTGATCAACGAGTTTCCGAGGAACTACTACCACCCCTCGACGAAGCATCGGGGCGAGGAGTTCGGCTACGTGCTCGAGGGAACGCTGTCGCTCGTCGCCGGGGAGGGTACTCACCGCCTCGACGCAGGGGACTGCTACTACGTGAGCCCGATGGAGTCGCACACGTACACCACGGGCGGAGAGCCGGCGAGGGTGCTGGTGATCTCGACAGAGAAGTTCCTGGAGTGAGGCGGGATCGTGATCGAGGCTTCGAGAAGGCAAGTCATGATGTTGGGAGAGCGGATGCGAGTTCGACTACAGCAAGTGGGACTTGGGCGCGGATACCGACCCGGTTTCGCATGAGGAGATGCTGCTATGCGATTCCAGCGCATGATCGCGACGATCGATACGCACACGGAGGGCGAGCCGACCCGCACGATCATCGGCGGTCTGCCCCACATTCCCGGTGACTCCGTGGCCGCCAAGATGGCGTACGTGCGGGACAACTTGGACGATCTCCGCCAGATGCTCATGTACGAGCCCCGCGGGAACGAAGTCATGTCCGGCGTCATCCTGACCCCGCCGTGTCGCGACGACGCGGACATCGGGGTGATCTACATCGAAGTGGGCGGGTACCTTCCGATGTGCGGACATGACACCATCGGGTG
>CAZWQN010000113.1:0-4091 GCA_964635895.1 uncultured Thermotogae bacterium | reverse complement strand
GGACCGGCCGCGCGAGCGCGAAGTCGTGATCCAGGTTCAGGGATGGTGACCGCGCAGAAGCCCCCGGAGAGCGGGCGAAGTCCGGCGTGGCGCGGCCCGCGCAGAATCATCTGGCGAGCGGGAGGGATTTGGCGAAACGCGGGCCCAGGAACTTGTCAGTACTCAGGGGTTCGCAGAACCGGTTGGCGAGCGGGTGGGACTTGACGAGGCGCGGGCCCACGGCCGTGTAGGGACGGAGAAGGGCGCACAAGAAGTGAGTAGACGCATCCGATCCAGCGTGACACACACCCGATACCCCGTACATACAGAGAAGAGCGCGGCTCGCGCCCGCGCAGAACCATCTGGCGAGCGATCGGGGCTTGGCGAAGCGCGGGCCCAGGGATTTGTCGGTACTGAGGGGGGCGCAGAACCATCGGATGGGCGGGAGAGGCTTGGCGTAACGCGGGTCCAGGAGCCTGGCGCTGCTCGCGCCCGCGCAGGGACATCGGATGGGGGGGAGCAGCCTGCGGTCGCGCGGGCCCACGGGCTTGACGCTGCATGCATCCTCGCGGACCCGGGGGCCCGGGCGGCGACGTTCGAGGAGGCCCGCGACCTGTGCCGGGCGCTCGCCGGCGCGGAGGGCGAGAACTTCACGGTAATCTCGTGGCTCGCCCCGCGCGTGATGCGCGAGCACCTCGCGGCCGTCTACGCTTTCTGTCGAACCGCGGACAACCTCGGCGACGAAGACTGGGTGCTCGAGGGACGCAGCGAGGGCACGACCGCTGCGGCCGAGCGGATTGCTCTCCTCGACCGGTTCGAGGTCGAGCTCGACCTCGGCTACGCGGGATCTCCCCGACATCCGGTCTTTGTCGCGCTCCGGCCGACGATCGAGCGGTTCGACCTCCCTCGCGAGCCGTTCGCGCGCCTCATCGAGGCGAACCGCATGGACCAGCGTGCCAAGCGCTGCGCGACCTTCGCCGACCTGCTTCGCTACTGCGACCACTCGGCGACCCCCGTCGGGAGGCTGGTCCTGATGCTGTACGGCCGCCGCGACGACGAGGAGCTCGCGCTCTCCGACGCGACGTGCATCGGTCTGCAGCTCGCCAACTTCTGGCAGGACGTGAGGCGCGACTACGCGATCGGCCGCGTCTACCTACCGCAGGACGAGATGGCCGACCACGGCGTTCGCTACGAAGATCTCGCTGCGGCGACGGCGTCGGAGCCGTTGCGCCGACTGCTTCACTTTCAGGTCGAGCGAACGCGCGACTACTTCGCCCGCGGCCTGCCTCTCCTCGACCGCGTCTCGGGCCGGCTGCGCGTCGACCTTGCCCTCTTCTCGCGCGGCGGGCTTGCGATCCTCGACAAGATCGAGCGCCAAGGCTACGACACACTCGTGCGCCGACCGACGGTCGGCAAGATGGAGAAGGTCGGCATCCTCCTCTCGACGCTTCTCTCACGGCGGTGGGGACGATGGATCTGAACGCGGCCTACGCCGAGTGTGCGCGGATCACCCGCCGCGAGGCACGCAACTTCTACGTTGCCTTCCTCTCGCTTCCTCGCGCGCAGCGCAGGGCGGTGTACGCGCTGTACGCGTTCTGCCGCGAGCTTGACAACGTCGCCGACGGCGCCGCGAATGGCACTCCATCCGGCGCGCGCCATTCGCTTACCGAGAAACGCGGTGAAGCTGCGCTTGCCGCGAGCTCTGCGAGCTCGCTTACCGAGAAACTCGATGGGTCCTTGTTTGTCTCATCCAAGATCCGTTTGACTGACCCGAGGTGCACCGGGATCGCAGCGCTGCGGCTGCGGCTGATGGGCGCGGTGGCGGGGCAACCCCAGACCGACCGCGATCTTGCGCTTGCCGACGCCATCGTCCGCTACGGTGTCGATCCCGAAGACCTCGGCCAGATCCAGGACGGCGTGGAGATGGACCTCGACCTCGCGTGGGTCGAGACGGACGCTGAGCTCGAGGCCTACGCCTACCGCGTCGCGTCCGCCGTCGGCCTGGCCACGCTGCCGATCCTCACCGACGGTGTCCCGCCGACCGACGCGATGCGCGAGAAGGCAGTCTCCCTGGGGCTCGGGATGCAGTTCGTGAACGTGCTCCGCGACGTGGACGAGGACCTCGCCCGCGGCCGGATCTACCTCTCGCGAGAAGCGTTCGCGCGCCACGGGGTCGACGAGGCGAGTTTCCGCGGCCGGACGATGACTCCCGCGCTGCGCCAGTTGCTGCGCGCCCACGCCGAGCAGGCGCAGGCGCTCCTCGAGGATGGGCTTCGGCTTCTTCCCCTCGTGCCGCGGTCCGCAAGACCGTGTCTTTGGCTCCTCGCAGAGATCTACGGCCGCATCCTCGAGCGGATCGAAGCGGCAAGCTTCGACGTCTTCGCCGGGCGTGTGTCTCTCCCGACACGCGAGAAGCTCTGGCTGTTGGCGGCCGCGTTCGTGAGGCGGTTCTGACGTGACGCGCGTCGCCGTCATCGGCGGCGGGTTCGCCGGGACGGCCGCTGCGTGCCGGCTTGCCGACGCCGGCGTCGGGGTCTCTCTATTCGAGGCGGCGCCGCGGCTCGGCGGACGCGCCGCTTCGTTCGACGATCGGGAGAGCGGCGAGGGTCTCGACTACGGCCACCACGTTCTTATGCGCTGCTGTACGGCGACGACCGGGTTCCTCGAGCGGATCGGCGCGGAGTCCGCGGTCCGGTTCCAGCGCTTCCTCTCGGTCCCGATTCTGTGCGACGGGAGAAGGAGCGTCCTTCGATCGGCGCCGCTCCCGGGCATCCTCCATCTCGCGCCGGGGCTCCTCGGATATCGCCCGCTCTCCGTCGAGGAGCGACTGCGGGCGCTGCGTGCCGGCGCGATGCTCGCCCTCGGGCGGGGAGACGGCGACACGTTCGCCGATTGGCTTGCCCACCGGGGCCAGAGCGAGCGGGTAGTGCGGCGGCTGTGGGTCCCGATCTCAGTCGCGACGCTGAACGCGTCGCCCGAGAAGGTCGGCGTCGCCGCGGCGCGCAAGGTGTTCGGCGACGGCTTCTTCGTGCCTCACGGAGCCGACATGGGGCTGTTCGTATCGCCGCTTGGCGCGGTCTTCGACGCGGCGCGGCGCGAGATCGAAGCGGGCGACGGATCGGTCGAAGTGGGAGCCGCCGTCTCGCGCGTTCTGTTCGCCGGGGATCGCGTCGTCGGCGTCGAGCTCGCCGACGGCCGCCGGATCGATGCCGATGCCGTCATCGCCGCCGTTCCTCCTCGCGCCCTCGATTCACTCGTCGCCGGTCGTCCGGAGCTGGCGCCGGTCCTTCAGCCGGCCAGGTGCCTAGAGTGGGCGCCGATCGTGAACGTGCACTTCTGGTTCGACAGCCCGGTCCTCGCCGACGACTTCGCCATCGCCGTCGACTCGCCCGTGCAGGCCGTCTTCGACGTCGGCCGATGGCGCGGAGCGGCGCGCGGCACCCACCTTGTGCTGTCGCAGAGCGCAGCCCAGGCGTGGATCGACCGACCGGCGGACGCCGTGGCCGACGAGCTTCTCGCCGCCCTCGGCGGCGTTATCCCCAGTGTCCGCGCGGCCCGCTGCCTGCGGCGCTTGGTCATTCGCAACCGCGCGGCGACGTTCGTGCCGTCTCCGGAGTCGGCGTCGCTTCGCCCCGGCGCGCGGACTCGCATCGACGGCCTCTTCCTCGCCGGGGATTGGACCGCGACCGGCTGGCCGTCGACGATCGAAGGCGCGGTGCGTTCCGGCCTCGCCGCGGCGGAAGCAGTCCTGTAGGGCCAAAGAGCCGTTCAAGGGGCGTGAGTCCCGGAATATGAGACCCAACCAATGAGACAATCGCACTTTGCGGGACGACCTGACCTGGCTATACTTCCGGTCACCAGAGAGGTGGTACTCGTGCCCCAAACCATGACCGAGAAGATCCTCGCGCAGCATCTGCGCGAAGGTGAATTGAAGCGCGGAACCGAGATCGGCATTCGGATGGACCAGTGTCTGACGCAGGACTCCACGGGGACGATGGCGTGGCTCGAGTTCGAGGCGCTCGGGATCGACAAGGTGCGCGCCGAGCTTGCGGTGTCGTACTCCGACCACACCTCGCTCGGGTTCAAGGGCGAGTCGACCGACGACCACATCT
>CAZWQN010000112.1:1414-4112 GCA_964635895.1 uncultured Thermotogae bacterium | reverse complement strand
AGCGTCTATGCGCTCGACTTTCACGCGAGAGCGCACTGTACCATTGCGTACGACGTTCGTGTCGGGAGGGCCGCGCCGCAAACGTGGACGGAGGGCGGAGCGCCAAACGTGTACGACGGGGCGGCGGCAAACGTGTGCGGTGGGCCGCGCCGCAAGCGTGTACAGAGGGCGGGTGGGCGTTGGAGCCGCACGCGGTAGAATGGACCCACCATGGGCGAACGAGCCGTGAGAAGATCGTGCGGGGTGGCGCTCTTTCTGATCGCCGCGGGCTTGGTGCCTCTGTCGGGGCATGCCGATGAAGCGCAGCTCGACTGCGAAGGTCCGGAAGGCCCGTACCAGGTTCCCGCCACGGTGAGTTGCTCGGAGATCCTGACGGCGGAGGACGCGGCGGAGCAGTTCCTCGACGCGCTCCTGCGGCAGCAGGACGGGCAGACGCCGGCGGTCCTCGCCGCGGCTCTGGAGGCCGAGGCGGCCCGAGTCTGCGGCCAGCGCCCGGAGAAGGGAACGGTTGGCGACTTGGTCGGCGTCGATCGGTGGGGCTGCGACGCGGGGTACGCGCGAAGGAACCTGTGCCAGGGGTACGTGCTCGAGAAGATCGAGCCTCAGGAGCACGGCTGCGCCCTGGTCTACCAGGTGGTGGTCTCCCCCGAAGGAAGCGGCTCGGCGTACTTCGACACCGCGTCGGCCGTTCGCTACAAGACGCCGACGGGTGACGAGCGGATTGTCGCCGGACTGTCGTTCACGCCCGATCCCGGATCGTCGCCGCCGTCGGGGTACGAGGACTCGGTGAAGGCAGCGCGCAAGGGACAGGCCCGCACCGTCCTCTCCGACGTGCTCGCCTATTGCGAGACCTATCGGACCGAGTTCTGCCGAACGCTCCGCAGCCTGGCGACGCGGATCGCGCTGCCCGCATCGAGCGTCTCCCCCGACGAGCAACGCGAGCCGATCGCGCTCGTCGTCGAGGCGGCGGCGACCCAGCACATCGCCGCGTCGCAGGCCCTGGACCTGACAAGCCGCGACGTGTCCCTCATCTCCGTCAGCGGTGTGGTCACCGACGAGCTGGGTGTCCCCGTCGAGAACGCGCGCGTCCGCTTCCGGGATTGGGACGTCGTCGCCACGACCGACGTCCACGGCGGCTACCGGCTTTCGACCTTCGGAACCGGGGGGACCCCCGTAGCGCGGCGAGTGGACCTGACGCTGCAGCGGGTGGAGCTCTCGGTAGCCATGGAGACGCGAACCGACGGCGGCCGCTACGCGGGCGTCGCCGCGGACGGAACGTCCACCCTGGCGCTCTCGATCGTAACGCGAGGCATCCGACGAGACACCGTGACGGTCGTCGCCCCCGAGCTCGGGTCGCTCCGTGGCGCGGGCGGTGCTCTCCAATCAGTTCCGCTCGACGAGGAAGGGAGAGGAACCCTCACGTACGTCCCGCCCAGCGACCTCGCGACGAAGGTCCTGACTCGCTCCTTGGATGACGCCACTCCTTCATGGGCGGCCCCCGTGGCGATCACATTTGAGTACAAGGATCGGGATGGGAACCCCGCGGCCACGACCGCGGAGATCCTCGTCTGCCGCGCCCCCCTCGTGGTGACGTACGCCTTCGCCGCAGACCAAGGGGCGTGGACGGCGTTCGCGGAGTACGCGAGGAGCGATCGGTTCGATCCAACCCTCGTCGCAGCCTTCGCGACCCCCGTGGTGACCGGCTCGCTCGAGGAGCAGGCCGACCTACTGCGCCGCGCGATCTCCGAGCGGCTGCGGACCTACGCACTGCTCAGAATGAAGGCGGCCAGGGTTGACGTCGTGGCGCACGGCGTGGCCGGCCTCGCGGCGCGGCAGATGATTGAGGAACCGCTCGACACGCGGCCCCCTGTGCGAAAGCTCTTGCTCGTGGCCACGCCGAACCACGGCGCCCCCTGGCTGGAGCACCCTCACGGGTCCCTGACGTCGTGGCTCGACCAGCACCCCGTCGCCGCGCAGGAGCTCGGCGAGGACTCGGAGTTCATCCGTCGGCTGAACGCCGGTGAGGCAACCGGCACGCACCTGAACCCGGACGTGCAGTACGTGAACCTCCTCGGGCGACGGACCGAGCTGGGTGCGGGAGGAGACATCGGGCTTGGTGCGGCGGAGGACGACGGGTTCGTCAGCACCACCTCAGCCCACCTAAACGGCGTCCCGAGCTTCGTGTTCGACGGAGTCAGGCACTCGGAGGCCTTGGTGCTGCGGGACCTGGCCATCGCAGCCTTCACCGACGTGCAGGGAAAGATCGTGACTCTCCTCCAGCGAGAGCTGCCGCGCGCTGAGCCGGACGACACGCGACTGGAGATCTGGAAGGGAGGAGGCCAGGTCGAGATCTCTCCACAGGTCTGGGTCGGAGCTTGGACCGCTGTGGCGCAGTATCCCATCTCGATTCGCCCCACGATTGGGATCCGGACCGGCAAGGCAGGTTACGCGGCGGTCAGCGTGTTCGCCGCCGGCGGCCAGTGGGGAACGCTCGGTCTCGACGAGGAGAGCGAAGTGATCGTTCACTCGAGCTCGCCCGACGTCCTCCGGGTCGAACTCGTCGCGGGAAGGGCCAGATTCCGCCGCCTGCCGGGCGAGTCCCCCCGCGGCGACTACGAGGTCGTCTTGACTGCGGGCCCCGCGAGCGGCTCCTGGTACGCGTCGCGTCCGAGTGTTCGGGTCCTCGGACGCGACGCCG
>CAZWQN010000112.1:0-1314 GCA_964635895.1 uncultured Thermotogae bacterium | reverse complement strand
AGCGGCTCCTGGTACGCGTCGCGTCCGAGTGTTCGGGTCCTCGGACGCGACGCCGACTTTGCGGCGTCCACGGGCGAGGTGGTAAGCGTGTTCGCCCTGGATTCGCGCCTTCTTGTCGAGGCGTCCGACTCGGCGGGCGTTTCCACGGCCCGGTGGGTCGACGAGTCCCGCGGCCTTCGCATCAAGCCGTCCGGCTCCGCGGAGGAAGAGGCGGTTCCCGGCGGCGGGTGGTGGACGAAGAGCGTGTGGCGAGAGCCTGGTCCTGCATTCCGGTTCCCATTATGGATGCTCGCGATCACCCTCCTCGGCCTCGCGGCGGCCGGCGTCTACCACGTGCGCGCCTCCCGTCGCGCGGAGCGCTCGAAACCGGACGGGGCCGGCTGAGCACGCGGACCCCTCGGCGACGGCCGGACGCCCAATCAGAAGGGAGACAGACGAACATGTCGATCGCGTTGGCCCTTGCGGCGACCTGCCTCGCGTTGTGGATCGGGTTGGTCACGCTACGGGGCGGCTTCTGGCGGGTCGCTCCTCGTCTCGACCCGGCGCCGGGGTGTCCACGGCCGACCTCGCCGGCGCCGCCTGTGGCCGTCGTCATTCCCGCCCGGAACGAGGCCGACGTCCTTCCCGAGACGCTGACGACCGTGGTCGCGCAGGACTACCCGGGGACGTTCCACGTGACCCTCGTCGACGACCAGAGTGACGACGGGACATCGGCGGTCGCGCAGGCAGCGGCGGCCGAGGTAGGGCGGCCCGATCGATTGACCGTGCTGCGCGGCGGGCCGCTCCCTCCGGGTTGGGCGGGGAAGGTGTGGGCGCTGGCGCAGGGCACCCAGCGAGGCGATCTCGTGGATTCCGAGTACGTCTGGTTCACCGACGCGGACATCGCCCACGCCCCCGGGGTGCTCCGCGCTCTCGTGGAGAAGGCCGAGTCGGAAGGGTGGGACCTCGTCTCCGTCATGGCACGGCTCCGCGTCGACTCCCGCTGGGATCGCCTGCTCATCCCCGCGTTCGTCTACTTCTTCGCCAAGCTGTACCCGTTCCGATTCATCGCCGATCCACGACGACGGACCGCGGGAGCCGCTGGCGGGTGCATCCTCGTCCGGCGGAAGATCCTCGACGACGCCGGCGGAATCGAGAGCATCCGCTCCGCCTTGATCGACGACTGCGCCCTCGGCCGTCTGATCAAGCGGCACGGCGGGAGGACCTGGCTCGGATTCTCGGGGAGCGTTCACAGCGTTCGGCAGTACGGAAGCCTCCGCAGCGTCTGGGACATGGTGGCGCGGTCGGCCTACGACCAGCTCCACTACTCGCCGG
>CAZWQN010000111.1:0-4118 GCA_964635895.1 uncultured Thermotogae bacterium | reverse complement strand
GGATCGTCGGAATCGTTGCCCTCAGCCTTCTCGTCGCGGGCGTCGCGGTCCTCGCCAAGAGCGGCTTCGGGCGCGGAGCAGGCACCGGCACGCAGACCGCGTCGTGCCAGGTGAACCTCGATGCCGACGGCGACGGAACGCCAAACGGTCAGGATCCCGACTGGGTCCCGACCTGTGGCGGGACGATGCCCGGAGCGACGCAAGGCCGGGGCGCGGCCCGCATGACATCCTGTCCGGCCACGCAGTCCGGCTCGGCGTCGTGTCCGAATGCCGAGGCCGGAGTCGCAGGCGGCCAGGGCTGCGGGCGCATGTCCGCGCGCAACGGCACACAGACCTGCAGAGGCGGTCGCGGCTAGCCGTCACGAGCCTGCGTGGACCATGGAGTACGTTGGGCGGCCCCGGGGCCGCCCGTTTTCTCTTGGACGGCCACCAAAGGGGCCCCGCTCTTCCTTGGGCGGCCAAGGGGCCGCCGTCTTCTCTTGGGCGGCCAAGGGGCCGCCGTCTTCTCTTGGGCGGCCAAAAGGGGGCCGCCGTCTTCTCTTGGGCGGCCAAGGTGCCCCCCGTCCTTCTCGAGGCCGCAGCTACCTCGCTGGGCTCGGCGCCGCGGCCAGCGCCATTCGTCGCAGCCTACGGGCTTCGCTCACGAGCAGGGGTACGACGATCACCGCAGAGACGAAGTCCGCGACGGGGAAGGCGATCCAGACGCCCATGGCGGAGAAGCGCGTGGACAGGACGAGGACGGCGGGGATCACGAGGGCGATGTCGCGGAGAAGGGAGAGGGCGAACGCTCGGCCGGCCCGCCCCACCGCTTGATAGAAGCTGCCGACGATCGACTGCAGAGCAAGGAGCGGAATCACGACCACGGTGATCCGTAAGGCGATGGTTCCCTGGCTGACCATCGCCGGATCGGAGCTGAACATTCCGAGGAACAGGCGCGGAAGGAAGAGGAGGAGGACCCAGGAGACGCCGGCCAACCCGATCGCCAGGACGAGCGCATGCTTCAGGGTCGCGAGAACCCGCGGGTAGTTGCCCGCACCGTAGTTGTACGCGTAGATCGGCTGCGAACCGTCGGCCACGCCGAACACCGGCATCCGCGCGAAGGTGATGATCCGGTTGACCACGCTGTAGATCGCGAGTGCGACGCCTCCCCCGTGCACCCCCAGCGCTCGGTTGATCACGACGGTGGCCGCGCTCGACGCGAAGATCCCAACGAACGACGGAACCCCGACGCTCAGAATCTCCCACGCCGTTCGGACTTTGGGGAGGAGGTCACGAAGACGGAACGACGCGGATGACTTCCGACGCGCGACGTTGTAGACGTAGCCGCCGACCCCGATGCCGGAGGAGATGACCGTCGCCCACGCCGCTCCCGCCGTCCCCATGCGGAGGCCGAAGATGAAGACCGGGTCGAGGAAGACGTTGAGCACGCCGCCGACGATCATCGGCACGGTGGCGCGTGAGGCGTCTCCCTGAGCGCGCAGGACCGACATGAAAATCGACGGGAAGATGAACGTAAACGAGCCGGCAAGGATCACGCTCGCGTACGCGCCAGCGTTGGGGAGAACGTCGGGAGTCGCTCCGGCGAACCGAAGGAGAGGGACGCGGTACACGAGGCCGAGGACGGCGGCAAGGACGCTGGCCAGCGCCCCGATCGTCACCGCGTTTCCAAACGCCCGCTTGGCAGACGCTGCGTCGCCCCGCCCGAGAGCCCGCGACACGAGGGAGGCGCAGCCGACTCCGACGAGCTGGCCGATCCCGATGACGACGAGGAGAATCGGGAACGAGACTCCGATCGCGGCCATCGCCAGCGTTCCGACCCCGCGCCCGACGTAGATCGCATCGACGAGGTTGTAGAACGCCAACACTCCGAGGGAGACGATCGACGGCGTCGCGAGCCGCAGGATCAACTTGCCGATCGGGTCCGTTCCGAGAGCCCTCGCTTTGTCCCGCACTCGCCTCCCCCTTCGTCCACCGCCCCGCGCCGCCCGACCAGCTCGCCGGGGCCATTGTCGCGGATCGTGTGCGGAAGAGCGAGTTCACCCCTCGCTCCGCTTCTCATCTCTGCAGGGGCCCGCTACGTGCGTCTCCGGATCCCCTCGCGCTCTAGGAAATAGACGTGGCGAACAATCCGAGATGCATTCGGCGACGGACGGAAGCGCGGTCGCGACGGCTCGCGGCCGCAGCAAGCGAGAGGTTCGCAGGGCAAGCGCTCGCTACAGCTTCATCCCCATTGACTTGTGCGACGTTCGACGAACGAACCCGAGCTCCTCGACCTCATGAGCGGCGGCCGGCATCCACGCGGGCAGGAACGTCTCCACGCGAAGGCGCGGGCTCTTCGCCAGAACCTCGTACACAGCTCGGCATACAAGGTACGGGGCGAGGTCGGCGTGCGCGGGGTCGAGCCGGACGCGGATCTGGTTCGTCCCCCTTCCCTTCTTCGATATCGACCACCCGGCGCGTCCAACGAGGACCTGGTCCCACGCACGGCGGATGACGACGTCGCGATCCCGCGAGGTCTCGAAGATCGGAGATAGGACGCGGAGGAGCCACGGCGTCCGGTACCGGCCGGGGATGATGGGCTCGAACTCCTGGAGGCTCGCCGGGACAATGCGCTTGTCCATCTCGTAGCGCGTCCGCCAATCAAACGCCGCGAGCGGCGCCTCGTGGTAGCCGGCGGGCAGCGGCAGGCGATCGACGGAGCCCGTCGGCGTCAGCGCATACCGCGTCGACCCGCCGTACTCGACGAAACCGAGGGAGCGGTACAGACTCTGCGCGGGAGTGTTGCCGTCGATGACCCCGAGCCGCACGCGAGTCCCTCCGCGGGCGCGCATCATGTCGAGCGTGGCCGTCACAAGCTGACGTGCTACGCCGCGTCGACGGGACTCCGGCAACACGCCGACCGTTCCGATGTACCACATCGACGTCGTGCCCTCACGTTGCGCGATGGTCATTCCCCGGAGCGCCCCATCCTCTTCCCACACGAAGCCGCGCATGAGATCGCGCAGCGGCGCCGAGACGTACTGCAGGAGCCGGATCGCCGGCCAGGTACGTCGGATCCGCCGGATCGCGTCGACAAGCTGTTCCTGCTCGTCCGACTGGACGCCCCACTCGGGGTGATCCGGGTACTGGAACGTCTTCACCAGCATGTCGGCGGCGGGGATCAAGTCCTGCGGGAGCTTCAGCGGACGCATGGTCATGGCTCTTCCTCCTCGGCGAATCCGGCCTACGTTCGCACAGGCTCTTGAACGCTCCATCCGACCTCTCTGCCCGTGAGTCGCTCTCGCGGCACACAAGGTTCGCAGCCCTCGTAGGGAATCCTCGCGGCTTGACGTCTCCGGGGAGTCTCCGCCGCGGCCCTAGTCCTCGTATGGCCGGGCGCGCAGGCTCCGGGTGGCGTTGTACTTCCGCGCGGCAAACCGCCACATGACGTTCCCGCCGATGCGGTAGAGCCACGCGGGCATCGGCTTCGGGAGAACGGGCTCCGGAATCGGTTTCCCCTCCGCGATGGCCTGCGCCAGGGGAACGAGGGCGTCGCTCACGTTCTTGTTGTGGCAGTCCGCACCCCCGAGAGACACGCCGCCGAGCCACTCCCACCCGACCTCGGCGGCGAACCGCTCTGCCATAGCGAGAGCCGTCGTGTTCTGCTCCTTCTCCGGGAACCCGCACTGGATGAGGACGAAGAGCCGTGTCCGGCCGGCTCCGACGCGCCGTTCGGCGATATGCTCGAGAAGGGCAATCACCGGAGCGGGAAACGAGTCGACGTAGAGCGGCAGAGAGAGGATGACCGTGTCGGCGGCGCCCATCGCCGCAAGCGCAGGGTCGAGCTGCGCCGACGAACCCACGACGGCGTGAACGTGGAGCTTCTCGGTCTCGAAGCCGCGGCTCTTCAGGACGTCGAGCACGCGACTCCCCAGGCGATCCGACGCGCTGCGGCCGATCCCCCGCGGGCTGCCCACGAGCATCAGCGCGCGTCTTTCGGCCATCACGCCACCGCCTTGACGAGAGCGGAAGCCGTGGCCGCGAGGTCGGACGTCGGGGTGACGACGGCGACCGCAGTGCGCGGCGCGTGGAAGTTCAGGGCGTTGCGCTCGACCAGGGTCTTGAAGAGGGCCTCCGCC
>CAZWQN010000110.1:0-4148 GCA_964635895.1 uncultured Thermotogae bacterium | reverse complement strand
CTAGCGCGTGGTTCCTTGGCGTCTCCATAACGCGTAGACCGCGTTCAGGGCGCGCGCGTAGCGGGGACCGAGGACTCGGGCGTCGGTGGACTCGGGCTCGTTATCCATCGTGACGTACGGGATGCGGTGGTCGCGCACGAGGAGCAGCCCCGACTCCTCCGGGGCGAGGCGGGACCAATCGTCGGAGCCGTACGTGCGCTCCATCTCCTCGCGCGGGACCGAGTGCGTCAGGGTTCCGCTTCGCCGCTTCTTGTCGTATCTCGCAAGATTCCGTCGCCACGACTCCTCGAACGACACCGACACGTAGAGCGCCGCGGCACGCGACAAGAGGTCGTCGGACAGCCGAGGGAAGGCGTCGGCGTACCCTCGCGGCCCGCCGCGGGAGAACTCGACCAGGAGTGTGCCGCCTGCAGGGCGTCGGGCGAGGCGGCCGGCCGCCGCTCGGTTGATCCGGTCGATCAGGATTCCCCAGATTGCGGGGTTCGTGACGGCGTAGTTGTCGTCGGAGTGCTTCGAGTGAAGCCGGTGGCGCCCTTCGCGCTCGCGTGCGTCGTCCCCCTCGAACTCCTCCCACAGGAACCTGAAGTCGTCGATGACATCGAGCAAGCCGAGGTGGTAGCCCTTGGCCCGCTCGTCGACGGGGAGTGCGGACATGAAGTCGATGAACTCGCTCTTTCCGCTTGCCGGCCGTCCCAGCAGGAGCAGGACATCGAGGTTTCCCGCGCCGCACACGGACTCAGGGGCATACTCGAGGTTCAGGACGCGCTCCACGGCGTCGACGACGGGGGCCGCCGGCCGATCCGCGTCGATCGTCACGAGCCTCGTTCGGCGCGCGTCGTGCCATGCTACAAGCTCGCGCAGGAATCGCTCGAGCGTCGGCCCGTCGACGGCGTATTGAGGCGTGCCGCGTGCTGCTTGGCGGACCAGGGACTGGGCGATGGGGAGATCGAGGCGGAGGTAGAGATCCGGTCGCGGCAGGCCGGACTCGATCTCGTTGTAGGCGCGGAGAAACGAGGCGTCCCCGAGCGCGCGGGAGTACGCGTAGTGCACGCCGAGATGGGACTCCTCCAGGCACAAGGCGCCCGCGGCGAGGATCTCGCGCACGCGGTGCGCGCGCTCCGGGGCGGTGCGACGGAGCGCAGCGGTCAGGCGATCGCGATCGCCGAAGAGGTCGATTCCCTCCGCCTCGACGACCTCCTTGACCCATTCGGGGAGGGCGCGGACGCGCCGCGGGTAGAAGCGTGAGAGGAGGGCGAGGACCTCCGTTTTGCCCGCGGCGGGAAGGCCCTCGACCACGACATGACGAACGCTCTTCTCGTTCACGGCGGCATCATACCCCGCGCCGCGGGCTGCGGCAGGCGCAGGGTCGAGTGTCCTCGACACCAGGGAATGGGCCGGTATAATGGGCCAACTCGAAAGGAGCCTGGGGAATTGAAGAAACTGATTATCGTCGAGTCGCCGACCAAAGCGCGCACCATTGGTCAGTACCTCGGAAAGGACTACCGCGTGCTGTCGTCGCAGGGCCACGTGCGGGACCTGCCGCAGAACGACCTCGGCGTTGACATCGAGAACGGGTTCGAGCCGAAGTTCGAGACCAAGCGAACGAAGCTCTTGACGGAACTGCGCAAGGCGGCCGAGGGCGTGGACAAGGTGTACCTCGCGACCGACCACGACCGGGAGGGGGAGGCGATCGCCTACGACCTGTTCACCATTCTGAACCGGGTCGTCAAGAACGAGGAAGCGTTCTCCCGTCCGATCTTCAACGAGATCACCAAGCCGGTGATCCGGGCCGCGCTGGCGAAGCCGGAGGCGATTGACCTCGACAAGGTGGAGGCGCAGCGCACGCGGCGCATCCTCGACCGCCTGATGGGGTACATGGTCAGCCCGCTCTTGTCGCGAATCCTGGCGGGAAGCCGGTTCGCCGGGTTGTCGGCCGGCAGGGTCCAGTCCGTCGCGCTGCGCTTCCTGTGCGACCGCGAGGCCGAGATCGCCCAGTTCGTGCCGGAGGAGTACTGGGAGATCGACGCGGAGCTGGGGAACGGCGCCGCGTTCACGGCGTCGGTGACGCACCGCGGCGAGGAGAAGCTGTCGGTGCGGTCGCAGGCCGAGGCGGACGAGATCGAGGCGGCGTTGCGCACGACGAAGGCCGTCGTTGCTTCCGTGGAAGAGAAGGATCGGCTGCGCAACCCGGCCGCGCCGCTCATCACGAGCTCGCTCCAGCAAGCGGCATCCTCCTTCCTCGGCTTCTCTCCGAAGCGGACGATGAGTGTGGCCCAGGAGCTGTACGAGGGGATCAGCCTGCCGGAGGGAAACGAGGGGCTGATCACGTACATGAGAACCGACTCGGTCCGGCTGTCCGAGGAGGCGATTGCAGCGGCGCGGGAGGAGATCGAGAAGACATACGGGGCGAAGTACCTGACGCCCAAAGTGCGCACGTTTGAGAACAAGCGGCGGTCCCAGGATGCCCACGAGGCGATTCGCCCCACCGATGTCCGGCGGAGCCCCGAGGCGGTCGCGGCCTGCCTCACAGCCGACCAGCAGAAGCTCTACCGCCTCATCTACGGGAGGTTCCTCGCGACGCAGATGACGCCGTCGGTGTTCCGCCAGCGGACCGTAACCGTCGCTGCCGGGGAGTTCACCCTGCAGGCGACGGGAAGCCGGCTCGAGTTCGATGGGTTCCTGCGCGTGCTCCCCGACCGGCGCGAGAAGGAAACCCAGTTCCCGCCCGACCTTCGCAAGGGCAAGCCCCTCGCCCTGCTCTCCGTAGCGAAGCGGCAGAAGTCCACGGAGCCGCCGCGCCGCTACAGCGAGGCCGGGCTCGTCAACCTCCTGGAGAAGGAGGGGATCGGCCGACCGAGCACGTACGCGTCGATCGTCTCCGTGATCCAGGAGCGTGGGTACGCGACGAAGGATGGGGGCAGCCTGCGGCCCACGCTCCTCGGGCAGATGGTCGTCGACTTCCTCAACCGGTTCTTCGTCGAAACCGTCGAGCCCCACTTCACCGCGCACCTCGAGGAGGACCTCGACCGGATCGAAGAGGGCGAGATGTCGAGGGTGGACGCCCTGAACGAGTTCTACGGCCCGTTCTCGGCCCGGCTCGGAGCTCTCGAGAAGCAGCTCGAGGACGGCGAGGAGCGCCCGTTCCAGGTTCCGTCCGACGTGATCTGCGACGTCTGCGGCGCGCCGATGGAGCTGCGCTACTGGAAGGGAACCCACTTCCTTGGGTGTTCGCGGTACCCGGAGTGCAAGAACACCGTGAATGTGCCTCCGAACCTGGACGTCGTCTACACCTCGGGCGTCGTGCGGGTGAAGGACGCGCTCGAGACGGCCGCGGCCTCCACGGCGGAGACGGTTGAGTGCCCGAAGTGCGGCGGCGCGATGGAACTCCGCACCGGTCGATACGGACGCTACTACCGATGCACGAACACGGATTGCGGGGAGACCGCGCCGGTGTCGACAGGAGTGACGTGCCCGATCTGCCAAGAAGGCACGCTTGTCGAGAAATACTCGGCCAAACGGCGCAGGACGTTCTACAGCTGCAACCGCTACCCGAAGTGCCGTTTCGCGGTGAGCGACCGGCCGGTCAAGGCGTGCCCATCCTGCGGCGTCGGTCTTGTGGTGGAGAAGCAGGGCGAACGGCGGTGCACGTCGAAGGAATGCGACTACCGCGAGGACCTCGAGGGCAGCGAAGCGTCGACGTCGCTCGACAACCAGGCGCCCTAGCGACCGCCACGCCGCCGGAAAGCTACGCGGCTTCGGACAGGAGCTTGAACCACTCGAGCCGCTGCTTCAGGTCGGAGTCCTGGAGCTTGGCCAGGGCTTCCTTCTGGATCTGCCGAACCCGCTCGCGACTGATGCCGAACTCGATCCCGACCTCGTCGAGGGTCTTCGGCTGGTAGTCGTTTAGTCCGTAGCGGAGTTCCAGGATCTTCTTCTCGCGATCGGTGAGCCTCTCGTCGAGCGCCCGCTCGAGTTCCTCGACCAAGAGGTGCTCGAACGTCTCGCGCTCCGGAGACTCGACGGTGGCGTCCTCGATGAAGTCGCCAAGCACGGAGCCGTCGTCGTCATAGCCGATCGGAGTGTCCAGGGATGTCATGCTCTGGGCCGTCTTCTTCGCCTTGATGATGTTGTCGACGGTCGTCTCGAGC
>CAZWQN010000109.1:0-4229 GCA_964635895.1 uncultured Thermotogae bacterium | reverse complement strand
TGCCGCAGTATCCGAGCATGCTTCCTCCTTGGGCTCTCATGCACATCTAACCACCAAACGTCGTTACGAAGGTATGCTATCTCGAACAGCCTAACTTGTCAAGGGTCGAGCGGTGGGTAGAATCGCTTTGGACTATGTCGATAGCGAAGGGTGAGATTGCCGGACTGAAGCTGATCGGCGGGGCGCTGTGCCTCGACTTCGCCAACACGTCAGGCTGGCGGCCTGATCCGGGCGACGAGGAGTATCTCCGAGACTTCGAGGACCTCCTCGTCTGGTCGGAGCATGCCGGCGCACTCGATGGGGCGGAGGCGCGTGCGCTCGCGCGCACCGGGAAGACCGAACCCGAGAAGGGCAGGACCATCCACCGCCGTGCGGTCGCGCTGCGCGATGCCGTGTACCGGATCTTCTCCGCGGTCGCGGCGGACCGCCGCGCGGGGGCCGGCGACGTCGATCTTCTCAACCGGATCATCGACGACGCGTATCGGCATCTCCGGCTGGTGCCGCGCGGCGCAGGCTTTGCCTGGGAGTGGTACGGGGTCGAAGGCGCGCTGGAGCTTCCGCTGTGGAGGGTCGCGCGGTCGGCGGCCGAGCTCCTCGTCTCCCCCGAGCTTGAGCGAGTGCGCGAGTGCTCCGGCGACCGCTGTGACTGGCTGTTCCTCGATGCGAGCAAGAACCGGAGCCGGCGATGGTGCGACATGGCGAACTGCGGCAACCGGGCCAAGGCGCGCCGCAACTACGAGCGTCGACGCGCTAACGCGGGTGCAATGCCCATGCGAAGGGTGGAGAAGCGAGAGACGTGACCACGCCTGCGCCCCTTCCGAGCGTCTTCGAGATCCTGAAGCCTGCGGTCGGCCCCAGTTCATCGCACACGCTCGGCCCGATGTTGGCTGCGCGGGACTTCGCTCTGGAGGTCGCACAGCTCGCGGCGGCCGACGCGCGCGGGCTCCGGATCCGCGTCGAGCTGTACGGAAGCCTTGCCTTCACGGGGCGCGGTCACCTGACCGACCTTGCCGTCGCCGCGGGGCTCGCGGGGTACGGCTCGCGGGAGCTTGCGAGCACGAGTCTCGAGGCGGTCGCGCACGCGGTGAGGGACGCAGGGCACATCCGCCTCGACGGCCGCGAACTGCTGTTCGACCTCGATCGAGACGTCGCCTTCGACGTCGACGCGAAAGATCTGCCACACCCGAACACGATGCGCTTCTCGCTGCTCGCTCCCGACGGGACGGTGAGCCTTGAGGAAACGTACTGCTCCATCGGCGGCGGGCGCGTCACCGGCGGACGCCTCGGCGAGCTGAGCGAGCATCGGGGGGCGAAGAGGGCGGTCTCGATGTCGCGGGTCCTCGCCGAGTGCGAGAAGGCGGGCATCGACCTCGCCGAGTACGCCTATCGCTTTGAGGAGACGCAGCATAGCCACGCGCGCGCGGAGGTCGACGCGTACCTCGACGAGATGTGGGCCCTGATGCGTCGGGCGATGGAGCGAGGCCTTGCCGCAGAGGGAACTCTCCCCGGCTTCATGCGCCTCGAGCGCCGGGCCCACGGCCTCTACGCGCGCTTCCTCGAAGCGCTGCCGCACTTCGACATTCTGTCGGCCGAAGCGTCGCTCGCGTCGATCTGCGCGATCGCCGCCGCCGAGGAGAACGCGGCCGGCGGTGCGGTCGTCACGGCGCCGACGTGCGGGTCTTGCGGCGTTCTCCCGGCGTGCTTGCGCGTTGTGCAGGAGAAGATGGGCTCGTCGGACGCCGAGATCCGTCGTGCGCTCCTCGTTGCGGGGCTGATCGGGGCCATGATTGCGACGAACGCGTCCATCTCGGGCGCCGAGGTCGGTTGCCAAGGCGAGATCGGCGCAGCGAGCGCGATGGCGGCCGGCGCGGTGTGCTCGCTCCTCGGCGGCAGCGCCCGGGACCAGGTCGACCGCGCCGCGGAAAGCGCCCTCGAGCACTACCTCGGCCTCACGTGCGACCCGGTCGGCGGACTCGTCCAGATCCCGTGCATCGAGCGGAACGCCGCCGGCGCGGTGTCGGCGCTGAGCGCGGCCAGCCTGGCGATGATCTCGGGCGGCGCCGATCGCGTGTCATTCGACGACGTCGTGGAGGCAATGCACAAGACGGGCCTCGACCTCGACGCACGCTACAAGGAGACCGCCCGCGGCGGGCTGGCCATTGGCCCCGATCTCCGCGACCCGGCGACGGGCGGCTAGTCCCTGCCTCCGCGCGATGACGAGCAGCTTGCGCTCCACTGTCGACGGCCCGATGATTCGCGGACCATGGTCGCCATTCGGGCGTACCGCGAGGAGACCGACGCGCGCGCGGTGGGTCGGCTGATCGCCGACACGTTCGGCGGTTACAACCTGAGCCACCTGCCGCCCGCCGCCCGTGACCTCTTCCTCGGGCCGTTCCGACATGCACCCTCCGAGGATCCCGCGCACCAGGCCGAGATCGCGAAGATGATCCGGTCGGAGATCGTGCTCGTCGCCGTCGACGGCGACGAGGTTGTCGGCATCCTGCGCGGCCGGGCGGAGCGGCTCGGCAGCCTGTTCGTCCGCGGCAGCCGCCACCGCAATGGCGTCGGCCGTGCGCTGGTCGCCCGGTTCGAGGAGCTGGCGTGGCGCCAAGGCGGGAGGCGGATCCATGTCGCGGCGACGCCGTACGCCGTGCCGTTCTACCTTGCGGTCGGCTACCGGCGCTCAACCGGCGTCCGGCGGATGAAGGTGTTCGACGGCGGGGACTACGAGTACCAACCGATGAAGAAGGACCTCGCGCAGCCCGCGAACGTAGGTGCGTCGGCGTCTGCCGTTTGCACCGCAGTGCGTACAAACCGAAGATAGGAACAGAGAACCGCAGCGAACAAGCCGCAGTCCCCGGAGGTTGCTGTGTCGAGGATGGAGGCGTCGCAAGGGCAGCCGCGGGCGTTTGGCATCGTCGTCGCCCTCGGCCTGTTCGCCAACGTCATCCTCGCCCTCGTCAAGACGACGATCGGCATCGTCGGCCACAGCCAGGCGCTGCTCGCCGACGGAATCAACTCGACGTCGGACGTGGTCTACTACAGCGTCGTTGCCCTCTTCATGCGGATGGCGCGGAAGCCGCCCGACGAAGAGCATCCGTACGGCCACCGGCAGCTCGAGAGCATTGCGGCTCTCGTCGTCGGCGCGTTCGTCGTCACCACCGCGATCGCGATCTTCTGGGACTCGGTCAACAGCACCTTCGACCTCCTCTCCGGCGCCAAGGTTGCGCCCGTCGTGGCGTGGGCTTCGCTCTTCGTCGCGGTCGGAACCGTGATCGTGAAGGTGGGGCTCACCGTGTACACGTACCGGGTGGCGAAGCGGACGGGGAACGTGGCGATGTCGGCGCTGGCCGCGGACCATCGAAACGACATCCTCTCCGCGGGGGCGGCGAGTGTAGGGATCTTGCTCGGCCGCCTCGGCTACTCGTGGGTGGATCCGTTCGCCGGAGCCGTCGTGGCCCTGTTCGTGCTGCGCACGGGGATCGGCATCGTGCGCAACACCGCGGCGGACCTCATGGACACGACCCTCACGCGTTCGGTGCGAAAGGAGATCGAAGAGATCGCCGGATCGATCGATGGCGTGCGGGGAATCGACGAGATCCGCGCCCATCGGTTCGGGCCGTTCCTCGTCCTCAACTTGACGATCGCCGTCGACGGGACGCTGTCGGTCGACGCGGGCGACGACATCGCAACCAGCGTCTCGAGAGCCCTCATGGAGCGGATGAGCCTGGTCCGTGAAGTCCACGTTCACTACCACCCGGAACACCATCGCCACCGCTGATCGCGCGGGTCGGCGCCTATCCTCCCTGTATGCTCAGGAACCCATCTCACGAGTGGAGGTCCGAGCCCCGGGCCTCGAAGGTCCGTCTGGGCGGGCGCCGCGCACGGGACATGGGGACTCGTTCTCCCCGACGAAGCGGAGCGAAGGCGCGTGCTGCCGCTCGTGTGGCGAGCCCTTGTCTACTACTCGCTCGCCAACGGCGTTGTGCTTACGACGGCGGCGATCGATGGGCCGCCTGCCTCCTCCCGGCCGACAGGTCTCGAGTGACGGCGTGGCGGGACCTGCGGACGGGGCTAAGCTTCTGCCGTGTGATTCTGTCGCTTTCGGCGGCGTCACGAAGGCGATTCCTTGGCGTCTGACTGCGGATCGACGCGGTGCGACGAGGCCGCCGTTCCGTGCGTCCTCGAGACGGAGTCCGAGCGGAACGTCGGTTTCTACAAGCGGCGCG
>CAZWQN010000108.1:0-4268 GCA_964635895.1 uncultured Thermotogae bacterium | reverse complement strand
GGATCCAGATCCGGTCTGGAACGATCCTCGCCGATTCGGGCAGCGTGCCGGCGGCGACCCTGCATCGGGTTGCCGTTTCGACGACCGGTCTGTACCCTCGCGGGCTGAGGAGGCCGGAATGAAGGGACTTGTCGTGTTCTTCACGCGGACGGGGAGGACGCGGAAGCTGGCCGAGGCGATTGCGTCGGCGTGCGGCGGCGACCTGGAGGAGCTGCGCGAAGTCGGGGTCAACCGCGAGGGGATCGGCGGCTGGCTGCGCGCCGGGCGAGATGGAATGAAGCAGAGGACGGTCGCCATCGAGCCGACGACCCGGCGCGGGGCCGACTACGACGTCGTCTTCGCCGGATCGCCTGTGTGGGGTGGGAATCTCTGCCCTGCGGTGCGCACTTACCTCAGGGAGGCCGGCGTGGGCGTGAAGCGGATCGCCCTCTTCTGCACGATGGACGGGAAGGATGACGGTGGCACCTTCGCGTCGATGCGCTCGCTCGTGCCTTCGGCGAAGGTCGTCGGCGAGCTGGCGGTGCGGGGGCGAGACACCGGCGACGTCGAGGCATTGCGGGCGCGCGTCGCCTCCTGGATCGGCGACGTCCGCCGCGCGGCCGGCGCGTGAGCGCGGCGCGGCCGGCCGCCTCTACACGGGGGAGCCACGTGATGCACGGGAGCCGAGCGCGCTGTGAGATCATCGGCATCGCCGCGGCGGTTCTTTTCTTCGGGGTCCGCTCCCTCGCAGCGCCGGTGGTGAGACCCTTCCCGGAATACGTCGCGGCGGAAGGCGCGATGTACGTGACGTCGATCCGTCTCGACGACTGGGTCGAGGACCCGACGGCCGCGGACGAGGAACTCACCTGGTCCTTCCCTGCGGACACGGCGTTGCGGCTCGCGCTGACGCCGGACCGACACCTCGTCGTGCGCCCGCCGAACGCCGACTGGCAGGGGATCGAGACGGTCGTTCTGACGGTCTGCAATCGCACCGGGGAGTGCACGACCGGGGCCGTCTCGTTCCGCGTCGAGAACGCCCCGGACGATCCGGTCATCGAGTGGATTCCCGACCAGGCAACGGGCGGCGGGGCGCCGTTCGCAGCCCTTGACCTCGGCCCGTACGGCTGGGACCCCGACGGGGACTCCGTCGCTTGGGAGGTCGGGGGCGGGGCTGTCCTGACCGCGGCGATCGTCGACGGCGTGCTGTCGGTCGATGCGCCGGACGGATGGGTCGGGCGCGACGCGGTCGAGCTCGTGCTGCGAGACTCGACGGGACGTTGCGCGACCCGGTCGCTCTCCTATACGGCGACCGAGAGCGTCCCCGTCGTGATTGCCTCCCTCGGGGGCGAGGGGATCATGATCCAGTGGGGCGGCGTCAAGATTCTGATCGACGCGCTCGTGCGCGACGCCCTCCCGCTCACGACGAGCGAGCGGAGGCGGCTGCAGGGGGCCGTCTCCCCGTACGACGGCGTGACGCTCGCTCTCGTGACGCATCCTCACTACGACCACTTCGACGCCGGCTACGCGGCGCAATTCCTCCTCCACTCGCCGGGGACGCGCCTCGTGTCGCTCGCCGAGACGGCTGAGGCGATGCGCGAACAGGACGGGTGGGATCAGATCGCCGACCGGGTCGTCGGGATCCCGTTCTCCGCCGCAGCCCAAACGCGGCTCGAGGTCGGCGCCGCGGTCGTGACCGCGTTCCACCTCGAACACACGGGGCTCGGTTCGATTCCGAATCTGGCCTTCCTCATCGAGATCGGCGGACGGCGACTGCTTCACCTCGGCGACGCGACGGAGGATTGGCCCGCCGCCGACCTTGTCGCCGCGTTCGGCTGGCCGTCGCTTGGCATCGACGTGCTGTTCGCCAGCAACCGGTGGCTTGTCACATCCCCCGACCCAAACCTGGTTGCCGCCGTCGCGCCGCGCTTTGCGATTCCGGTGCACTTCGCGGGGTTGTGTCCCTCGTCGCGGACGGCGTACGCCGTCGGTGATGCGGCGCTCGTTCTCCTCTGCGCGAAGGGATCGTCGTGGATCGTGCCCCCGCACGACGGCGGCATGCCGTGAGGGAGGCTGCAGCTACGACGTCGCCCTGCTTGACTTCCGGGGCTTTGCCGCGGCGCGATGAGCAAACAGCGACGTCGCTGCGGGGACGAAGATCAGGCTGAAGAAGAGGGAAAAGCCGAGCCCGAGCAGCGCCGACGTCCCCAGGTAGCGGAGGCCGGGCGTTCGCGCCATCAGGAGCGTCGCGAAGACGAGCATCGTCGTGAACAGCGACGTCGTGATCGCCACGACGGAGGCCGCGCCGGCTCGCACCATCGCGCCGTCCGGGTGTAGTGCGCGTTCCTCGTCGTAGCGGAACAAGAGCGTGACGCCGCTCTCGATGCCCAACCCAATCAGAAGCGGTGAGATCGTGATGTTGACGAAGTTGAAGTTGATGCCGAGCAGCCTCATCCCGGCGAGCATCCACACGTACGATAACGCGATCGGAGACAGCGCGAGAAGCATGCGCGGCAGGGTGCGGAAGGATCGCCACACCGAGACCGTGATCAGGAGGAGGGCGAGCGCGGTCGACACGTAGAAGTCGCGCTTCATCGCGCGCTCGAGGTCGCTGATGACGAGGGGGACGCCGAAGTAGTCGGACGAAATGGATGCGGCGAGCCGGTCGAACTCCTTTAGGTTTCCTCGGGCGTAGAGCGCCGGCGACATCCGCGCGCGAACGATGTAGCGTCCGTCCTCGGTGAGGTAGCGGGTGGACAGCTCGGAGGGCAGGCTGCGGATGATATCTCGCAGAAGGGTCTCGGCCGGCGGCAGGTCGCGGACCCCGGCCAAGCGTGTGTCGAGCGAACGGACGGCGGTTGCGAGGTCCTGGACCTTGGTTTGTGCGTCGTCGGAAAGCACGGTGAGCCTGCGCCGGATCTCGAGGAGCTGGCGCTGCGCCGTTGCCGCGTCGAGGCCGAGCTCGACCCATCCGTTGGCCGTGGCGACGTACTCCACGAGCGAGAGGCGCGTGAGCAGCGTTCGCATTTCGCCGAGCACCGCGCCCCGGTCGGAGAGGACGCGGGCGAATGCCGCGAGCTGGTCGGCGTAGCCGGAGAGGCGAAGGCCGCGCAGGGCCGCCTGCTGCTCCGCCAGGTTCGTCGGCAGGTAGTCCGCCGGCGAGTCGACGGAGAGGACGAGCGGCGTCCGACGCAGCTCTGCGACGAGATCCACCATCTCGGCTTCCGTCTTGGCGAAGAAGAGGAAGTTCGTGCCAAGCTGCGCGTTGTCGCCCCCAAGGTCGAACGACGCGAGGATGGTGGTGAGCGCCGCCTGGCTCGGCGTCTTCGGAACGAGGTCGCTGGACGAGAACTCGAACCGCACCCCGGCCGCCAGGAAGACCGCGCCCGCGGTCAGCACGAGGAGGAGAGTCACGATGACGACCGCCCCCGCGGGGTGGGTGATCCCTCGGAAGAATGCGGCGAAGCGTGGCAATTGAGCCGAGCGGCGCTCGCGGCGTCGGCGTCGGCCGCGCAGGAGGCGGCTCGCCGTGAGCAGGGTCGGGATGAGGATGATGGCGCACAGGAACGCGAGGGCGATGCCGACGCTTGCGATGACCCCCATCTCGAACAGCGCCCGCGACCGCGCGGTGAGCAGGCTCAGGAAGACGAGGACGACCGTCCCCGCGCCGAGGAAGATCGCCGCGCCCTTGCGGGTGAGCATCGTGTAGATCGCGCGACTGAACGACACGCGGCGCATCCTCTCCTCGGTGTAGCGTGAGATCAGGTGGATCGAGAAGTCGTCGCCCATCCCGAGGATCAGCGATGGGACGAAGGTGGTGAGCAGGTTGAACCCGCCGAGCCCCGCCTTGGTCCACGCCGACGTGAGCAGAAGAGCCAGGAGCAGAGGGACGGACGCCACGACGCTGTACAGGAGCGAGCCGAAGGAGATGAGGAACACGAGGACGACCCCGGCCGCGGTGATCAGCTCGGTCCGGGTCATGTCGGCGTTTACGAACTCCTCGGTCTCCGCCATGATCATGTACGCGCCGGTAGCTCCGACTGTGACTCCGAGGGCGGCGAGGTCGGCTCGTTCCAGGTCGCGGAAGACACCGTCTCGGACCTCTTGGCAGTACCCGACGCTCACCTGGGCCGACTGCCGCGGCTTGGCGCTCACCAGCAGGCTCGCGGAGTCGCGGGAGAAGAGGGCCTGCCCGGCGCGCGCGACGCGCTCCTGCGGAGCGAACAGGTCTGCGATCTGGTTCACCGCGTCCGTAACCGCGGGGAACGAGTCCATGCTGTCCAGGCCGTACA
>CAZWQN010000107.1:0-4347 GCA_964635895.1 uncultured Thermotogae bacterium | reverse complement strand
CGATCCGATCTGCACTAGCTGTTCGTTTTGACGTCGCAATCCCCAGGAACTTCGGCCTAGGTGTTGCGGACGCGCTCGAGGAAGCGCACGACGAGGTCGCGGATGACGGCCCGTCGATAGGGGGCCGTGGCTCGGACGTCGTCGATCGGCGAGACCTCTTGGGCGGCCAGCTCCCCCGCGTGGGCGATCGCCTCGTCGTCGAGCGCGCGCCCGGCGAGCCACCGCTCGACGGACCGGAGTCGGAGCGGGACCGGAGCGACCGACCCGGCGGCAAGACGCACGTCGACCGCCGAACCCCTCGGGGCGGCGGCCAGCCCTCCGACGCTGGCGATGGCGATGGTGAGGGCACGGCGACGCCCCACCTTGTGGAAGAACGGCAACCAGTCGTCTCGCGAGGCGGGAATCGAGACCGTGCGGATGTACTCGCCGCGGCGGAGGAGCGTGCGCCCCGGTCCGAGGAAGAACTCGCCGATCGGCACCGTTCGGTCTCCATCCCCGCTGCGCAACTCGAGGGCGGCCTCGTAGAGCAGGAGCGGGATGGCGCTGTCGGCGGCGGGCGACGCGTTCGCGAGGTTCCCGCCGAGTGTGGCGCGATGACGAATCTGGATGGACCCGAGGGTGCGCACGACGTCGACGAGCAGCGGCGCGCGCCCGGCGACGTCTTTCGAGGCAAGGATCTCCGCTAGCGGGGTCGCCGCGCCGATGCGGAGGGCGCCACTCGTCGTCTTGACGCCGCGCAGCTCGGGGACGCCCGCAGGGTCGACAAGGCTCTTGGGGCGAACGAGGCCCGAACGCATCTTGACGACAAGATCGGTGCCCCCCGAAAGGAGCCACGCGCCGTCCTTGCGCAGGGCGTCGAGGAGGTCCTCCTCGGTGTCTACGCGGACGTAGCGCAGCACGGGGCCTCCTCCTGCGGAGTGAGATCGTCGGGGCGGTCAATGTCTCGGACGCAGCCGGGGTCCTCGACGTCTACGGCCCGCAGGCGCTCGGGATAACGGGCGATGAGGCTCCTTCCGCCGGCGTCCCCGCGGAGTGTCGAGCGAAGCTCGCTCCATTGGCTGCGGCGGAAGAACACCGGGAACCCGCGGGTTCCGTTCCAGCGTGGGGCCACGATTTCCGGACCTTGTTCCGCGGCCCGAACCACGGCGCGGACCGTCTCCGGCCGCAGGAACGGCATGTCGGCGTGAAAGACGAGGACCCCGTCTGCGTCGGCCGGAAGGGCGTCGAGCCCGAGGGCGAGCGAGGAGGCCATTCCGCGTTCGGGGGAAGGGTTCTCGACCACGTGGCGGCCCCGCACGTCGACCTCGCTTCGGATCCGCTCGGCCTCATGACCGAGGACGACGACCACGAACGGGACGCCCGCCTCGTCGATCGTCGAGAGCACGCGGGCGAGGGACGGGGTGCCGCCGACGTCGACGAGCGGTTTCGCGGTCCCCATGCGGCGACCGAGCCCCGCGGCGAGAATGAGCCCCGCGATCATGAGTCCTCCCGCGCCGGGGGGCCCGCAAGCCGCGCGGCCGCGAGTTTCACCGCTTCGACAATCTTCGCGTAGCCGGTGCAGCGGCACAGGTTCCCCTCGAGGGCGGTGAGGATCTCGTCCTCGGACGGCGTCGGGTGGTCGCGAAGCAGCGCGTAGGTCGACAGGATGAACCCCGGGGTGCAGAACCCGCACTGAACCGCCCCGGTCTCGACGAACGCTTGCTGGATAGGATGCAGCCGCGGCCCGCTGGCGACGCCCTCGATGGTCAGCACATCTCGCCCCTCGACCTGGACGGCGAGAACCAGACAGGAGTTGACCGGACGGCCGTCGAGGAGAACGGTGCAGGCCCCACACTCGCCTTCGCCGCACCCTTCCTTCGTCCCTGTGAGGTGAAGCTCCTCGCGAAGCACGTCGAGGAGCCGCATTTCGGCGTCGGCCTCGACGCTCGCTGCGCGCCCGTTCACGGTGAATCGAACCTTCATAGGTGCCGCTCGATCTCCTTCAGCGACGGCTCCACGGGAATGGGGCTCCCAACGATCGCTCGCGGCGAGGCTACGTCCTTCAGCCCGTTGCCCGACACGACGACGGCCGCCGTCTTTCCCACCAGTGTACCTGTCGCCGCGAGCTTGCGTAGCCCGGCGTAGGAGGCCGCCCCGGCGGGCTCGGCGAACACGCCGGTCCTGCGCGCCAGCGCAACGATGGCGTCAAGAATCTCCGCGTCGCTCACCGTCACGAACTCGCCCCCGTTCCTCGCCACGTAGGTGACGGCCTTTACGATGTCACGCGGCTTACCGACGCAGATACTGTCGGCGACCGTGCGGGCCTCGCCATCCTCGATCGCGACCGTGCGTCCTCGGTACGCAGCGAACGCGCGGGCGATCGGCGCCGAACCCTCGGCTTGAACACCGACGACGCGCGGGGCGCGCTCGATCAGCTCGAGGCGGACGAGCTCTTCGAATCCCTTGCAGAGGCCGCTCACCACCGAGCCGTCACCGACCCCGACGAGCACGACGTCGGGCGGGTTCCAGTCAAGCTGTTCGGCAATCTCGAGCGCCCCCGTCTTCTTCCCTTCGACGAGGTAGGGATTCACGGCAGCGGATCGGTTGTACCATCCGAAGGCCTCGGCGGCCTCCGCTGCGAGGTCGTAGGCGACGTCGTACGACCCGCGGACGAGGAAGACCTTGGCGCCGTAGATCAAGAGCTGAGCGACCTTCGCCTCCGGGGCGCGCTCGGGCACGAAGATGATCGTTCGGAGGTCGGTGGATGCGGCGAAGCCGGACAGCGAGGATGCCGCGTTCCCCGTGGAAGCACACGTGACGACGGGCCTTCGCTTCTCTTGGGCCTTGATGACGACGACCGAGCTTGCGCGATCCTTGTACGAAGCTGTCGGATTCTGCCCGTCGTCCTTCACGTAGAACGCGGCGAGCCGAAGCTCCTCTGCGAGCCTTGGGAAGTTGTACAGCGGCGTCCAGCCGACGCGGAGCGGTTGGATGAAGCGGCGACCCTCGATCGGGAGCAGGGCTTCGTACCGCCACATCGAGAGAAGCCCCGTTTCGGAGAACGATGACCGGGAAAGGCTACGGCGCAGTCGATCGTAGTCGTAGAGGACCTCGAGGGTTCCGCGTCGGGGCCCGCAGGACGGGCAGGTGTAGTCCACGCAGGCGGGGTCGTACTCGACCCCGCAGCTGATGCACCGCAAGGCGCCGATCTGACCCATCACGAGTCTCCTCTCTCTTCCCTCGGGAGGGCAAACGGAGCGGTCTCGCGCAGAGCGCGCCAGACCGCCGCTGTCTCGACGGCGGCACGCAGAGAGCGGGATCCCGTGCCCTTGCGGCGAAGCTTCGTCTCTGCCACGGCAAGCGCCGGCGTCAGGCGGGCGCCGAGGTTCCCATCCTCATAGGCGTATCCGTCCTCAGCGAGCTCGAGGCGGATCGACGTGCCGTCGTCCGCCTTGGCGCGGATCGTCGCCCCATCGACGAACAGCGCGTTCGTCTCCGCCGCGTCGAACGCGTCGCGCTGCAGGAAAAGACGGGGCTTCTTGGCGAACGGCTCTCCCTCGTGGACGCAGAAGGTCGCGCAGTTTCCGCACTCGTTGCACAGGTCGGCGATGTGGAGGATCTGCGGCGTCTGCCGGATCCGGACCCGCTCGTGGCCCACGACGGCGCCGTCCGCGAGGGACACGATGGGGACGTCTACGTCGATCGGCGCGATCTCATACGGGATGTTGGCCCGGTTGGGGCACACCCCGACGCACTTGTCGCAGACCGTGGCGCATTGGAGACAGCGTGCCGCCTCGGCGGACGCCTGGGCCTCCGTCAATCCGGACGTGACGAGCTCGAACCCGCCGCGCCGCAGGAGGGGAAGGCGTGAGGGCTCCTGGGGATCGGCTCGGAGGGCCCGGCGGCGGTGGATCTCGCCCAGGTTGCGCGACGCGCTCGATAGCCCGCGGCTTGGAAGGACAGGGAACGGCACACCGAGCTCGGCGAGGATCGCTTCCGCCGCGCGGCGCCCGTCGGCGGCCGCGGCGACGACCGTCGCCGGTCCGCGGGACACGTCGCCGCCGCAGTAGACGGAATCGGCCGATGTGCGACCGGTGCCCTCGTGGACGACGATCCCTCCGTCCAACCCGAGCTCGAGCCTCCACGAACGCAGCAGCTCCCTGGGGGGGCGCTGGCCGGTGGCGACGATCACCGCGTCGGCGGGAAGCCGAAGCTCGCTCTTCGGGAGGGGCACCGGCCGGCGCCGTCCGTCGGGACCCGGCTCACCCAGCTGGTTGCGCAGGCACTCGACGGCCGTGACCCTACCTCCCTCGACGACCATGCCGATCGGAGAAACCAGCTCGAGGAGCACGTTGCCCTCCTCCAGGA
>CAZWQN010000106.1:0-4355 GCA_964635895.1 uncultured Thermotogae bacterium | reverse complement strand
CGACCTCGAAGAAGTCTTCTTCGCCGCCGTGGAACGGGAAGCCACCGCGTAGGGGGTTCCCTTCGGCGCGCGAGTGTGTTATTCTGAACAGAGAAAACGGACAACCTAAGGAGGCGAAGATGGGCAGGAAGGTCGCATTGGCGGTCCTCGTTGTTGCGAGCGCCATCCTGTCGGCCGGCCTGGCGGGGGGGCAGGTCGGCGGAGGATTCCTTTGGTGGGGAAGCCACGAGCCAATCTACATCTACGGCGACGCGGAGTTCACGTTCGCGAACGGCGTCCTCTCGGGAAGCGGCACGGAAGCCGATCCGTACGTGATTGAGGGCTGGCGGATCGAAGCGCCGAACGCGGACTACGGGATCTACATCGACCACACGACGCGCTCTTTCGTCATCCGGAACTGCGTGATCGAGCGAGCCCGCATCGCCGGCGTGTACCTGAACTCGGTGCACGGCGGCCGGATTCAGGAGTCGCAGATCAGCTTGTCGGACACGGCGATCTGCCTTCTGAACTCGAACGGAATCGAGATCCGCGGCAACGTCATCGCCGAGTGCCTGTACGGCGTCGTGATGGCGGCGGACTCGCGCGACAACGTCGTGGCGGGGAACAGCTTCTTCGGCAACGGGATCTCCGGCTACGACCCCGAGCGGTGGAGCCAGTGGTACGACGCCAAGGGAGGAAACTACTGGAGCGACTACCGGGGCGAGGACAAGAACAAGGACGGGTTCGGCGACGTGCCGTACTACCCGTTGTGGGACTCCCGCCCGCTCATGACCGCGCCTGCCGACCGCACGCGGGTGGAGACCGCGGGTCCGAGCTACGCGGGGAACCTTATCGCCCCCGACGGGTCTCTCGTGGTGACGTCGAAGACGCCGATCACGCTCTCGTCGAAGGACCAGGGGAGCGGACTCGCCGAGATTCGGTACTCGATCGACGGCGGGGAGTGGAAGACGTACTCGGGCCCCATCTTCCTCACCGGCGACGACGGCCCGCGGAAGGTTGCGTACTACGGAATCGACCACCTCGGGAACGCGGAGCCGAAGAAGATGGCGCCGTTCCTTCTCGACAACCACTCTCCCAAGACGGTCCTCGACATCGGGGATCCGAAGCACGTCGATGCGCGCGGAACGTGGGTGACGTCGGGGACGCAACTCACGCTGCGGCGAACCCAGGAATCGTCCTACGGACGAACCCAGACGTTCTATCGAATCGACGGAGGGAACTGGAGAATCTACTCCTCGGCGTTCACCCTCGCGCTGTCGGACGGACCGCATGAAGTCAGCTTCTACAGTCGCAACGCGTCGGGAGTCACCGAGGCGACGCAGAGCGTGGTCCTCTACAAGGACGACGCGCCGCCGACCACGCAAGGATCGCAGTCGGCGCCGTCGTCTTCGGTCGGCGTGACGGTGGGGACGTCGACGCCGACGCAGCCCGTCGTCATCGTGGCGCCCGCGGCGCCGGTGATGGCGACTCCGGCGGCGCCGGTGCAGACCGCCCCCGCGGCCACCGAGCCGCAGACGTCGCCGGCGACGGTTCAGTTCTGATCGCGCGGCCGGCATGCTGAGGAACGTCCGCCTGCTCTTCGCCAAGGAGCTGTTGGGTGCGGTGCGCGACCGCCGCACCCTGTTCCTTACCGTGTTCTTCCCGCTCATCTTCTACCCGATGGTCATGTCCGTCATGTCGCGGTTCACGGAGAGCGAGCGGGTTCGGATTGAGTCGATGGTTCCGACCGTCGTGGTCGTGGACGAGGCCCAGGACCGCCTCTTCTCCGAGCACCTCGCGGCCGTCACGGAGTTCCACGTCTCGGAGGCGGAGAGCGTCGAGGAAGGCCTAACCGCTCTGTCCGACGAGGTCGGCCAAGTCCTTCTGGCGGCCACGAAACCGTCGGGCGGAGAGGGGCTTGGCCTCTCGATCACCCTATACTACGACCAGTCGAACCAGATGTCGGTCCTCGCTGCCGGGAGCGTCCGCCGGTTCCTCGAGGGCTACCTGGAGACGGTCGTTCGGGACAAACTCGAGGCCCTCGGGATGAACTACGACGAGCTGTCGCCGCCGCTTTCTGTCAGTGCTGTCGACGTCGCCAGCGGCGAGTCCGTCGGCCGCCTCCTCTTGAGCCGGCTCCTCCCCTACTTCATGGTGCTCGCGATCCTCGCCGGCGCGATGGGGCTTGGCGCGGAGATCACCGCCGGAGAGAAGGAGCGGAGCACGATCGCCACGCTCCTCGTCAGCCAGCTGTCGCGGACCGAGATCGTGCTCGGCAAGTTCCTCACCGTCCTCACGATCTCCCTCGTTTCGTCGTTCCTGTCGGCGATCGGGCTCCTCGTCGGAATCCGCTACTTCGGCGGAGGACTGACGGCGGGACTGCCCTCGGGGGCTGTTCTGAGTCTGGACGCGGCGTCGTTCGGGTGGATGCTCGTCGTCCTCGTGCCGCTTGCCGTCATCCTGGCGGCGCTGGTGATCATCATCGGGAGCTACGCGCGGAGCCAGAAGGAGGCGAGCACGTACCTGCTTCCGATCTACATGGTGATCGTCCTCGTCGGGATGGTGTCGATGACCGGGGGCGCGACGTTCCGCGGGGCCGAGTTCCTGATCCCGGTGGCGAACGCACTCTACGCGCTCCAGGACATCATCGTCGGGGACGTCGCGTTCCCGGATCTCTTGTACACACTTGCTGCGAACGTCGCGTGCGGCGGCCTGTTGATCGCGCTCGCGGTCCGCTTGTTCAAGAGGGAAGCCGTTCTCTTCCGATCCTAGGGTTCATTGGGCTTATGGCTCGTGGTGGGTGGCTTGTGGGAACACAGCCCGCAGCGAGTTCGGGGGTGTTCCGCGATCCACAGGCTACCCACCACGTGCCGACAACGAGCGACGCCCCCTACACCCGCTCGCCGCGAGAGAAGCGCTTCATCGCTTCCTCGGCGTCGCGCTTGGTGGCTTCGTCGCGCAGTTTCTGGCGCTTGTCGCTCTTCGTCCGGCCGCGCGCCAGTCCCAACTCGACCTTGGCGAATCCGCGCTCGAAGTAGATCTTGAGCGGCACGAGGGTGTAGCCGCGCTCCTTCAGCTTGATCGTGAGCTTCCGCAGCTCTTGCCGGTGAAGGAGAAGCCGCCGGTCGCGGACCGCGTCGAGGTTGGCGAACGAACCCTCCTTGTACGGGGCGATGTGGACTCCCTTGAGCGTCGCTTCGCCGTCCCGCACGACTGCGTACCCCTCCTGCAACGAGCAGTGGCCGGCGCGAAGGCTCTTGACCTCCGGTCCGGTCAACACCAGGCCGGCCTCGAACGTATCTTCGATCGAGTACTCGTGCCTGGCTTTGCGGTTCGTGGCGACGGCGGTGGACATGATGGGCAAGGCTACAGACCGTGTCGAGCCAACGCAAGCGCCGGCGCCCACGGACACGCGTCCCGCTTATCCCTTTCGCAGCGGGGAGGACAAGAACAGAAGCGACGAAGACGCGCGCGATGTGTGGGAAACTACAATGTAAGGCCGGTCAGATAGGCCCGGTCAATGCACACCCAGTCATCGCACGCTTCGCGCAGCGCTACGCTCTGAGTGGAAACGAAGTACGCATTCACTACGTGTCGCCCAGCATCTTTCACTGCGCGGACGCAGTCGACGTAGTCACCATCCCCGCTGACGAGCATCGCAACGTCGTACTGCTCTTTGTAAGCCATTGCCACCATGTCAACGGCAACCTTGACATCAATACCCTTTTCGACCCACGCACCACCACGAGACACAAGAACCCCCAGACGCAGTTCAAAGAACGGGAGCGCCCGGAGGGCGCTAAGGAACTTCTGTTGCCCCTTGTAGCCAGCCGGATCCGTTTGCTGGTTGAGTTGCGCGTTGTAGTAGTACGTCCTATACAGTTCGTATCCGGTAGACAACTTCGCTATGAACTTCCCGAAGTCGAGTTTCGCATGGCCAAGGAGATCGAAGAGGCTGTGGTACAAGTTGCTGCCGTCGATGAAGATTGCCGCCCGCTTCATGCTGCCCCCAGAAAGGAAAAGAGGGTTGACTCATCGCCAACCCTCTTGTGGTCATACTCGCGCCGTCGCAATGCGAAAGCGCCGTGTTCATGACTATAGCGTAGACTACGCAAAGGAATAGCGAGTGTCAAGTGTCTCAGCAGAAACGGAACCTCGCCATCACCTTGAGAACCTAACGCGCCGCAATCTCGTCCGCAGACACCCATATAAGGGATGATGATACGCACATGCCAGAAGAAGTCTAGTGTGAAGCAGGAGCCTGTTTCTTCTTCGGCCCGTCCGAGTACGGACCCTTGCACTTCGGGCAGACCCTCGGCGTCTGATCCTTCTCCCGAGAAGCCCATTCGTGCCCGCAACGCTCGCACCTGTAGCCC
>CAZWQN010000105.1:0-4442 GCA_964635895.1 uncultured Thermotogae bacterium | reverse complement strand
GTCCACCGAGCGAAAACCGAGAGGGTTCGGTGGAGGTTGCGAGTCGTCGGGGACGTTCGTGATGTAGGAACCCTCGATCCTGTCCTCGACGATGTGGCGCACATAGGCTTCCGGCTCGGCCAGAGCCACCATGGCTACCGCCGCGCAGATCGCTATCACCCCGAAACCTCGTCTGCCCATTTCCCCTCCTTCTGCAGCTCTCGCGCCTCGAACCAGGCAAGGACGTGCGGAGGCCGGGTCGCCTGCGTCCAACCTCAGCCCGTCTGTGTGCCCTCAGTCTAGCGCACCGGCGGCGCAACCGTCACGACGCGTAGCCAGAGGCGGTCCCAAGATCGCCCGGACCCGAGCGCCGCTTGACCGTCCCCCATGCCGGCTGTACGCTCGGCAGACAGTCGTGTGAGGCGGGGATCGATGAACAGGATTGCATGCCGGGCGCTCGTCGCGATGCTTCTCGTCGCTTCGCTTCCCGCTGTCGCCCAGGAGGTGACGCTCTCGGTCTGCGACTACCAGCCGCCGGAGAGCCGGGTCTCCGATCTCGGCGTCCAGGGGGCGTTCAACTGGTACGACGACCCGTATGCCGACGACCGCAACAGCGCCATGTCAGCCAGTTTCGTCGCCGACTACGAGGGGCTGTACTCGTCTCTCGCCTTCGCGCGAGCGCTCAATGCTCACACAGAGGTTCGTGGGGCCGGGGATGGGTGGACCGCTGATCTGTCCGGGGCGGGAAGCCTTCGGGCGTTCCTCACCGGCGACGTGTTCGGCGTCGGCGTCGTCGACCTCGACGCATCGACCCGGACCGGTCTCGGGATTGACCTGACCGGCGGCCTCGGCAGCGGCCGCTTCCGCGACGTTACCCCCCTCGCACAGGCAATCCGGATCCAGAACGACTTGCTCGACCTCGGAGAGCTCCTGGCCCCCTTGACCGACGGTGCGCTGCTCGACCTGGCGCAGATCCTCGGCGAGAGCGGTCCCACCGACAGCGAGAGACTGGTCGGTGTGTCCGAACGGCTGGTCGCCACAGGCCTTGTGCTCGGCAACGAGATCGGCATCCGCGGGCTGTTGGCCATCGAAGAGGTCCTGCAGTCGAGCGATGAGACCCGGCTGTGCGGCAGCGACGTCCAGGCGCGCCTCGGCGCTTCGGCCATTCTCCATCCCGAGTTCGCTCTCGCGGCCACGGGGATCCTTCTCGCTCGCTTCGCGGCCGTCCCGGATCCAGTATCGCAACTCAACTCGAGCGCCGAGGCGAAGTTCCGCCTGGCTCGGCCCGAAGAGATGAGCCTCGAGGCCCAGGTGTCGTACGCACGCCGTCTGCCGGACGGGTGGACGGCGCGAGCGAGCGGGCGAGTGTCCGTCGACCGCATGTGGACCCAGTCTGACGCAACCGTCTTCTCCTACGCGGCTTCCGGGAGTCTGACGACGAAGATTCTCGGCTCCGTCGGGTTGAGCCTCGTCGGCGGCGCCCAGTACGCGACCGGCGATGAGGAGATCACTCTGTCTCTGGCCGTTCACCTGGAGGCGGACCTCTTCTGATGGCCGAGGAGCAGGTCGTCCAAGCTCTAGGGCTTCGGAAGCGGTTCGGGACGCACGCCGCGCTCGACGGCCTCAGCCTGTCGGTGCCGCAGGGACAGCTGTACGGGCTTGCCGGTCCAAACGGCGCCGGCAAGACGACGCTCATTCGCACGCTCTGCGGCCTGCTTCGTCCGGACGAAGGCGAGGCGCGTCTCCTGGGTTGGCGCATGCCGAACACCCGAGTCCGGTCCCAACTCGGCTACATGCCGCAGGACTTCGCCGTCTACGACGACCTCTCCGTCATGCAGAACCTCGAGTTCTTCGGGGAGCTGTACAGCCTTCGCCGCGCTCATGTGCGGGAACGAGCGGACGAATTGCTCCATCTCGTCCAGTTGAGCGACCGCAGGCGAGACCGCGTAGGCTCTCTCTCCGGCGGCATGCGGCGGCGCGTCTCGCTGGCGATCAGCCTGCTGCACAAGCCGCGGCTCGCGTTCCTCGACGAGCCGACGGCGGGCGTCGACCCGAAGCTCCGCCGTTCCTTCTGGGACTACTTCAGCGCGCTTGCGGAACAGGACGTCACCCTGGTGGTGACGACCCACCTGGTCGAGGAGGCGCAACGTTGCCACGTGGTCGGCTTCCTGATGGCCGGTCGCCTTCTCACCGAAGGCACGCCGGACGAGATCCTAAGAGAGACCGGGAAGACGAACCTGGACGACGCGTTCATCGAGCTGCAGGAACGCAACGAGGTGAAGTCGTGACGAGCTTCGCCGTGATGAAGAACGTGCTTCGCCGGATCGTACGCGACATTCGTACCATGGCGTTGATCGTGATCCTGCCGCTGTTCTTCGTTCTTCTGTACGGGAACTCGTTCTCCGGCTCCTACTCGGATCTCGAGATCGTCGTCGTGAATGCCGACAACGGCCTCGCCTCGGTGCGCACCGCGGAACTGGGCCGTATCACCCTGGCCCCCCATCTCGCCTCGGCGTTCGTCGACGCCCTCGACCCGAAGACGTTCAGCGTCACAACGCTCGACGACGCCGACGCAGCGCTGGCCTCCGTCGGCGACGGCGTCTGGGCCGCTCTGGTCTTTCCGAGCTCGTTCTCCAACACGGTCGTCAACGAAGCCGTTCGCGCCGGGGGCAGGACAAGGGTCCGGTTCCAGGGGAACACCGTCACCGTCTTGCCCAGCGATCGAGTCGACACGCCGCCGACGACACTCGTGGTCGACGACTCCAATCCGCTCATTGCCGCCGCCGTCCTCGAGGCGCTCAACGTCGCCTTCGCGAAGGTGCTTGCGACTCAGCAGTCGTCTCTGACCGCCGATTCGCTGCTCGAAGTGCGCCCGCTGTACGAGGGCAAGATCGAGATGCTCGACTTCACCGCTCCCGGCATCATCGGTTTCGCGATGACCCTGATCACGATCATGCTGACCGCGATGGCCGTCGTTCGCGAACGCACCGGGGGCACGTTGACGCGCATCCTGATCGCGCCGGCCAGCGCCTGGCAGGTCACCCTCGGCTACACGCTGGCGTTCAGTCTGATTGCCATCTTCCAAGCCGCCGAGTTGCTCATCGCATCGATCCTGCTCTTCCACATCCGCTTCGTCGGGAGCCCGGGCGCCGTGGTGCTCGTCGTTTTCCTGTTCGCCGTCGGCCTGCAGGGGCTCGCGACCCTCATCTCGACCTTGGCGAAGAACGAGGCGCAGGCGATGCAGTTCGTGCTCTTCCTCCTGATCCCGTCGATCATGCTGAGCGGCGTCTTCTGGCCGCTCGAGAGCATGCCGGCGGCCATGCGGCCGTTCTCCTACGCCATCCCTCTCACCTACGCCAACTCCGCTCTGCGCAAGGTCATGCTGACCGGATCCGGCCTCGGCGAACTGGGATTCGAGCTCTCCGTCCTCGGCGCCATCGCCCTCGTGACCCTCGTGTTGAGCGTGTTGAGCATGCGCCGCCAGGCGTACACCGCCTAGACGGAGATCCCGGACGACAGCGAGTCCGCACCCTGAGGGTGCCGCAAGCCCGGCGCGTGCTACTCCCGGAGCAGAGCATCCGCGATCCGAAGGTAGATATCTCCCGCCTTGAGGAGATCGGCGATCTGCACGTGGTCGTTGGGGCCGTGGGCGTGGGCGATGTCGCCGGGACCGAGGATGACGGTCTCGATTCCGCTTGCGGCGAGGTGCGCTCCGTCAGTCCAGTAGGTAACGCCGACGGGTTCGGCGGGGACTCCGACGTCGCGGCACGCGGCGGCGCACGCCCGTGCGAGCTTGGAGTCGGGCGGGGTTCCAAGCGCGACGTGGGGCACGACCGATGTGCGGTCCATCTCGACGATCTCGTACGACAGCCCGTCGAGGCGGTCGCAGATCGACGCAACGACTGCGCGCACGTCGGCGAGCGCATCGACTTCGCCCGGAAGGGTGCGGCGGTCGACGTAGAGCTCACACCGCTCAGCGACGATGTTCGGCTCGGTGCCGCCGCAGATCCTGCCGACGCTTACGGTGGAGGCGCCGAGCAGCGGGTGCGTTCGCTTCGCGAGGCGTGGGCGCAGCTCATCCTCGAGCGCGGTGAGGATCCGCGCGCCGTACGACACGGCGCTGACGCCTTTCTCGGGGCAGCTTCCGTGGGCACCGCGGCCGACAAGCCCGATGCGGATGAAGCAGGCGCCCTTGTGAGCGATGGCGGCTCGGAGGCGCGTGGGCTCGCCAACGACGGCGTAGTCGGCCTTCAGGCCGGATTCGACGAGCCGCTTCACGCCGAGCGACCCCGTCTCTTCATCGACCGTGCCACCGAAGATCAGGGTTCCTGCAAGGAGACGAGACTCCCTAGCCCGAGCAGTTGCGAGCGACCGGTCGCGCAACTGCCTAGCCGTCGCGGCAAGAACACAAGCCTTTGCCGCACCATCGCCAGGAGTTGCGGGCTTCCCGTGCAACTCCCTAG
>CAZWQN010000104.1:0-4445 GCA_964635895.1 uncultured Thermotogae bacterium | reverse complement strand
TCGGGGGATCTCCGCTCCGACGACGCGGCCGTCCAGAACGTAGTACACGGCCTCCACCCCGCCCTCAATCGACACCGCCCACCGCTCGGCGGCCAGCCGCTCCGTCGGGGTCGACAGCGTTACGGTCTCGGGCTCGCTGATAACTAGGTCGAATCCTCGTGCTCGCTGGGCGACGATGACGCGAAGGCTTTCGGAGCCGCCGGATTCCTGGCGGGCCCTTTCGAGTAGGACGAACGGAGCGAAGATGTTCTCGTCGAGCAACAGAACGTCCGCCGCCGGAAGGATCTCGACCTCCATCGCGTCCGGAGCGCCGACCGAAACCCTGATCCCCTCGGCGCCCACCTCGATGAGGGCGTCGAGCGAACCCTGCGGTGTGGATCCGCGCAGGGCATACGCCTCGACGCGCAGCGCTTCATTGGTTCGGAGTACGCAGGTGAACGCGGTGAGGTTGGCCGTGCGGCTGCTCGTTCCTGTCGATCGAAGGACGAAACCATCGGTCGAGCGGTAGAGCCCGAACGACTCCCTCCCGATCGGCACTCCCGACTGCAGAATGACGAAACTGCCCGTCTGGACGACTTCTCCCGTCGCGGAGCGAAGCACGTCGGCGACGGGATCCGGCGGAGTCTGCGACAGCTTGAGGGCGGAGAGGCCGGCTTCCAGGTTGTCCACTCGCTGCGCCAGCGCGTCAACCTCGTTCCCCAGGTTCGGGGCGCCGGCGCTCAGACGGTTGAACTCAGCGAGCGCCTCGTCCAGTCGACTCGCGAGAGCATCCAGATCAGTACCACGACTCGGGGACACCTCGTTCAGGCGGCGGGTCAACTCGTCGAACCGAGCGGTCAGCGCCGGATCGAGCGACGCCCGGCTCGCCTCGACCTGACGCTCTAGGCGCGTGATCTGCTCGCGGACCTCGCCGAGGTTTCGAGCGGCCCGGCGACCGCCGATCAGGGCGGCCACCGATAGAACAAGAGCCGCGACGACGAGGACGGCGGCGAGCCCCGCGAGCGACTTCCACAGACGGCTGTTCATACGATCGTTCTCTCCTCCGGCCACGGATGAGCTCCGACCGGCGTGTGTCCCTTCGAGTCGACTGCCGGGGCGCGTTCAGTATAGACGACCGCCCGAACGGACGGAAGCGCTCGTCACGACACCGGCGGGCATCCGGTTCGGATCAAGGAGAACAGGATCTCGGTGCCGAACTCCATCGCCGCGACCGGGATCCGCTCGTCGCGGGCGTGGATGGCCTCGAAGAACGGGACGCCCGCCGGCAGGTTCATCGGCGTGTACCCGTACGTCTGAATGCCGAGCCGCGCGAGGTGTCGACCGTCGCTGCCACCCGGAAGCAGGTAGGGGATGACGACGGCGCCCGGGATTCGCGACACGAGGAGCCTTGTGAGAAGATCGAAGAGGCCAAGGTCGATCTCCGCCTGGGGGGCGTGGCCGTGCACGGCAAGCACTTCGGCATCGCGACGGAGGGCCGGCTGAATCTCGGCCACCAGCTCCTCGGGGCCGTAGCCGGGAAGCAGTCGCCCGTCAAGACCGATGTGGATCTCGCTCGGTACGACGTTCGGGCGCTCGCCGCCGCGGATCATAGTCGCGTTGACCGTGTTGCGAAACAGCGGCTCCAGGTCACGCCCGGCCTTGCCGAAGCTCGCGAGGATGCGGTCAGTGAGCGCAGGTCTCACCAGCCCACGGAGTACGACGGCGTCGTAAAGCGCGAGACGATCCGCGATCGCCTCGATCATCCGTCGGGTGACAGGCGTAATGTGAATCGGCGTGCGGAAGGTGTCCAACCGACGGAGAACGTCTCCCGCCTTGGCCATGGCGCCGCCCCGCATCGGACGCGCCCCGTGCCCGGCGGGGCCGCGGACGACAAGCTCGATCGCCGCGAGTCCCCTCTCGGCGACCCGGATGGGATAGAAGGTCCGACCGCGGATCCGGAAGGGGAACCCGCCGAACTCGCTGATCGCGTATCGCACGCCGCGGAACGCCTCCGGATGCTCGTCGACGACGTACCGCGCCCCGTGGACGCCTCCGGCCTCCTCGTCCGCGAAGAAGGCGAGCACGACGTCCCCCGGCGGCGCGCCCTTCTCGGCCGCCCGAAGGAACGCGGCGAGCATCATCGCGACGCCGCCTTTCATGTCGAGCGCCCCACGCCCCCAGACGCAGCCGTCGGCGATCTCTCCCTCGAACGGAGGGTGCGTCCACCCGTCCGCCGCCGCGGGGACGACGTCGAGGTGCCCGTAGAGGAGAAGGGCGGGCAGAGCTCCTCGGCCGGAGAGACGGGCAACGAGGCTCGGGCGCCCGGGTTCGTGCTCGTATCGTGTCACGGGAACGCCGGCTGCCTCGAGCAGGCGTTGGATGTAGTCGGCGCAGGCGGCTTCCCGCCCGGGAGGGTTGCTGGTGTCGAAACGGATGAGCCGCTGCAACAGGAGCGCGGGACGCTCGTGGATGCGCTCATCGGCCGCGGCCATGGTCGACCTCCTTCGCAGCGCACCCCGCAGCGCGCGTCACCATTTCTTGAACATGAAGAACGCGGCAGCGACGAGCAGCGCGAACGCGACCAGGTAGTTCCAACGGAGCGGCTCCTTGAGGTACACGACGGAGAATCCAGCGAACACCACGAGGGTGATGACCTCCTGGATGGTCTTCAGTTGGGCCGCCGAGAACTGGCCGTGGCCGAGCCGGTTCGCGGGCACTTGGAAGCAGTACTCAACGAAGGCGATGCCCCAGCTGGCGAGGATGGCGAGCCAGAGGGGCGAGTCCTTGAATCGCAGATGCCCGTACCAGGCGATCGTCATGAACACGTTGGACACGAGGAGAAGGCCAATCGTCCGCAAGAGATCTCACCACCGGACGCTGCGATTCCGGGAACGAAGCGGGGGGCGGCACACGCCACCCCCCTTCCAGCGAGAACTTACTTCTTCTTGTCCGTTGGCTTGCTCGGCTTCTTCGCCGCCGGCTTCTTTCCGCATCCGCATCCAGCCATGAGTCCCCCTTTGTCGGCAGAAACACCGACACTTTGCAGGATAGTCGCCTCGTTGCCGTTGTCAAGCCGCTCGGTCAGTCTGTCGCGCGGCGGCGCCTCGGCTTCGCCGCCCTCGGTGCACCCGACCACTCTGTTCGCAGGAGGCCGTACAGAATCAGGTCGTAGCGGCGTCCGTCGCGTTCGCCGTACTCGCGGAAGACGCCCTCCCGCCGGAACCCCGCTTTCTCGTAGAGAGCGACGGCCCGAGCATTGTGCGCGATGACCGACAGCGAGAGCCGGTGAAGGTTGAGCTCGCAGAACGCGTAGCGCAAGGCGAGCGAGAGCGCCTCCGAACCGTATCCCTGCCCCCAGTAGGCCCGATCCCCGATGCCCATGCCCAGCCAGGCAACCCGATTCGCCCACTCGATGTCGTAGAAGCCGATCGACCCGATCAGCCGGTCGTCGGCGAGGGTGCGAAGGCCGAACGCGAGCGCGTCGAACCCGTTGTGCAGCGATTCGATCTCCTCCTCGGCCCGCTCGGCCGAGAGGGGGATCGCCATGCTTGTATCCTCGAGACAGAGGTAGCCGATGTCCTCCGTCCACGCGGCCATCGTGGCGGCGTCGTCCTTCCGGAGCGCCGCCAGCCGGAGTCGGCGTCCCGCAAGCCAGTTCTCGTCTGCAGAGCCCGCTCTCACCATACGCTACGCACCCCGCTCACGGCGCGAGAGCGCCGTACCTACCGAGTCAGCCGGCCCAGCGGCTGTCTGGATCCGCGAACCTAGAAGTAGAAGTGGATCCCCGTGCCGAGCGCCATCTGCACGGTTCCGAGCGTCGAGCACCCTACCCCAAACTCGATGTTCCACGCGAGGTTCGGCGCGAATCGGAAGTTGAGTTCGATCCCTCCGACGCCCACGAAGAAGACCTCACTCCCTCCGTAGAAGGGGAAAGGCAGGGTCGCGCCCGCCGCGACGTAGAAGTCGACCGTCGACGCGTCCACCACACGGAACAGAGTGCGGAGCGTCAGCGTGCCCTCAAACCACCCGGCGGAGCCGTCCGCAAACACAATCCCTTCCACCCCGATCACGGGAGACAGCCAGTACCGCGTGCTAATCAATCCTCCCCAGGGGTAGCCGACCTGGATTCCGACGCCCACCGTGCGATCGCTCGAAAGGTTCTCCAGGGAAGCGTCCGTCACGGCGACGTCGGTTCCCACCACGTCCTCGGCCGCCCCACCGTCCGGGATTGGCGCCGCCCGTCCGTACAGGATTGGCGCCGCCCCTCCGTCCGGGATTGGCGCCGCCGCGATCCCCGCCCCGAGGCAGAGCACCGCGACAAGCGCCAGCCCGACATGCCACGTCTTCATGGCTGATCATCCCCCCACGAACTCCGCTTCGGCCCACCGTGCGCGTTTGCGGCCCGCACACCGTCCGTTGGCGCCCGTCGTACGCGTTTGCGCCTGCGGCTCCGTCCGTTTGCGGCC
>CAZWQN010000103.1:0-4460 GCA_964635895.1 uncultured Thermotogae bacterium | reverse complement strand
CGCAGACGGTCAGGACTCCTCCCCGGGGACCCGGTGGCCACCTCCCGCCCTTCTCCCCGCAGGGCCCGGTACGCGGCCACCTGCGATGCGATAACCCAGGGACCGACGACGACTCCGATGGCGAACGCGCTCGCGCTGGTGACCGCCCAACTCGGAATGGGCGAGAGGTAGAGCTGGGGGAAGACGAGGGACGTGTCTCCGCTGAGTCGCTCCACCCCTCTCCCTCCTCAGGCACGAACCTCCTATCGACGAGTCTAGTCGACCTCTTCTCAGGTGAGAAGATCACGCGGAGGAGTCCGGCGTCGTGGCTCGCGCGGTTGCCGCCGCGGGCTCGGACGGCGAAACTCGCCCTATGCAGCGGTTCGAGGTCCTGTCCGAGGAGGAGCAGGTCGAGCGGTATCGGGGGCTCGCGCAGAAGGCGCTTCTTGCCTACGGGCTCTCTTGCGATCTGAAGTACGTGGGGCAGGGGACCTCAACGGTCTTCCGCGCCTTGCCAAGCGGCGGATCCCTTGCCGTGCGGATCGGCAAGGCGGGACAGGATCTCACTCCACTCCATCGAGAGCTCTTGTGGCTCGCCGCCCTGGGGCGCGACACGTCCCTGGCCGTGCCGGAACCGCTTCTGACCCTCCGCGGCGACCTCTTTCGCAGCGTCTCCATGGAGGGGGTTCCCGGGACCCGGCCGTGCTCGGTGTTGCTCTGGGTCGACGGCGAGCGTCGCGAGGCGGAGCTGACTCCGGACGAGGTCACCGCCATGGGGATCCTCGTCGCGTCGCTCCACCTACACGCGGAGAGGTTTCGCTGGCCGGAGGAGATCGCTCCGCCCTGCGAGGACGCAGCCAGCCGTGCCTTCGCGGCCTGCGACGGGCTGCGGTCCATCCTGCTCGGGCCTGGTGACCCCTCGCTCCTCGCCGACGCCGCGGCGCTGATCGCTGACGCCGTCCCATCGCTCGCCGACATCGGGCCCATCCACGGCGACCTGCGGCTGCGCAAGCTCCGGCTGAACGAGGGCGTCGCCGGCATCCTCGGCTTCGATCGCTGCCGGGCGGGAACCGACCTGGAGGACCTCTCTCTCCTGTGGGCCGAGCTCGGCGGGCGCCGGAGCGCGGCCGAGCTGCGCGAGGCGCTCCTCGACGGCTACCGCTCCGTCCGTCCTTTGCCCACCGCGCCTGATGTGCCCCTGCAGGCGTTCGGTGCGCTTCGTGCGCTGGAGAACGCCGTCCGCAGCCTCGATGCGCTGCGTCACGAGCGTCGGTCGAAGGGCGAGGCCGCAGAAGCGATCGCCACCGACCTCCGCCGTGCGCTCCTGGACATCCTGCGGCCCACGGACGCCTGACGCCGGCGCCTCGGCGCGACGGAATGAACCTTCTGCTTGGCCCTGGGATGCGCGAACGCTAGACTGCCTGCACCGTGAGCACAGACGTCGCGAAGACCCTCTCTGTTCGTTGCGCCCCGCTGACTTTCGACCGCTGGCCGGACCTGGAGAAGCTGTTCGGTCCTCGCGGCGCCCAGGCCGGCTGTTGGTGCATGTGGTGGCGGCAGACGGCATCAGAATTCGCAGCCGGAAAGGGCGATCGGAACCGGGAAGCCTTGCGAACGATCGTTGCATCAGGAGAACCGCCGGGGATTCTCGCCTACGTCGACGACGAGCCAGTCGGCTGGTGCGCCGTCGCGCCCCGCGAGCGGTACGTGCGCCTCGCGCGGTCGCGCACGCTCAAGCCGATCGACGACCAGCCGGTCTGGTCCATCACCTGCTTCTTCGTCGCGCGGAGGCATCGGAGACAGGGCGTCACAGCGAGGCTCCTCGATGCGGCCGTGGAGTTCGTTCGTAACCGGGGAGGACGCATCGTCGAGGCGTACCCGATCGCCCCGGCGAGCGGCGAGTACCCGGCGGCCTACGCCTACACGGGACTTCTGTCCACCTTCCTGGCGGCGGGATTTGAGGTCGTCGCGCGTCCCTCCGCATCCCGGGCGATCGTGAGGTACGCGGTCAAACCTTCGGCTCGCCCGTCACGCCGCCGCGGAGCCGGGAAGTGACGCAACGCGGTGCGCGAGCTCGTCGCGCAACCCGTCTCCGCGGAGCTGGAAGAGACTGATCTCCTCGCCGTTCAGGTACGTCCAGCCCCAATCCCAGGGAGACGTCGCAAGGCGGAACGCCTCGTCGCGAGTGTCGATCCGGTACTGGCAGAGGTCGATCCGCTCGCGATCGGGGTGCGCCGCGACAATGGCTCTCATCCGCTCGGCGAAGTGGACGCTGTAGGGGCAGCGCGCGCTCCACGCCTGGTCGATGGCAAGAAGCCCCCGCTCGCGGAGATTCCGCGGGCGGAAGCACGATCGGGCGAGCCTTGGCGCCGGCGCCTCTTTCCGGAACGGGAGCCATAGGAGAGCGATCGGCTCGTCGCGGGCGATCTCCCGAAACCCAAGTAGAAGAAGCAGCGCGATCGGGTAGTGGGTGGGGTGGTTCCAACCGATAGCGGCCATACCGGTGAACTCGCGGCGCACATCGACGATCGCGGCCTCGATCATTCGTCGCTCTTCGTCGAGGTGCCGGGGATCCTCAGGCTCCGTTCCGGCCCAATGAAAGCAGAGGAGAACGCACGCGCCCGGCGCTTCGATCGGGAACGGAGCGATCGCGGCCGGCGCGATCTCGATGAACCCGCGCGGCTCTCCCTCCGCGTACGCGACGAGACCGCGCATCCCCTCTCGCAGCCTGTCTCGATGCCACTCCGTCACCCCGTCGAGGCGACCCGTGAACCCCTTGCCGGCAACCTCGAGGCCGCCGGGACAACACACGAGATCCGCGAGGTTTGCCTCGTTGAGCGGTCGGTACTCCACGCGCATGGCTGCCTCCTCCCGAGAGCGGGGGAACGTCCCGCTCCCCAGGGCGCGCTCTACGGACCCGGTACTCCAAGCGTCTTGCGCATCTCGGGAAGCCGCTCCTCGACACGGAGCCCCAGTTGCTTGTAGAGTCCCCGGGCTCTCGGGTCCGACTCGTGAACTCCACGCTGGAGGGCGTCCGCCGAGGCTCGGAACCCCTCCGCGAGGTCGCGGGAAACCGCAGTCCAGGTCTCCTGCCCCCGGAACAGCGGCCCCAGTGCGATGCCATGCACGTGGAGGGTGCGATCGCGCGCCTGATCGCGCGAACTCGTCCCACATCGCCGCCATCACCTGGAGCGTCGGCTCGACGTAGCTGTTCACCTCTCGTCGCGCAACAGCCGAAGGACGTCGTGAAGCTGCCGGGCCGTCGCCCTACGATACGCAAGCGTGCCGGGTCGGAGCGTAACGAATTCGCCCCCCACCAGGCAATGGCCGCTGCCTAGGTCTGCGAGGACGGAGTCCCCGTTCCCCCGGGCGGCAACTCGAAATCGCTGCTCAGCCAATCCTCGATCGCGCCGAGCACTCGGAGATCGATGTGACGATCGAGGTGTCGATTCACCGAGTCTGCAGATCCACTGTGCAGTCGCGCGACATGGTTGATGCTCGGAAGGATCTCCAGTCTGACGTTGCCGTTACCGCCCTCGCTCGCTGCGCGAGCGAGCATACCGGCATGGTCGACGGGAATCTGGAAGTCCTTGTCTCCCTGGAGGATCAACGTACGCCCCTTGACGCGGCCCATCACCTCGACGGGATCGATCGCGAGGAGATCCCTCACGAGCTTCAGAGGCGTCGAGTCCCGACGCCGCCGGAGCTCCTCTTCGCTCATCCACGGAAGCGCTGCGAGGACGTGCTCGTAGGTGACGTCATCCCACGTCCCCTCCCGATCGACCACGTAGCGGTAGAAGCCCTCCTCTTCATCGACGAGGCGCTCGATCTCTTCCGTGGGCAGTCCAGCGATCGCCGCTCGACGCGCAAGCTCGTCCACAGCGATCGCGTCGGGAGTGTCCGCAGGAGCCCCAAACGTGATCAGACCGGCTGTCGTCCCCTGAGACGCGAGCAGCGAGGCGATCGTCCCGCCCGTGCCGAATCCGAACGCGTAGATCTTCGCCCGATCGGCGAACGGAAGCGCACGAAGCACGAAGACGGCGACCTGGGCGTCCGCAACGAGGCTGCCCAGGGAAACATCGCTGTAGTCCCCCCCGCTCTTCCCGGTTCCCCGCGCGTCCAACCGGTACGAGGCGATCCCCATCTGCGCTAGACCGCGGGCCACCTCCCTGAGAATGCCTGTCTGGAGGCCCGGGCGATCCCCGTTGCGATCGAACGGCCCGAGGTCGGGGAGGAGAAGAACGATGGGAAGGATCGACGCATTCGAGAGAGGATACGTCAACGTCCCCGCCAGCTTCACGCCTTCACTCGTGATGGTGACCTCGTTCTCTACGATTCCCATCGGAAGCGCCAGCGTGTCCATCGACCGCCGCTCGACGAGGAATCCCCGCGGGAACCGGTCGCTCGGATACGCGAACAACTCCTCTCGGGGGATCTCCGCTCCGACGACGCGGCCGTCCAGAACGTAGTACACGGCCTCC
>CAZWQN010000102.1:1721-4535 GCA_964635895.1 uncultured Thermotogae bacterium | reverse complement strand
GCGAGCGTCTCGACCATCTGGAAGCGGGACATCCCCTTGTTCAGGGTGACCGGGTGCGAAGACACCAGCTCGCGATCTCGGTAGAGGGCGAGGACGGCGTCCCCCGCCGAGAGAGCCTCGACGCCGACCGCAACCTGAAACGGCCGACCGACTTCCAGTCGAGCGGGAACCTCGAGGCTCGCCACGGCGATGTCGTCGGCGACCGCTCGTCCGAGAGGCATCGTCGAGACGGGCACCCTCGCCGCGAGAGCCGCGACCACGGCATCCGTCAGGCCGTCCGTAACCCGCCCGTCGCTTGCGAGGACGATCTGGTTCGCCGTCCCTTCGGGGAGCGCGGCCAGGGCAAGCTCCACGGCCGACGCAAGGTCCGTGCGTGTCCCAAGCTCCCCTCGGCCCGGGAGTGCCGCCACGGGAACCGACTCGTCGGAGAGCGAACTGAGAACGGTTGCTCGCGATGCGAACGCGACAACCCCGAACCGTCCTCCGAGGTTCGCCGCCCGAAGGGAAGCCAGAGCACCCTCCACCTCGTGGTCGGCGCTCGCAGCCAAGACGCTGGGAGAGCGATCGAGAAGCACCAACACGTTCTTCGCGCGCTCCTCCTCGCGAAGCTCGGGTTCTGCGAGGGCGGCAATGAGCGCAAGCGCAACCAGAGCGGGCAGAACAAGCTCCCGGAGGCGCGCCCGACCGAGGACGAGCAGAGCCACCACTGCCGGAAGGAGAACGAAGACGAGCGGAGCCCCGAAGCGGATCACGTGCGCCTCCGGAACGCTCCCGGGCGGTGGTAGACCACGCCCTCGGCGACCAGGAAGAGCAGTCCGAGGGCCGCGGCCATCGGCCACATCGGCACGAGGGTCGTCTCGAGCCCGCCAGCTGCCTCATCCCCCGCGCCCGCGGCGGTCTGTTCGCCGGCGGAAGCGCGGGGCGACTCGTCCCAGTCCACGTTGACGGCAATCGGATACGTTCCGGAGGACGTGGTGAGCTGGTAGATCCCAGGCGTCTTCGCGAGAAACCCGAAGGACGTAGGCCGGAGGTCCGTCTCACGACCGGAGGGATCCTGCAGGCGCTGCGGGAGGCCGTACGGCGCGAACGGAATCGCTGTGCCCACGGTCGCGGCGTGGGGGGGCGCGGACGAACTCGACAGGGAGAGCCAGTAGAGGATGTTTCGCACCAAGATCGGGAGGTCCACCGTCAGCGGGAGGTTCGTCTTAAGGGGATCGGGGGTGAGAAGCACCACGCGCCGCTCCGGCAGCTCGACGCGCCAGACGATTGGCTCTCGCTCGACTGACAGAACGGTGACCCCCGTCGCTGACCGCCGAACCCCGGGAAAACGCGGTACGACGAAGCTCTCCGGATCGACGTCCGTGAGCAGCGGGTCGTCTGGAGCGTCCGCCACGACAGGTCCTTCACCCCTCTCCCGATCCTCCCCGACCTCAACGACGCCGAGGAGCGAGCCGTGAACCAGGAAGACGCTCCCCGGCACGTCCGGGAGAAGCGTGGCCTTGCACGCCACGGTGATATCGGGGTCCGTCGGATCAGACTCCTCGAGGAAGCGCACCGCCCCGACCGACGTCAGGGCGGCTCGAAGGTAGCGGTCGATCGGGCCGATCGTTCGGACTCGCCACTCGATCTGACGGGCAAGGCTGAACACCCGGGAGTCGTCCGCCGGGAATGCGTCTCCCCCGTCGATCGTCGCGGTGAAGACTGGCCCGAGCGACATCGGGAAGGGGAGAACATACGCTTGCTCCTCCCCCGGGGAGAGAAGCGCCGGAAGGTGGGTGCTCCACGAACCGTCGGTCAGGCGCACGCTGACCTCGCGATACGAAGGCGTGTCGTTGCGCACGCGAACGAACGCGATCGATCCCACGCCCCGTGGATCTTCTCGAACGCTGAACGCGGTGAGCGCAATGTTCTCGCCCGGAGCGAACACCGTGATGTCGAGGCCGGGCACGGAGTACGCCGGGGGCTCATCCGTGAGGAGAACGACGCGCTCGAAGACTCCGCCTTGGCTTGCGAGAAGCCCTCGGAGGTCCTGTTCGGTTCCGGCAGCCAGCCAAGTGGGCTCCCAGGCGGCGATCGCTCGCTGCGCCTGCGCAGGATCCCCCGAGAGCGGAGCCAGAACGCGCGGCGACGAGGACAGCTCGAGAACCGCGACGGGCGTCGCCGCGTAGCGATCCAGAACGGCCAGCGCCTCCGATCGAACGAGGTCGGCGGTCGCGCTGCCGGTCGCGCTGCGCCCTCGGAGGCTGGCGCTGCCGTCCAGGACGATCGCCAGACCGGCAAGGGACGGCTTCTCCGCGACACGCGCCGGTCCCGCCAGAGCGAGGACGACGGCCGCAAGCACGAGAAGCTGCAGGATGACCAAGCTGTTCCACCGGACGCGCAGGCGCGCAGCGCGGACGCGTGGATCGTCGGGCAGCCCCTCCCAGAGGAACAGGTACGCGACGTCGTGGCGCTCGCGGCGGGTATGCAGGAAGTGAAGGAGGAGGATCCACGCCGCCAAAGCCAGGAGCGAGAGGTAGCCGGAGCTCTCGAGAATCACTGCAGGATGCCTCCCGCGCGCAGCCGCTCATGGATAAGGACCTCCAGGGGAACGTCGGTCGGAGCCAGGATGTAGGGCGTCCGATGGTCGGAGAGGTAGGCGCGCAGTCGCTCGAGGTGGGCCGCAAGCCGCTGCTCGTAGTGGGCGAGGGTCCCTCGCCCGACCGAGAGAGAGACCTTTCGACCCGTCTCCACGTCGGCGAGCACGACGCTCCCCTCGAGGGACGGCCGAAGCTCGTCCGGGGTGAGGATCTGGATGACCACGACCTCGTCGCC
>CAZWQN010000102.1:0-1621 GCA_964635895.1 uncultured Thermotogae bacterium | reverse complement strand
ACCCGGTCCTGCCCCCGCAAACCGAGGTAGGCGAGAGCCACCGCCAGGCGCGCCGCGTAGCGGGCCTTGGGCGGCGTGCCGAGGCGCATCGACGCCGAAAGGTCGACGACCAGGTAGATGGGCAGATCCATCTCGTGGACGAACGACTTCACGAGGACGCGGTCGAGGCGTCCGTAGACGTTCCAGTCGATGTGGCGGAAGTCGTCGCCCGGCGTGTAGTCGCGGTAGTCGGCGAACTCGACGCTCACGCCGACGCGTGGGGAAGCGTGGACGCCCGCCAGCTTTCCCTTACGCCGCCCCTTCGTGATGACTTTGAGGTTCGTGAGGCGAGCCAGGAAGGCCTCGTCGATCAGAGGCTCCATCACAGGACCGGCGTCTCCTTCCAGACCTGGTCGAGGAGTGACGGCACGCTCACGCCCTCGGCCTCCCCCTTGAAGTTCAAGATCACTCGATGGATCAGGGCGGGGCGGAACACCGCGTCGATGTCCGCCTTCCTCACGTTCGGCTCCCCGGCAAGCAGCGCGTGTGCCTTGGCGCCAAGAATGAGAGCGAGGGCCGCTCTCGGGCTCGCCCCGTACTCCACGAACGACTGGACGTCCTTCGGAGCGTGCTCGACCTCGGGATGGGTCGCAAAGACCAGCCGCGCGACGTACTCCCGGAGGGGCCGGGCGATCGGGATCTCGCGGGCGACGCCCTGCGCAGACAGGACGTCCTCGGCGCACGCGACGGGCTCCGGAAGCCGGAGCCTCACGTGCTCGGTGTTCCGCTCCGTGATCGCGACCAGCTCCTCGACGGAAGGAAAGCCCACGCCCACCTTGAACAGGAAGCGGTCGACCTGCGCCTCGGGAAGCGGATACGTGCCCTCCATCTCGATCGGGTTCTGTGTGGCGAGGACCATGAACGGGGAGTCGAGAGGGTACGTCGCCTTGCCGACCGTAACCGTCTTCTCTTCCATCGCCTCGAGCAGCGCAGACTGTGTCTTGGGAGTGGCGCGGTTGATCTCGTCAGCCAGGATCACGTTCGCGAAGATCGGGCCCGGTGAGTAGGTGAAGCGACGCTGTCCGCCATCTTCGGAGAGGACGTTCGTTCCCACAATGTCCGCGGGCATGAGGTCGGGGGTGAACTGGATGCGAGAGAAACGCACCCCCAGGGCGCTCGCCAAAACACGGACAAGGAGGGTCTTTCCCAGTCCCGGGACCCCCTCCAAGAGAAGGTGGCCGCCACAGAGAAGCGCGATCAGCGTCGCCTCCACGACCGCCGCCTGACCGACGACGGTTTCGTTGATCGCGCCGAGAAGGCGTTCCATCAGGGCAGTGGCCCGATCCAGATCTCGTTCGCCAATCATGGTTCTCCTTGGGTGATCGTTTCGAAGTACGTACGCACGAGGTCCTGCAACTCGGGCGCGAGGGAGCGCGCCTCAAGCAGGGATCGCAGCGTCTCCACATCGAGCGGAAGAGCGACGAAGGATCCATCCTCCCCGGCACGCGGGGGCTCGAACGGAAGGCCCTTCGTCATGAAGCGCCGCACATCCCCGCTCGCGCCCCACTCGCTCAGGAGCTCCGCCGGAACGAGCCCCGGGGTGTCTGGAGGGGGCGATCCGTCCCCCTCGCGCCTGCCGGCC
>CAZWQN010000101.1:0-4553 GCA_964635895.1 uncultured Thermotogae bacterium | reverse complement strand
GTGTTGGCGATCAGCATTGTCGGCGTCGCGCAGGTCGGGACGAAGGATAAGCCCATCTACATGCTGCTTCCGCCGTCCACCGACACAACCGTCATCGGGCCGTCCGGGGAGAAGATTGCGGACTACATCTTCCAGGAGACGGGTCTCTACGTAGTTCCCATCGTCGCCGCGGACTACGCCGCGCTCGCCGAGGCGTTCCGAACGGCGGAGGGCGACGTGTTCGGCATCCCGACAAGCGCGCAGTACTGCCAGATCTACGCCGCGACGGACGGCGGCATCATCCCCACCATGGGCGCCGTCCGCAACGGGTATGTCTACTACTACTGCTCGATCTACGCGCTCCGCTCGAAGGGCTTCACGTCGATCCAAGACCTCGCCGGCAAGATCTGGATCTACAACGACGTCGGCTCGGGCTCGGGCTACAAGTACCCGAAGGTCTACCTGCAGCAGAACGGAGTGCAGTGGGGCAGCGTCGTCGAGACCGGCGGACACTCGAACTCGATGATCGCGCTTCTGCAGGGCCAAGGCGACTTCTGCACGAGCTATGGCTCGCCTCCGCTCGCTCCGCAGTGCCTGAAGGATCAGGGCATCCGCTGGGAGTGGGGCGATGATCCGGAGCTGATGGTCTGGGATCACTTCAACAACGCGCTGGTCCGCGACGGCCTGCGCTGGGCCTGCGAGGACCTGCGCTTCGCCGTGGTCAAGGACTACCCCGACGTGTTCACCACCGTGGGGGTCGTCGACGTCGTCGGACCGATTCCGAACGACTGTCTCGCGTTCGTGGCGGACTTCCCGGCCGACCTCCAGGAGCAGATCGTCGCGACGCTCGTGAAGCACATCTCGACGCCCGAGGGTCTCGCGATCTGGAACGACCGCAAGTTCTACCAGTGGTCGGGGATGGCCCCCGTCCTGGACAGCGACTTCGACCTGATGCGCGCCGTCCTCGGCCTGCCGGTTCCGCAGCGCTAGAGCTGGGACTCACCACAGGTCTATGGGGGAGAGAGGAGTCGTCTCCTCTCTCCCCTTCGTACAGAGAGGCCTCTATGGCTGAACCGCAGCTGGTCATCGAGCGCGTGACGAAGATCTACGAGCGCGGCGACGTTCTCGCCCTTCGCGACGTCTCGCTCACCGTGAACAAGGGCGAATTCCTCGTGCTTATCGGGCTCTCTGGCTCCGGCAAGTCGACGCTCCTTCGCTGCATCAACCGCCTGATCGAGCCCACGTCGGGGCGCATCCTGTTGAACGGCGTCGACGTGACGCAGGCAACGGGCGCCGAGTTGCGCAGGATCCGCCGCCAGATCGGGATGGTGTTCCAGCACTTCAACCTCGTGAAGCGATCGTCCGTCCTGCGGAATGTCCTTGCCGGACGATTGGGGTACGCCCCACCGCTTCCGACGCTCGTTGGACGGTTCCCACGCACGGATCTCGACCGCGCCCGCCAGAGTTTGGAGACGGTCGGCCTGGTGGAGAAGATGTACACGCGCGCCGATCAACTGTCGGGCGGGCAACAGCAGCGTGTGGGGATTGCTCGCGCGCTGATGCAGGAGCCCGAGCTGATCTTGGCGGACGAGCCCGTTTCGGCCCTCGACCCCGCGACCGCGAACTCCGTGCTCCAGTACCTGGAGGAGATGAACCGCGAACACGGGGTGACCGTGATCTGCGCCCTGCACTTCCTCTCGCTCGCCCGTCGCTACGGCACGCGCATCATCGCGCTCAAGGACGGGGCCGTGGTGTTCGAAGGGCTGCCGCGGGAGATCGACAACGTCCGGTTCAAGGAGATCTACGGCGAGGACGCCGAAGAGGTGGAGGTCCGCTAGGTGAGTCGCCGCTTCCGGTTGCCCAAGGACCGACTGGCCGCCCTCGCCGCGGACTGGGACCTCCTGATCCTCCTCTCCTACTGCGTCTACTACCTGGTCAACTACTGGTATCGCGCGACGCATTTCGTCAAACCGTCCTACCAGGTACCCTTCCCCGGCTACGCCTACGGGCTGACCGTGGCCGCAACGTTCTTCCTCGCCGTCTTGTGGGAGAACCTGGGTACGTCCATCGGCTGGAAGGGCGTTGGCCTCGTGCTGAGTGACGGAAACGGCCACCCTCTCGGGTTGGCGCGCCGCGTGGGCCACGTGGCGACCGACTTCGTGTCGTGGGCTGTGACGCTGCTCGCCGCGGCCCTCGTGCTTGCCCCTCCGGCGGGTCTCGCGACGCTCTTCTACGGACTGGCTTCGCGGACAGGGATCGGGCTCCTTCCGAGCGCTCCGTTCTGGCCTCTCGGACCGTGGTACGCGGTCTTGGGCCAAACCGTCGGGCTCGTCGCCGCGCTGTCGGTCGTCAGCGCGGGGTGCTGGTGGGTCGCGCGAGCGCTCTGCCGATGGCTCTGGCCGGGCCGAAAGGGCCAGACACCCTGGGTGGACCGCGCGGTGGGCTCGGCGGTCTGCCGGCCTGCCGATCTCGAGAGCCTAGGACGCCCGCGGCGCTGGTGGCAGACGAGTTGGGGACTCATGACGCTCCTCCTCGTGGCCGTCGCGGTGTACGTCGGGGCGCTGACGACGCAGTTCAGCCTGGGTACCCTGATCCGCCGCGCGTCGTCCACCGGCTACTTCTGGCGCCGTCTCGTGTCTCCGGACTTCCAGTACTTCACGGCGCCCGACCCCGATCTCGGCGACACGCTGCTCAACGGCATCATCCAGACGATCTTCATGTCTCTGATGGCGACGCTCTTGGGCGTCCTCCTCGCCTTCCCGCTCTCGTTCCTCGGCGCACGGAACATGGTGACGAAGAGCCGCTGGGGTTGGGGCGTCTACACCCTGGTGCGCGCCTTCTTCAACGTCGGGCGCTCGATCGAGCCGTTCGTCATGGCCGTCTTCTTCGGGGTCCTCGTCGGGTACGGCGCGTTCGCCGGCGTCCTGGCGCTCTTCGTCCACACCATTGCAGCCCTCGGAAAGCTCTACTCGGAGCAGATCGAGTCGATCGACCCCGGACCGGTGGAGGCGATCACGGCCAGCGGGGGCAGCCGGGTGCAAGTGCTGCGATTCGGTGTGATGCCGCAGATCATCCCGCCCTTCCTTGCGTTCACCCTCTACCGCTGGGACATCAACGTCCGCATGGCGACCATCATCGGCATCGTCGGCGGTGGCGGGATCGGCCGCTTCTTCAACTACTACAAGAACGAGCTCCTGTATGAGAAGGTCGGCGCCGTCATCATCATCATCACGGTCGTCGTGTGGGCGATGGATTACATCAGCGGCCGCGTGCGGGAGAGGATCACGTGATGACGGATGGGGCACGTCGTTCTCCGCGGGCTCAAGATACCGTCTCGGGCCTGAGCCGGGCCGCGAGGACCGCCGTCGTGTGGGCGAAGCGCTTCTGCAGATGGCTATCGATTCTCGTGATCGACGGGGTGTTCCTCTCCTACGTCTTCGTCATGGGGTCCTACGTCGCCACGCGAGTTGCGTCCGGCGCCGGTTCCTACCTGCCCATCTCCGGCGGGCTTGTCGTCCTCCTCGCGATCGCCGCGGCGGTCGTCTGGGGCGCCTTCGGAACCTCCGTCGGGATTAAGGTTGTCGCGTTTCTGACCGGCAAGCCGGTTCCGAGTCGGGCAAGAGGTCGCCGCAGGCGCTTCGTCGCGGCAGACGCCGGGGATTCGACGCGGATCGGACGTCCGGTGCCCGAGCCGTCTCGCCCTCAGCCATCGAAAACGCAGGCGCCGGCGAAGATCCCGTGGTACCGAACGCTGTGGGGATGGAGCATCGTCCTCTGTCTCATCGTGACTCTTGCTGCAGCGACCGTGATCACGTCGGTCGACTTCTCACGCCTCGTCCGGAGCTTTCCCGACGCGGCGAAGATCCTGCGCCGCCTGGTGCGTCCCGATACGACGATCTTCGCCGAAGTCGTTCGCCTCACGATCATCACCGTCTTCATGGGACTCATGTCGACGCTGCTCGCGATTCCCGTCGCCGTCGTCCTGAGCTTCCTCGGGGCGCGCAACCTGACGCGCGGGCCGATCGGACGGCCGGTCTACTTCGTGGTCCGTGCCCTGTCGAGCATGGTGCGCTCCATCGAGCCGATCATCTGGGCGATCGTCTTCGTCATCTGGGTACGTCCCGGTCCGTTCCCCGGCATGCTGGCGCTCTTCGTCTGCTCGATCGCCGATCTGGCGAAGCTCTACTCGGAGCAGCTCGAATCGATCGACCCCGGCCCGGCGGAGGCCATCACCGCGGTGGGGGGACGGCGGCTCCAGGTCCTCGTGTACAGCATCGTGCCACAGATCATCAACCCCTACCTCTCATTCACGCTCTACCGTTGCGACATCAACGTGCGCATGGGGACCGTGATCGGAATGGTCGGCGGCGGCGGAATCGGCATGCTCCTGATGCAGTACGTGCGCGTCAACGAGTGGGAAGAGGTCAGCATGTGCCTCGCGGCGATCATCGCCGTCGTGTGGTCGATCGACACGCTGTCGGCTCGCCTGCGGGCCCGACTGAGCTAGCGCCCCGTGATGGTCTCGAGGTACGCGCGAATCTCGTCGAGACCGTAGGTGGTCTTCATCGCTTTGT
>CAZWQN010000100.1:0-4567 GCA_964635895.1 uncultured Thermotogae bacterium | reverse complement strand
TCTACATCGAAGTGGGCGGGTACCTTCCGATGTGCGGACATGACACCATCGGGTGTTGCACTGCGCTGGTGGAGGCCGGGATCGTGCCCGTCGAGGAGCCGATCACAACCATCCGCTTGGACACGCCGGCCGGCCTCGTCGTCGCCCGCGTCACGGTCGTGGATGGGAGCGCCAAGCAGGTCACGTTCACCAATGCTCCCGCCTTCCTGTATCGGAAGGATGTGAACGTAGACGTCCCCGGCTACGGCCGCGCCACCCTGGACATCGCTTACGGCGGCAACTTCTACGCGCTCGTCGAAGCTCGGCAGCTTGGACTTGAGATCACAGCGGAGAGAGCTGGGGAGATCGTGCAGGCGGGGAAGGCGGTGCGAGCCGCGGTGAACCGGGACCTCCGCGTCGCTCATCCGGAGAGGGCGTTCATCGAGGGGCTGACCCACGTGGAGTTCTACGGTCCTCCCACCCACCCCGACGCTGACGTGAAGAACGCGGTGGTGATTCCTCCCGGCTCCATCGACCGCTCGCCCTGCGGCACCGGAACGTCAGCCAAGCTGGCGGTGCTTCATGCCCGAGGCAAGCTGCGCGAGAACGAGGAGTTCGTCCATGAGAGCATCATCGGCACGGTCTTCCGGGCACGGATCGTAGGAACGGCGCAGGTCGGGCCGTTCGCCGCCGTCATCCCCGAGATCTCGGGACGCGCCTACGTGACGGGCATGCACCACTTCGTGGTGGACCCGGAGGATCCACTCAAGAGGGGATTCCTGCTCGGAGTCGGTTCTTCGTAGGTATCCATGCCGGTGAGGAGGTCTGGATGAGGATAGAGCAACACCCGATCCTGGGGCCGCTGCCCGAAGCGCGCGAGGTCACGCTCCGCGTCGACGGCAGGGTGGTGACGGCTCGAGAGGGCGAGCCGATTGCCGCTGCGCTTGCTGCAGCAGGAATCCGCGTGCACCGCTACACCGCGAAGCGGTCCGAGGCTCGCGGGATTCTCTGCGCGATCGGTCAGTGCACGGACTGCGCCATGATCGTGAACGGCGTGGCCAACGTCCGCACTTGCATCACCCCCGTCGCGGACGGCATGGTCGTCGAGACCCAGCGAGGCGTGGGGCGAAGGAGCGAGATGTGAGCATCGTCGACGTGCTCGTTGTCGGAGCCGGTCCCGCCGGACTCGCAGCGGGGATCGAAGTGGCCAAGCGCGGCGGCCGGGTGTGCGTCGTCGACAGGAACCTCGAGCCCGGCGGGCAGCTCATCAAGCAAATCCACAAGTTCTTTGGATCCCGCGAGCACCACGCCGGCGTGCGAGGGGTGGACATCGCGGTAGAGCTCCTCGAAGAGGCCCGCGCGCTCGGCGTGACCCTGCGGCTCGGGTGGGAGGTCTTCGCCATCCGGCCCGGCCATGCGGTCGACATCGTCCAGGCGGTCGCCGACGACACGACAGGGAGCGCCGGGAATGCCCCGACGGAGTCGTTCGATGCTCGCTCGGTCGTTCTGGCCGCAGGCGCCGAGGAGAATGCCCTTCCGTTCGAAGGCTGGACGCTTGCCGGTGTGATGGGAGCGGGAGCGGCCCAGACGCTCATCAATGTGTGGCGAGTGCGGCCCGGCAAGCGGGTCCTCATGGTCGGCGCCGGGAATGTTGGGCTGATCGTCTCTTACCAGCTGCTCCAAGCGGGAGTGACAGTGGCCGCAATCATCGAAGCGGCGCCGCGGATCGGCGGCTACGGCGTCCACGCCGCGAAGATCCGGCGCGCCGGAGTCCCCATTCTGACGTCCCATACGATCCTTCGCGCGGAGGGCGTCGAGTGCGTGGAGGGCGCCGTCGTCGCGCAGGTCGATGGCACGTGGTGCCCGATCGAGGGCACGGAACGCCGATTCGAGGTGGACGTCATCTGCGTTGCCGTGGGACTGCACCCGAACACCCGACTGGCGTCGCTCGCGGGGTGTCGCCTCGTCTTCTCCCCGGCGCTCGGCGGCTGGGTTCCCCTCCACAATGCGGTCCTCGAGACGACCGTTCCGGGGATCTACGTCGCCGGGGACGCTGCAGGCATTGAGGAGGCCAGCACGGCTCTGGAGGAAGGGCGCCTCGCCGGGATCGCTGCGTACGAGCGGCTGCGCGATGTCGACGCGGAAGGGCACGCGGAGATCGCAGCCATCCAACGGCGGCTGGACGATCTGCGCGGAGGGCCATTCTGTGCAGGAATCCGAGCGGCCAAGAGCGCCTTACAGACAGCAGGGGAGACACCATGCCCGGCAACCTGAGCCAGGACGGATACCTTTCTCTCGACGAGCTTGAGTCCGCTCCCGGGGTTCCCGCGCACGATCGAATGCGGCGGGGGCCTGTCGCCGTCGTCGAGTGCGTCCAGGAGATTCCGTGCAACCCGTGCGAAGCCGCGTGCCCGCATCACGCCATCCAAGTGGGGACTCCGATCACGAATTGCCCGGTGCTCGATGCGGAGAAGTGCACCGGATGCGGGCTTTGCGTGACGCAGTGTCCTGGGCTGGCCATCTTCGTGGTCGATCTCTCCCGTTCCGGTGAGACGGCCGCTGTGACATTGCCCTACGAGTACCTCCCCTTGCCCGAAGCGGGAGAACTCGTGGACGTCGTCGACCGGTCGGGCGAGGTCGTCGGCAGAGGCAGGGTCTTGCGGGCGGCCACGACTCCCGCGAGCGACCGGACGGCCGCCGTCACCGTTGAGGTGGCTCGCGAGCACGGCATGCACGTTCGAGGAATCAGGAGGAAAGAGGTCGACGGGAATGGCCATGACCGATGATGTGATCGTGTGTCGTTGCGAGGAAGTCACCCTGGGAGAAGTCCGGCAGGCGATTCGCGAGGGGGCGGTCGACGTTCGCGGGGTCAAGCTGCGTACGCGGGCCGGCATGGGGCTCTGCCAGGGTCGGACGTGTGAGACTCTCGTGGCCCGGATCCTCGTGTCGGAGCTCGGGATTCCACGGGAGCGGGTGCTTCCCGACCGGGTTCGACCGCCCGTGGTCTCGCTGACGTTCGGCGCGCTGGCCGGGGAGCCGAAGTGAACCCCACGGCGGACGTCCTCGTCATCGGAGGGGGAGTCATCGGGTCGGCCGTCCTCTACTACCTGTCCAAGGAAGGCGTCCGAGCCGCGCTGGTGGAGAGAGGAGACATCTGCTCCGGCACGTCCGGTGCGTGCGATGGGAACATCCTCTCCATCGACAAGGAACCCGGGTACGACAGCCGACTGGGGTTGCTGAGCCAGGGTCTGCTTCGCGAGCTTGTCGATGAGCTCGACTACGACGTGGACTACACGCAGCGCGGCAGCGTTCTGGTTGTAGAGCCGGACGCGTGTCAGGAGGCCATGGCCCGCGACTGGATGCAGAGGCAGAAAGAGGCCGGCCTACCGATGCGGTACATCGAGGGCCGCGAGGTGTTCGAGAGCGAGCCGCTCTTGGCGCGCGACGTCATCGGCCTCGTGGAGTGCGCGTCGGACAGCTCTCTCAGCCCCCTCGCGTTGACGTTCGGGCTTGTGGAAGCCGCGAAGCGGCTCGGCGGGGTGGTGCACCCGCGCACGGAGATCCAGGAACTCCTGCGCGATCGCGCAGGCTCGATCCGCGGCGCCCGCGCGGCGACGGGGGAGTTCACTGCGCCCAAGGTCGTCCTGGCGGCGGGAGTCTGGACTCCACATCTGGCGGGAACCCTCGGGCTCGACGTTCCCATCAAGCCGCGCAAGGGGCACATCCTCGTCGGCGAGCGAACCCCCGATCTCGGCTGCAGGAAGCTCCAGGAGTTCGGGTACCTCATGGCGAAGTTCGGGCAGAAGGGCGTGCGAGACGTCGAACCGGGCATGGAGGAGAATGGCGTGGCCATGGTCTACGAGCCCACGGGGCACGGGAACTTCCTCATCGGGTCGAGCCGGCAGTTCGTGGGCTTCGACACGCAGTGCGATCTCGGCGTGCTGCGGCTGCTCGCGAGACGGGCGCTACGCTTCTTCCCGGCGCTCAGGAACATGCGGGTCATCCACTCCTACGCCGGGCTCAGGCCGTGGACGCCCGATCACTGCCCGATCGTGTCGGCGGTCGCATCGGTCCCTGGGTTGTACATTGCGGCGGGTCACGAGGGGGATGGAATCGGGCTCGCCCCGATCACGGGCCGCCTGGTGTCGGAGATGATCACGGGTCGAGACACGATCGTGTCGATCGATCCCCTGCGGCTGGAGCGATTCGGCGAGGGAGCTGCGACGTCGGCATCACGCTAAGGAGGCCGGGTTGAAGACGATCTACGGGGTGTACGTCGTTCTCACGACTCCGTTCGATGGCACGGGCGGCATCAACTACGAAGGCATGGCGAAGAACGTCGAGTGGCTCGCGAGTCAGGGCGTTCATGGCGTTGTGGCGCTCGGAAGCACGGGCGAGTTCGCCAGTCTGGACGACGAACAGAAGCGGCGGGTCGGACGGACGGTCGTCGATGCGGCGGACGGGAAGGTGCCGGTCCTCCTGGGGGCCTCCGCGGAGACCACGGAGAAAACGATCGAGTACGTTGCGCAGTCCAAGGAGCTTGGGGCCGCAGGGGCGCTCGTCATCCCGCCGTGGTACTACCTGCCGA
>CAZWQN010000099.1:0-4789 GCA_964635895.1 uncultured Thermotogae bacterium | reverse complement strand
CCGTGGAGGCGAACCTCGACGTTCACGAGCCGGTCTCCGGGGGGCGGAAGTACCACTTGTAGAGGAGCTGCATGTCATCGGGGAAGAGGCCGACCCGCGCGCCGTCGCGCACCGGGGTGCGCCGATCGGCGTACCGCCCGTCCACGAACAGGTTCGCGCCGAGGTCTGCGTCCGGGATGCCGAGCCGTGCGGTCACCGAGCCCACAGTGTCTCCGTCCCGGTGGGGCACGGAAACGATTGAGTCGGAATCCGGGTCACCATTCGGGGCGAACCGGCGCAGCTTCCCGTAGAGGTGAATGTCGATCATCGCGACGGGAGGCCGCGGCGGCGCGGCCTCCCGATCTCCTCACGAGGCGAAGACGCGGTCGAGCTCGCGGTCAGCGACGTCCCACACCGTGTTGTGGGGCGGCAGGGGCTCGCTCCGCATGAACTCCGGCAGTCGATCGTCGAGCGCCGTGAATCCGGCCTTCCGGTTGAAGTCGCGCTCAAGGTCGAGGATTTCCTTGCCGATGCGGCCGACGTCGTCCATCGTCCACTTCGTCCCCAAGACTCCGTTGCACTCCTCGACGGTGCCCTCGAACCCCGAGGCGATGTCGAGGATTGCGAACGCGATGAACAGGCAGTGGCCCGTCGAATCGACGAACGCGGTGGCGTACTGGAAGTTGCGCGCCAGCTCGGCCTTATCAGGATTGAGCGGATCCAGTTTCCCGGAGACGCCGAGGATCTCGGGCGCGATCGTGTACCCCGAGGTGTGGTCGGCGCCCATGGTCGAGACGGCGTACGTCATCCCGATCCCTTTGATCGCCCGCGGCTCGTACGCGGGCATGTTCTGCCCCTTCACGTGCGGAACGCGCGACACGCCGAACGCCCGCCCGGTGACGACCGCACCGTTTCCGAGGATCCTCCCCAGGGGCGATCCCTTCCCGATCTCGTGTACAAGCTCGATCGCCCGCTTGCCGTCGCCAAACCGCCACGCCCCGCCGTCCGCGGCCACCGCCAGCGTGCCACCGATCTCGATCGTATCGAGCCCGTAGTCGTTGCACAGGAGGCAGAGCTCGGCGATGTCGTCGAGGTTGTCGATTCCGCAATCCGCGCCAAAGGCCCAATCGGACTCGTACTCGATGCACGACGTGTGCTCGCTTCCGTCCGGGCGGTGCCACGTGTTCGAGCAGCGGATCACGCAGCCGGGCGAGCAGGCGTGGTTGTACACCTCCGCGCCCGTTCGCGTCTTGTTGCCGGCGAAGATGGCCTCCCCAGCGATTTTCGAGGCTCCCTCGAACCGACCCTCGCGGAAGTTGCGCGTCGGCAAACCGCCTGCCTCGTTCAGGATATTCACGAGCACGGCCGTGCCGTAGCTGTTGAGCGCCCCCTTGGGCTTCGTGATCGCGTGCTCGCCAAGCGCGGCGGCGAGCTTCTTGCGGCCTTGGTCGAACAGGATCTTGTCAGCGAGCGGGACTTCCTTCGCTCCGGAGTCGTCGACGACGATCGCCTTCAGACCCTTGCTGCCGAGCACCGCCCCGAGCCCTCCGCGGCCTGCGTAGCGGCTGGGGCGGCCCTCCTGGTCGTTGAAGCACACCCCGGCCGCCGCCATGCGGAACTCCCCGGCGACGCCGACCGCGCAGATGTCGACCTTCTCCCGCCCGCCGAACCGGGCGAACAAGGCCGGGTAGACGTCGGACAGCCGCTTCCCGGTCCACGCCTCGGCGGGCTCGAGCGCCGCCCCCTTGGCGTCGATCTTCAGGAGCCACCAGCCCTTCTCCTTCGCCTGCCCTTCAACGACGACCGCACGGATTCCGAGCCGCGCCAAGCGGCGTCCCCACCCGGCTCCGGCGTTTGCCTCCTTGATTCCTCCCGTCAGGGGCGATTTCCCGCCCACCGAGATGCGGGACGACGTCGGGGACGCCGTGCCGGTCACGATCCCCGGCGAGAAGACCACCTTGTTGTTCGGGCCGAGAGGGTGACAGGTCGCCGGGACCTCGTCGTGGACGATGCTTGACGTCATCCACCGTCCCGCCCGGTTCCGGTACGCCTCCGGAACGGGCTCAAACGACGCCGTCCGGCTTGTCATGTTGATCCGAAGGATGCGCTCCATCCCTTCCTCCTTCCCACGATTCCTGCGAGGCCGACCGCCCTCCGTTCAGCCCCAAGCCTACAGGTCTAGCACGTTCGATGCCGTGGGGTCAATTGGGCCCGGACCGCGCGAGGGTTCCGTAGGCCGGCGAACGACGGCAATGCCGATGGTCCCGAAGACGGCTCGTGCCGTCCGAGAGCATGTGAGACCGTGACGGACAAGGAGGCCCGCGAGCGAGCCTTGGCGAACGAAGTCGGCGAACCCCGCGCGGTGCTCGGGACCCGCTGCAGTCTCGATGAGCCGGACGATCGCCCAGGGAATGTGGAACGCCGCGTGCGTCGGACGCTCGAAGTCGGCGACCAAGAGGAACCCATCGGGTTCGAGGACGCGCACGGCTTCGCGGAGCATTCCCGCTCGCTCCTCTTCGGGGTGCTCGTGCAGTGCGAGGGAGAGGACGACTCCGCCGAATGACGCGTCAGGAAAGGGAAGGTCGAGGGCCGAGGCGAGGATGAAGTCAGCGCTCGTGTTCCCTCTCCGACGGGCGGCGGCGATCATCGACTCCGACGAGTCGACGCCGGTCGCTCGGATTCCCGCCTGGGCGAGGCGGTGACACTGTGCGCCCGTGGCGCACGCGATGTCGAGGACGAGGGTCGGGCCCTCCTCGCGGCAGATGTGAGTCACGGTCGAGCGAAGCGAGTGAAGAGTCGGATCGATGACGCCGCCATAGATGTGGGCCGCCCGGTCGCCGTAACGCTCGCGTCGTGTCACGGGTCTACGGTAAACGACGTCTCGATCCCGGGCAAGGCGGAGCTTGGCTCAAGGTCGAGCCCGGGCGAGAATGGGACCGGAGCCGATCGTCCGGACGGTGCAAAGCGAGACCATGCTGGGTCTGCAGGATCATCCGCGGCCGGGAGCGCTCTAGATGTCGTGCCCCATCAGGGCGTCGGAGTGTGCCGGTTGGACGCCGTCTCGCCGCGCGACGATGCGATGGTGTACGTTGGGTGGGCGGCTGTGTCCGCGCAAGAAGCGGAGGAACCCGCGTCGCGAAGGAGCGGGAGGTGAAGCGATGAAGAACGAACTGGTCGCTCGCATCCTCTACGAGATCGCCGACCTCCTAGACGTCGAGGGCGTCGCGTTCAAGCCCCGCGCCTATCGCCGCGCGGCGGAAGTCGTGGAAGCGCTCGCCGAGCCGATCGAGGAACTCGTTGCTGATGGAACGCACGCCGAGCTGCCCGGCGTCGGCGATGCCATTGCGAAGAAGATCGCCGAGATCGTGAAGACAGGTCGCCTGAAGTACTACGACGAGCTTAAGGCGAAGCTTCCCATCGACCTCCACGCACTGACCCGCGTCGACGGGGTCGGGCCGAAGACGGCGAAGCTCCTCTACGAAGCGCTCGGGGTGCGGACCCTCGACGACCTCGAGCAGGCGGCCCGTGCGGGGCGAATCCGCACCGTCAAGGGACTGGGAGAGAAGACCGAAGCGAAGATCCTACGTGGCCTCGCCGAGACGCGGGGTGTCGAGGGGCGCATGCTGCTCTTTGCTGCGCTGCGGCTCGCCGAGGATCTTGTGGCCGAGCTGCGGGAGACGGCCCTCTTCGAGCGCGTCGAGTTCGCCGGGTCGGTGCGACGCGGCCGTGAGACGATCGGCGACCTCGACATCCTCGCCGTCAGCGCTGACCCCGCGCCCGCCGTCGCGGCGTTCCTCGCCCTGCCTGAGGTTGTCGAGATCCTGTCGCGCGGGGACACAAAGGCTTCGGTGCGGCTCGGCAATGGAGTTCAGGTCGACCTGCGTGTGGTCCCCGCGGAGTCGTTCGGTGCGGCGCTCCAGTACTTCACCGGCTCGAAGGCGCACAACATCGCGTTGCGCAAGCTCGCTGTGGCGCGGGGCTGGAAGCTGAACGAGTACGGGCTGTACGATGCTGGCGACCGGCCGTTGGCCGGAAAGGACGAGGCCGGCGTGTACCGCGCCCTCGGCCTCAAGCCGATTCCGCCGGAGCTCCGCGAGGACGCGGGCGAGATCGAGGCGGCAGCTAGCAGAGGCCGCGGACGCGGGGGCGGCCGGCTTCCGCGACTCATCGAGTTCGGCGACCTCCTGGGAGACCTGCACGTCCACACCGACGCGTCGGACGGGCTGGCGTCGATCGCCGACATGGTCGCCGCGGCGCGGACCCGCGGCCTCAAGTACATCGCGATCACAGACCACACCCGGTTTGCGGAGGTCATCGGCGGGCTCACCGCCGCCGGCGTCGTGGCGCAGATCGAAGTCATCGCCAGGCTGAACAAGACCCTGCGCGGGTTCCACGTTCTCTCCGGCATTGAAGTCAACATCCAGCCCGACGGCTCGCTCGACCTACCGGACGACATCCTCGCGCGGCTCGACGTCGTCATCGCCGCCGTGCACTCTCACTTCCGCCAGCCGAGAGACGAGACGACCGCGCGGCTCGTGCGCGCCGTGAGCAACAAGCACGTCGACATCCTCGCGCATCCGACGGGGCGGAAGATCGGAGAGCGCCCACCCTGCGACGCCGACTGGGATGTCGTGTTCGAAGCGGCCGCCAAGAGCGGCACGGCACTCGAGATCAACGCCAATCCCATCCGCCTCGACCTCTCCGCGGAGCTCGTCCGCCGCGCGATTGCGGTGGGGTGCAAGCTTTCGATCGGCTCCGACGCCCACGTCCCGGAGCACTTCGACTTCCTTCGGCTCGGGGTTCTCACCGC
>CAZWQN010000098.1:0-4867 GCA_964635895.1 uncultured Thermotogae bacterium | reverse complement strand
GTGACGATCGACGGGGTCACGTACAACCTGGCTCCCCTGCCCGGGGCCGCAGCCTCCACGTTCATCACGGAGGGGCTCAGCCTCGGCGTTGCGGCGGGCGGGACGATCACGGCCACGTACGTCGATCCCACGGATCCTAAGGATTCGAGCTCGGCGTCGATCTCGGTCGTCGCCGGGGAGTTCCTCGTGGAGGAGTTCTACACGGCGCCGAACCCGTTTGCGGACGAAGTACGCTTCGCCTACGCGGGGGAAGGCCTCGCAGAGCGCTTCACGGTGTTTGTCTATGACCTGGCCGGCCATCTAGTCTGGTCGACTGAGGCAACCGCGGTCCTGTCTGTCGAGTGGGACGGCCGATCGCAGAAGGGCGAACCCGTGGCCAACGGCGCCTACATCTACGTGGTCGCGGCGTCGGGCGGCGACAAGAGCTTCGCGGACGAAGGCATCCTCTTCGTGAATCGGTAGACGCGAGTTGACGTTCGGGGCCGTCCGGCCGCGAGGGCCGGGCAGCCCTCTTCTTTGTCCCGGCCCCCTCCGGCAGGGGTAGAATCGGCCTGCTTTCGAGGAAAGGGGGCGCGACGATGGGAGCCGAGCCGTTGGCCGTAGGGTTCAGCGATCTTCGTGGGTTCTCGCGCTACACGGCGAAGCGTGGGGACGAGGCGGCACTCAGGGTCGCGCAGGCCTTCACCCATCTGGTCGAGGAGCAGGTCGCCCGCAACGGCGGGCGGCTCCTGAAGACGTACGGTGACGGGGTGATGACTTCGTTCGACGATCCGGGGCGCGCGGTCGCGTGCTCCGCCGGGATGCAGGAGGCCCTGTCCACTTACAACGAGGCGAGAGAGGACGAGGCGATCTGCGCCGGGATCGGCCTTACGTGGGGTCCCGCGATTCGCACCGGCGACGACCTGTTTGGGCACTCCGTGAACTTGGCGAAGCGCCTGGCCGACGTGGCGAAGGGCTGCCAGATCGTGGTGGACGAATCGATCGTCGACCAGACCCGCCACCGCCCCGATCTTGCGTTTCGCGACCTCGGGGAGCGAGACCTCAAGGGGGTCGGTCCCCACCGTCTGTACGAGTTCCTGTGGCGGAGCGAGGTCGACAAGCTCTCGCTCCCCGACGACAGCCTCGACCTCGTCCTGACCGAGGATCACAAGCTTGTCCTTGAGTTCGCCAAACCGCTCGAGGAGACCCTGCGATCCATTCGCGAGAAGCTCGAGCCGCGCGACGGGGAGGCGGGCGCCATCGCCGGCCTGAAGCGAAAGATGGCCGAGCGTCTGGCTCGTGACCTCCCCAAGTGGCTCGGGGCGCTACAGAAGTACGGCGGCGGACTGGAGCACCGGCTCGAGGAGATCGAGGCGACGGTCGAGGGCGGACACCTCTGCGTCAGGCTCCCGGAGGGGCGCGTGCTGTCCTTTACGGGGCAGCAAATCGATCGCGGGGCGGCGGAGCGTTTCGTCGCGCGACTGGCCACGTTGAGGCAGGAGAAGACGAGGGCCTCGGACTCCGCGGGGCCGCGACGGACAGGGGACTAGGACGCTCCCCTTCGCCCCCATCGCCACAGCTCTCGGAGCGACGCCGACTTCCCGTACATGAGCATGCCGACCTCGAACACCCGCGCGGCGAAACGCATCATGAAGAACACGCCCAAAGCCAGCGATGCGAGGCTGAGAGCGATCTCCCACGCCGGGACGAACCGGGTCCCCTCCGACAGCATGGGGACCGCTCCGATGCGCAGCATCATCACGGCGGGGGTGAACGGCGGCAGGAAGCCGGCGATCCGCACCGCCAAGGCGTCCGGGTTCTCGATGATGAACTTCGTGAACGCGATCGGCGCGTAGGGGATGAGGCCGACGAGCCCCGTTGCGCCCCCGGACTGAACGTCCTTCATCACCGCTCCGACCGACGCGTACAGCGAGGCGATAAAGAGGTAGCCGAGCACGAAGTAGATCGGGTACGTGAGCCAGTGGACGAGGGCCAGCGAGGCGAGAGATGTGGGGAGGAATCGACTCGCGACGTAGTAGGCGGTGGCCGACCAGGCGATAACCTGCAGCAGCCCTGCCATTCCCAGACCGAGGATCTTCCCGGTCATCATCTCGAACGGCGAGACGCTCGACAGGACGATCTCAACGACGCGGCTCTGCTTCTCCCTCACGACGCCGTACATCGTCATCACGCCGGAGATGAACGACCCCATGAACAGGATGACGGCGAGGAACAGGGCGATGAGGAACGGCGGCGGCGGCGTGGACGGACCCGACGACCCGGAACCCGAGAAGGCGCCGGCCGAGCTTGCGCCGAGGATGGCGACGGCGACGATGCCCGGAATCAGGACGGTCATGAGCAGGAACTGCTTGCTGCGGACGGCGTGGACGAACTCCCATCGGACGATCCTAGAGAGCTTCATCGCTCCCTCCTCCGATCGTGCGAACGAAGATGTCGTGCAGCGGCGGGGCCGAGACGGAGAGCTCGAGGACGGTGATCGAGTCCGGCAGGGCTCGGAGAAAGGCGTCGGGGGACAGGGCCTGCGTGAGCCGGAAGGACGCTCGATCCCCGTCGAGCCGCAGATCGGCGATCCCGTCGATTCGGGCGAGGGCATCCGCGTCTCCCTCGAACCGCACCCGGGCGACGTGCTCTCCATGTCGTGTCTTGATGTCGGCAAGGTTTCCATAGAGAACGCGTCGTCCACGGTGGATCAAAAGGATGCGATCGCACATCTCCTCGACAAGGTTCATCTGGTGGGACGAGAGGAGGATGGCGGTCCCGGCGTCACGGAGCTCTCGGATCGTGGCCTTCACGAAGTCCTGGTTCAGCGGATCGAGGCCGGAGAACGGCTCGTCGAGAACCAAGAGATCGGGGGTGTGGAGGACGGCGGCAGCGAACTGGACCTTCTGCTGCATCCCCTTCGACAGCTTCTCGATTCGGCTGCGGCGCCAGGCGGCGAGATCGAAGCGTTCGAGCCACTCCTCCGCGCGGCGCGCGGCCTCGGCGCGGGGCAACCCCTTCAGTTCTCCGAAGTAGCACAGGGTGTCGAGGACGCCGCAGTCGTCGTACAGGCCGCGCTCCTCCGGAAGATACCCGGTTGTATCCTTCGCGATCGTCCCTGACTCGGGGCCGATTCCGGAGCGGATGGCCCCGCGGTCCGGCCGGAGGATCCCGAGAACCATCCGCATCGACGTCGTCTTCCCCGCCCCGTTCGGTCCAAGAAACCCGAGGATCTCACCCCGTTCGACGTCGAAGCTGATGCCGTCGACGGCGCGGACGCCGTCGAAGTCCTTGACGATCTCTTCGACGTGGAGCACGGTTCGTTCCATAGGCACGGAGGCGCGGAGGTCTTCGCGGATGCGGAAGTCTACCCGGCGACGCGCGACGCGTGCCAGGCGACAGCCGCGGCCTCGTCGACGAGGTCGGGCGTCGGCCGGTCTTGCCACTCACGGAGAGCGCTCTTCATCCGATCCAGTCCCTCGGCGAGGGTCGAGCGGGGGCACGCGAAGTTGAGGCGGACGAAGCCGTCGCCCTGGGGCCCGAAGATGGCGCCGGGGACGGTCGCCACGTGCGCCTCACGGAGGAAGAACTCGTACGGGTCCCCGGGGAGTCCAGCGTTCCGGCAGTCCAGCCACGCGAGGTAGGTGGCCTCGATCGGGCTCACCGCGATCCCCGGCAGCTCGGAGCGGACGAACTCGAGGACGAAGTCGCGATTCGCCTGAACGTACGACAGAAGCTCAGCGAACCACGTGTCTCCATCGCGATACGCAGCGAGCGCCGCGGCGTAGCCGAGGGCGTTGACGGACCCGACGAGGCCGCGCTTCGCCAGCACGTATTGCTCGCGCAGCTGCTTGTTCGGGATGACGGCGGCGGCGAAGTGGAGCCCGGCGACGTTGAACGCCTTCGACGGAGCCAGCAGGGTGATGCTCCGGGCCTCGATCTCGGGTCCGAGGGATGCAATCGGGGTGTGACGGCGGCCGTCGTAGACGAAGCTTGCGTGGATCTCGTCCGAACAGACGAACAGCTTGCGGCGGAGGGAGATCTCCGCAACGCGGCGGAGCTCTTCTTTCGAGAACTCACGTCCCACGGGGTTGTGCGGGTTGCACTGCAGGAACAGGCGGGTTCGATTCGTGATCGTCGTCTCGAAGCGGCCGAAGTCGATCTCGTAGCGCCCGGCCGCCGAACGGGACAAGGGACATGCATGGGTGACGGCACGCGCGTTCTTCGGGGCGGCCAGGATCGGATAGTAGACCGGCGGCTGGACGAGAACGCCTTCCCCGGGCCGCGTCACCGCCTGGCAGGCGAGGTTGAACCCAACGACGACGCTCGGGAGGAAGACGAACGCGTCTGGAGCGACTCTCCACCCGTAGTGGCGCTCGACGTAGTCCGCGAGGAGCCCTCGCAGCTCCTTGGGCTCGAGCGTGTAGCCGAAGACCCCGTGCTCGACGCGGGTCTTCAGGGCGTCGATGACCGCGGGAGGACACAGGAAGTCCATGTCCGCGATCCACATGGGGAGGATGTCGTCGTCGAAGGAACTCCACTTTGTGCTGTCCGTGCGCCGTCGGTCGATTCCGTCATCGAACGGGCGCCGAGCCGTCTCGTTTTCCATGATCCCCTCACTCACCCGCTGTCGATCCAAGCATTCTTGATGGGCTGGGCCTTGCGTACAAGGTCGCGTGTCCGCGCCAGGCCCGAGCAAAGTGGGCTCCCGAAAGGGGACGGGTTCCTTCGACAGCGCAAGCCGAGACGGGAAGAGAGAAAGCGACCGGCTGATCGTCGATCGATGGCCGAGGAGAGCGAAACCACCCCGATTGCGGCAGCGCTCAGTAGCTGCTCGTGCCTTCGATGCCGATCGACGTCGGCGGGACTGGAAGCGGCGTGGCCTAGT
>CAZWQN010000097.1:0-4882 GCA_964635895.1 uncultured Thermotogae bacterium | reverse complement strand
GTCGGTCGGACGCCCCTGGGCATCCTCATCCTCTCTGGCAGAGGACTCCGCATTCACACCGTTCCAGACGAGTCGCACGGCGGCGCCGGAGGTCATGGTGGCCTCGACCTCCACGTCCTGGGGCGTGCCCCCGTCCCGCGTCACGACGACCGTCGTCTCGTGGATGCCGTCGACCTCCGTCCGCCCGACCACGCGGATCGAGTAGTCGACCGACCCGGTCCCGAAGACCCAGACGTCGAACCACTCGTCGAGGGACACTCCCGCTTCCTCCTCGACCAGGACGCGAAGATCGGTGGAGTCAATGCGCGCAGCCCGCCCCGCCTCCACGGCGCGGCAGAGCGCGCGGTCGAAGGTCTCCTCTCCGACGGTGGCGGCGAGCGCCCGCGCGACCACGTAGCCCTTGTCGTAGAGTCGCGTCGCCGTCGCGTTCGTGAAGTCGACGTCGGCCGCGGACTTCACCAGCTCCTCGTCGAACGCGTTCCACACCGACGCAAGGTAGGGGAGCTCGATCAGGTGCTCGCGCAGGTTCAGGTACCCGAACTGCCTCGACACGTACTCCTCGAGGACCCCCTTGCCTCGAATCGCGAGCAGATTCGGCCCGTCGGCGTCGTGGGCGCGCTCGAAGTACGCCACGGACGCATACTGGGCCAACCCCTCGGAGAGCCACCCCTCGGCGTCGAGGTCGACGCCCATCCCAACCCCGAACCACTGGTGGGCGATCTCGTGCGCCAGCACATACTCGGTGACGCGATGCAGGATCTCGGGGAGAAGGACATCCCGGTGAGTGAAGAACCGCGTCGACAGCCAGACGATTCCGTCGGCACAGAAGGCGTCGCCGGCGGCGTTCGGGTTCTCGACGATCGTCAGGGACGTCCGCGGATAGGCCCCGTAGCGCGCCTCGTACTCGGCGAGGATGTCGCGCGCATACGTCGCGAGCAGGCGGGCCGTGTTCTCGTGGCCCTCGAAGTAGGCGACGCGGATCGGTGTCGCTCCGTCGAGGTCGTACTCGCGGTAGTCCGGTCCGAACGTAACCGCGAGCGAGCGGGTCGGAGATTCGTTTCGAGTTCGAACGCGGATCGATCCGCCATCGGGGCTCGGCCCTAGCTCCAGGACGACGTCTGCGCCCGCGTAGAACCGGACGTCGGCGGGCAGGGAGAACTCGGCCTCTACGTTCGCCTGCGGCAGGACGAAGGGGAACGCGCCGCCGTCGCCGTGCACGAGGAGCCCGGCGCGCTCCTCGTACGCCCCGTCGTCCTCGACGAGAAGCGGGAACCATCCGAACCGCCACGTGAACGTTCCGTCGGTGATCCCGCCGTCCCCGGCGGCCAGGCGGGGAACCGACGTCACGAACTCGATTTCGATCGTGGACGACGTCGCCTCCACCGCGAGGACCGTCTCCTCGAGGCTGTACGTCTGGAACGCCGGCGGCATCGCCAGGAGTCGATACGTTGCCGGCGAGCGGACGTCTCCGACGACCGAGGCGACGGACACAACGTCGAGTCCCGACGGCGTGAACCCCTTGGGGTACGCCGCGTCCACCGACCGCGGGGAGAGGAACGGGTTCGGCTTCCGATCGAGGTTCGGGAGGAGGAGGAAGTAGACCGTGTCGGGCGCCGCCTCGAACGTGACCGTCAACGTTCCGCGCAGCTCCCGACGACTCGCGTCGTAGGCCGCATCCACGCGCTGCGTCGGCACGGAGGTCCCGCGGGCCCCAAGGCCCAGGAACAGGCCGACAGCAAACACTCCAAGCACCAACCCTCTTCGCATCGTCATGGACGTTTCGACCGGGCGTCCCGGTTCTCCTTGACCCCGAGTTTACTCGTGCGCCGACTCCGCGGCGTACGTGCGGTCGGCGACGACTCGCGCGCGGGTGACCTCGCGGTCGCTCGCTCGCTCGACGAGGAGGGTAACCCCGTTGACCCGCACCTCGTCGCCGGGCTGGGCCAGCGTGCTCATGCGGTGCTGGATCAACCCGTTGACCGTGACCCCTTCGTCCTCGGGGAGCTCGATGTCCATCGCCCGATTCAGGTCGTGAATGGACATCTCGCCGGAGACGAGCGCCTCGTCGCGCGAGACGCGCTTCACGAGGAGCGTCGGAGCGGGCTCGTCGTACTCGTCCTCGATCTCGCCGACGATCTCCTCGAGGATGTCCTCCAGCGTCACGATCCCCGCCATGCCTCCGAACTCGTCGATGACGACCGCCATGTGCACCTTCTGCCGCTGCAGCTCGCGCAGGAGGACATTGATCGGCTGCGTCGTCGGCACGAACTGCGCCGGGCGGAGGAGCCCGCGGAGCGTCGTCTTGGGATCTTTTGCCTCGATACCGAGCAGATCCTTGGCGTAGAGCGTCCCCACCACGTTGTCGGGAGCACCGTCGTACACGGGGAACCGTGAGTGGCCGTCCTTGGCGATGAGGGCGCGGACCTCGGCCATGGGCATGTCCACGGCGATCGACTCGACGTCCGGTCGCGGCACCATCACCTGTTCCGCGGTGACCTCGTCGAAGTCGAGGATCCTGCGGATCATGTCCCCCTCCGCCGGAGCGAGCATCCCGCTCTCCTCCCCCGCGTCGATCAGGGTCTCGATCTGCTCGTCGCTGACGCCGAGCGGCTCTCGCTCGGCGAGGTCGATTCCGAAGATGCGAGCGATCCCCTTCGCTACGAACCGGAAGAAGAACACGACCGGCCGCAGGAACGCCGCCAGCGCGTGGACCTGGTTGATCGTCGCCAGGGCGAACCGCTCCGCGTTGTGCTTGGCCACGTTCTTCGGCGTGATCTCGCCGAACACGAGAAGGGAAATGGTCATCACTCCGGTGGCGATCAGCCCCTGGAGCGTGGTCGACATCGAGGGAAGGACCTGGATGACGATCAGCGTCATCAGCGTGCTCGCCGACACGTTGACCAGGTTGTTCAGAACGAGGAGGGTGGTGATGAGGTCGTTGGGCTCGTTCAGAAGGTGAGTCAGCGCGCGGCGCTTCCGGCGGTGCGTGTTGATCAGGTACTTGAGGCGACCGTGCGTCAGGGACGTGATCGCCGTTTCCGTAGACGAGGCATACGCCGACAGGAAGACCAGCACGAGCAACAACGCCGCTTCCGCGGCTAAGAACGCTGTATCGCTCATCTCATCATCGTCCGCTATTATAGAAGGGCCCTGGATACGTGCAAGCGCGCCCGTTGTTGCCTCCGCTCCCCGGCCGATACAATCTCGGCGCCTCGAGGAGGACCGTTCGTGGACATGGACCGATTGCGAGAGATCGTCCAGCTTCTGAAGGACGAAGGCCTCACGGAGATCACGATCGCCGAGGGCGACGCGCGCATCACCGTCCGCCGGGCGCCGGCGGGTCCGGCGCGCTCCGTCGAGCCCGTGTCGGGTGGGGTCGCGCCGGCGGCGGCCGTTCCCGCCGGGACGCTGCCGATCACGGCGCCCCTCGTCGGGACCTTCTACCGCCGCGCCACACCCGAATCTCCGCCGCTCGCCGAGGTCGGGCAGATCGTCCATCCAGGGGACACCGTCTGCATCATCGAGGCGATGAAGGTCATGAACGAGATCAAGGCCGAAGCTTCCGGCCGGGTGCGGAGCGTGCAGGTAGAGGATGGGGCGCCGGTCGAGTACGGCCAGGTGCTCTTCGTCCTCGACCCTCTATGAGTTTCCAGACCGTCCTCGTCGCGAATCGAGGCGAGATCGCGCTGCGCGTCATCGAGGCGTGCCGCGAGCTGCGCATTCGCTCGATCGCCGTGTACTCGGAGGCCGACGAGCCGATGCCCTACCTCAAGTTGGCTGACGGCGCGGTGTGCATCGGCCCCCCCGAGGCCGCGCGCAGCTACTTGAACGCTGCGGCGATCATCAGCGTCGCCGAGCTTGTCGAAGCCGACGCGATTCACCCGGGCTACGGCTTCCTCGCCGAGAATCCGGGCTTCGTTGAGATCTGCGACGAGCACGGGATCCGGTTCATCGGGCCGTCGCGGATCGCGATGCGGATCGTCGGAGACAAGGTGGCATCGCGGGAGTGCGTCGCCGCCGCCGGCGTTCCTGTCCTTCCCGGCGGGCCCGCGCCGAGGAAGCCGGAAGACGCGGCGGCGATGGCGGAGGAGATCGGCTACCCGGTCCTCGTGAAGTCGGTCTACGGGGGCGGCGGGCGCGGCTTGCGGTGGGTTGAGTCGCCGAGCGACCTCACGGCGGCGCTTGGGGCTGCCGAGGCCGAAGCCAAGGCGGCGAGCGGCGAGGGTCTCCTCTACCTCGAGAAGGCGGTGCGCGATCCGCGCCACGTCGAGGTCCAGATCCTCGGCGACGAGCGCGGCCGAACCATCACGCTCGGCGAACGCGACTGCTCGATTCAGCGGCGGCATCAGAAGCTGATCGAGGAGTCCCCTGCCCCGAACCTGCCGGACGACGTGCGAGAACGCCTGCGCCGGGCGGCGCTCGCCACGGCGCACGCCGTCGGGTACTGGAGCGCGGGCACGGTGGAGTTCCTCGTCGCCCCGGACGGCGCCTTCTACTTCATCGAGATGAACGCGCGGATCCAGGTCGAGCACTCCGTGACCGAAGTCGCGTGCCGTCTCAACCTCATCAAGGAACAGATCCGCATCGCGGCGGGCGGATCGGTCTCCCTCGACCTTGAGGCGGCAGCGCCGCGCGGCCACGCCATCGAGTGCCGGCTGAACGCCGAGGATCCGGCGCGCGGGTTCCTTCCCTCCACCGGTGTCGTGCACATCAATGAGCTGCCCGGCGGGCACGGAATTCGCCTCGACACGGCCCTTTACGATGGGATGACCGTGTCGCCGCACTACGACTCCCTGCTCGCCAAGCTCATCGCGTGGGGCGAGGACCGCGACGAGGCGATCGTTCGGATGCAGGGCGCGCTCCGTCGATTCCGTATCTCCGG
>CAZWQN010000096.1:0-4894 GCA_964635895.1 uncultured Thermotogae bacterium | reverse complement strand
CGCCGACGCGCTTCGGGCCATCGCGGCGTACGCTCGCCATCCTGCTCCGCACGTCGACACGGACGGCGCACGTGTCACGTTCTACCCGCCGCCGCACCCGGCGGCGGCCGCGGCCAGCTTTGGGGAGGCTCTGGACCTCGCGGTGAACGCCGAGCAGGATCGGCGGGCGGAGGGCGCTCAAGATCGGACGCTTCGAACCCGCGTTCAGTACGCGCTCGGACGGCGGGCGCGCACGGTGGCCAAGCTGCGCGCTTGGCTTGCGGCCGCCGACCACGCTGCCGACCTCCGAAGGCAGGCCGATCTTCTCTCCTTGCACGTGGCGGACCTCGGGTCGGGAACGAAGGAAGCGGTCATCCCGGATCCGCTGTCCGGCCAGCCGGTCTCGCTCGTCCTCGATCCTGCACTCGGGGCGTGGGAGAACATCCGACGGCTCTACAAGCAGGCACGGCGACTCGTCCGTGGCCGTCCGAACGTGACGTCGAAACTCGCTCGCCTGGAGGGGGAGATCCGGACGCTCGAAGACGCGCTCTTGGCGATCGATCGCGGGGACGAGGCGGGCGCGGAGGCGCTCGTTCTCCTCGACACCGGGCGGAAGAAGCCGGCGCGCCAAGAGCCTCGCTCGGCGCCGCGGCAGTTCGAGATCGAGGGGTACGCCGTGTGGGTCGGACGAAGCGCGGCGCAGAACGACCAACTCCTCCGCGACGCCCAACCGGAGGACGCCTGGCTGCACGCCCGCGACGTTGCGGGCTCGCACGTGATCGTGCGGCGCGGCGACGCAAAGGAGGTTCCCGACTCGGTGCTCCGCGCGGCGGCTCGGCTCGCGGCGCGCTACTCCAAGGCAGAGCGCGGCCGGAACGTTCAAGTCTCGGTGACCAAGGTGAAGCACGTGCGCAAGCCGAAGAACGCGCCACCCGGCCTGGCAATCATCGATCACGAGAGTACACTCACTGTTCGCCTGGAGGAGAACGAATGACCGTCGATGCGGTGCTGCGGATCGTCCTGTCCCTGATCGCTCTGTTCATGGCGATCGTGTTCCACGAGGTTGCGCACGGACTGGTCGCGGCCCGCCTTGGCGATCCCACGGCACGATCGAAGGGACGCCTCAGCATCAACCCGCTAGCCCACGTGGACCCGGTTGGCACGCTCCTCGTCCCTCTTGCCCTCGCCGCCTTCAACTGGCTCACTCCCGGGGCGATGCTCCCGCTCGTCGGCTGGGCGAAGCCGGTGCCGGTCAACCCCAACTACTTTCGCAACCCGTTCCGTGGCATGTTGTTCGTCGCGCTCGCAGGTCCGGGAACGAACCTGTTGTTCGCCGGCTGCGCCGCCGGCCTCGGCCGTCTCCTGCTTCCGGTCGTGCCCAACGAGGTGCTGTTCGGCTCCCTGGGGTTCTCCGGACATGCGGCGCGAGCCTTCTTTTTCCTGCTCGGCGTGTTCGTCGTGTACAACATCATCCTCGCGGCGTTCAACCTGATCCCGATCCCACCCCTCGACGGGTCGCGCGCGCTCACCTACTTCCTTCCCCCCGCCGGCCGACGGTTCATGCTCTCCGTGGAGCGGTACGGGTTCTTCCTCCTCCTTGCCATCGTCTTCCTGGGCGGCATCGACTTCGTGTTCCGATGGGTTCTCCCCGTCGCCGGAACCCTCCTCGGACCGCGCTGGGTCGCGGTCGTCAATCTCTTCGCCTAGCGCCCATCTCGTCAGCGTTTCCTTGATCGCCTCCGGCGGGGCGCGTATACTGCCGCAACGTAACCAACGACAAGGACACGGAGTGGAATGACGAGCAGCACGCAATACGAGATCGAGGCGCGGGAAGCGACCGAAGCGACGGTTCGCGTCGTCGTCCCACCCGCCGATGTAGAACAGGAAGTGGAGTCCGTCTACGACCGGTACGCGCGTGAGGTTCACGTCCCCGGCTTTCGGCGCGGCCGCGTTCCGCGCGCCTACCTCGAAACAAGGTTCGGGCGGGAGGCGTTTGTCGCCGAAGCGAAGGAGGACCTGGAGCGAAGGCACGTACCGATCGCGCTCGAGAAGCTCGCGCTTTCCCCGGTCTCCGTGCCCCGGGTGGCCGAGGTTGCCTACGACGAGGCGCAAGGGTTCGTGTTTACGGCGTCGTTCGCCGTCCTCCCATCCGTCGAGCTGCCCGCCTACCGCGGTTTGGAAGTGACGCTCCCAGCGCTTCCCGAGGTGTCCGACGGCGACGTGGCGCGGGCTCTCGAGGAGATCCGCGGGCAGTTTGCGACGCTTGGCGAGAAGGAGGGCGACGAGGCCGCCGACGGCGACGTCGTTCGGGTGCGCGAGAAGGGGCAGGAGTGGGATACTCGTGCCGAGTCCGCGAACCCGGTTACGGCCGCGCTCGTCGGCAAGCGGGTCGGTGAGACCGTGACGATTGACACGCAGCTCTCCACGGGCAAGCGCCTCCAGACGTCGCTCGAGATCCGAGGACTGCGCCAGGTCATCCTACCGTCCGTCGACAACGAGCTCGCCAAGGACGCCGGCTTCGAGGGGATCGAGGCACTCAAGAAGGACATCCGCGCCCGGCTCGAGGCGAGCCGCGCCCAACTGCGTCGTAGGACATTGGAATCGCAGCTTCTCGACGCGGTGGTCACGAAGGCCGCCATCCCGTTGCCCGACGTCTTTGTGACCGAACTGGTCGACGAGGAATCGAAGAAGATCCGGGAATCCCTCGAGGACCCGCGCTCGTCGCTCACGTTCGCGGAGTACTTGAAACGACGGGAGATGACCGAGGAGGAGTTCCGCGCGTCGATCCGGGAGTCGATCGAACTGCGGCTCCGCCGGGAACTCGTGCTGCGGAACCTGGCGGAGGCCGAAGGAGTCGTCATCGGCGACGCAGAGCTCGAGGAGATCGCGAAGCGCGATGCCGAGGTGGCAGGAGAGGATCCGCTTCGGTTCGCCGCACGCCTGCGCGCCGAGGATCGATGGTCCGAGTACCGATCCGGCAAGGTCAACGAGCGCGTGCTCGCCGTGTTGTGCGATCACGCGGTGGTGAGAGAAGTCGCGAAAGCCGAAAGGGAGGAGTGATGCCTGCGCAGATCCCGTTCGTCATCGATCACACCGGGCACGCGGAGCGGACGTACGACATCTACTCTCGCCTTCTGGAGGATCGAATCATCTTCCTGCGCGACGGCCTCGACGACGACGTGGCGAACGTCGTGATTGCGCAGATGCTGTTCCTCGCGGCCAAGGACCCGACGAAGGACATCCGCCTGTACATCAACTCCCCCGGCGGCTCCGTGACCTCGGGCCTCGCCATCTACGACACCATGCGCTACGTCAAGTGCGACGTCGCCACGATCTGTATTGGCCAAGCGGCAAGCATGGCGGCCGTCCTCCTGACGGCGGGGGCAAAGGGCAAGCGGTCGGCGCTCCCGAACTCGCGCATTCTCCTTCACCAGGTTTTCGGTGGCGCCCAGGGTCAGGCGGCCGACGTCAAGATCCAGACGGAGGAGCTGCTCCGGATGCGCGACGTCCTGGTTCGGATTCTGGCTGAGCATACGGGGAAATCCGCGAAGAAGATCGAGAAGGACACCGACCGCGACTACTACATGAGCGCGGAAGAGGCCGTCGAGTACGGGCTGGTGGATCGCATCATCGTGCCGCGAGCGCAGGTGGAGGCGTCCGCCTAGAGGACCCACCCACCGCAGAGGTCGCGGAGGACGCAGAGTGAACTTGGGCGAAGGCCGCCGACAGTGCGCAGCTCCGAACGACTCGCCGGCATGAGAAGCCCACTCTTCACGTTCCGCTGGCTCTCTTCCTCTTTGCGTCGCTCTGCGCCCTCCGCGGTGAAATCGGTTCCTGCCTGTGTCAGGGGCCGGCGCGCGTGGTAGACTCCCCGCATGCGCACCGGCGTCGCCGATCTTCCCCTCCACTACGGGCGGGCTCCGCGATGGCTGTTCGAGCGGATGACCAAGCTTGCCCGTGAGGTCGTCAAGCTTGTCGTGCTCGAACACGGATCGGCCGGGTTCTTCGACCGAATCAGCGACCCCGGCTGGTTCCAGGCGTTCGGGTGCGTCCTCGGCTTCGACTGGCACTCGAGCGGGCTGACGACGACGGCGTGCGGTGCCATCAAGGAAGGGACTCGCGGGGTAGAGGAGGAGCTTGGCCTGTTCGTCGCCGGCGGCAAAGGGAATGCGTCGCGCAAGACGCCGGACGAGATCGTCGCCTGGTCGGAGAAGGTCGGAACGGACGCCGTCTCTCTCGTCCACGCCAGCCGCACGTCGGCCAAGGTTGATAGCGCCGCCGTCCAGGACGGCTACCAGATCTACCACCACGTCTTCTTCTTCGATCGAGACGCCCGCTGGGCCGTCGTCCAGCAGGGAATGAACGAGCTAAACGGAATGGCCCGGCGGTACCACTGGGCGTCCGAGCGCTGCCACGACTTCGTGTGCGAGCCGCACGCCGCCATCTGCTGCGATCGTCGAGCACCCACGCTGAACCTCGTCGCCCGGGATAGCGAGGGGACCCGCGAAGCGAGTGTGGAACTCGCGCGAGCCCGACCCGGTGAGGTCGTCCGCGAGCTCGCGGCGCTGAAGCGTCTGTCGCTTCCGAAGCGCCACGAGATCCGGCTCGCCGACGTCGCCCCCGATCGACTGAGTCGGATCTTCACGAAGACCTACGAGGCGCAGGCGGCGACCTTCCAGGAACTCCTCATGCTGCCGGGCGTTGGCGGGAAGACCCTGCGTGCCCTGTCGCTTGTCGCGGAGCTCGTGTATGGCAAGGCACCGAGCTTCGACGACCCCGCACGCTACGGGTTCGCTCACGGCGGCAAGGACGGGATCCCCTATCCGGTGGACCGTGCCCTCTACGACCAAACGATCGATCTTCTCGGCCGGGCAATCCGCCGCGCCGCGCTCGGAGAGCATGCGGAAGTCGACGC
>CAZWQN010000095.1:0-4962 GCA_964635895.1 uncultured Thermotogae bacterium | reverse complement strand
CTAGCAGGCGACACGAGCTGCCGCAACAAAGGCCCGGCGTTTCCGTATGCGCTGCGGGGGATTCCCGAAGAACGTTCTGGTCTAGGGTCGGGGGGCCCGTCGCTCGGCCGACGTCCCATCCCTCGCGCGGACGGCCTGCCGCGGTTCGCCGTCCTCGGCGCCGTCGATGCGGCGCCGGAACACCTGGCGCGGCGTCCCGCTGGGTCCGGGCTGCAGGGTTTCCGCAGGGACGAATCCGACCTGCTCGTAGAACCGGCGGGCCGGGGCGCCGCCGCGAACTCCGGGACCGAACGTGGTTACGACCAGCTCCGCGGGAGGTGGAATCTGCTCGACGACGTGCTCGACGAGCGCCGTGCCGAGCCCCGTTCTCCGGTGGGACCTCGCGACGGCCAGCCACCCGATCCGGTAAATCGGCGGATGAACCGACAGGAGCAGGCCGGCGAGGAGTCGTGCCCCCGGCGACCCGTCGCGCTCGCGAATGCAGTAGGCGGTCCCGCGAGAGATGTTGCGCGACAAGGCTCTCCGAAAGACCGGATCGTCGACCATCGGCCCGAACAGCGGCTCGACCTCGGCAACGATCTCCAGCCAAGGGTTCAAATCCTCTCGTTGGGCACGGCGTACGCGCACGGCCGCTCCTCTCACGTGACGGCGACGTGTCGTCCTCTCCAAGCGTAGCGGGGTCCTCCGTCCGCCCCGGTGCGGTGGACGTTCGCGATCGCGAAGACCGGCACCCGGCGGGGTCCCACGTGTCTGGCGAGGTGACAAGGGGAGCCGAGACGATGGCGAAACTGCACGAGGTACGATCAGGGTGGAGGTACTCTATGGTCAAACGAACGCTCGATCTCAACGTGACGAAGAACCTCGTCTTCCCCTACATCCCTGTGCTCGTAGGAGTCAACGTCGACGAGAAGCCGAACTACATCGCGATCGGCCTCATCGGCTGGCTGTGCTACGACACGATGGCCATCTCGGTCGGCCATCAGCAGTACTCACGGAAGGGGCTCGAGGAGAATCGGACCTTCAGCATCAACCAGCCGGGAGCGAGCCTCGTGCGCGAGCTTGACTACTGCGGAATGGTGAGCGGACGGACGATCGATAAGGCATCGCTGTTCGAGACGTTCTACGGGGAGACGAAGACGGCCCCGATGATCGCGGAGTGTCCCATCAACCTCGAGTGCCGAGTGGTCCAGACCCTCGTCCGGCCGGTGCACACGGTGTTCCTCGGAGAGGTCGTCGCCGTCCACGCAAGTGAGGACTGCCTGACCGGCGGAGTCCCCGACATCTCGCGCATCGAGCCCGTGTTCTACGCCCCCGACCCGAGCGCGGGGAAGCAGGCCCACAGCTACTGGACGTTGGGCGAGCGGATCGGCCGCGCCTACGAGATCGGGAACGCGCTTCGCCCGAAGTAGGGACGAGGCGCAGAGCACCAGCTCGGGCAAGCGCCTGACCCACAGCAACCTGATGATCTGACCCGCGGTGTTCTCGCAGCCATCCTAGGCGCTAGAATCGCGAACGGGGAGGGGAGAAGCGATGAGACGCATAGCGCTGTTCGCCGTGGCGGTCGCCCTGGTGGGGATTGCCGGATGCTTCGGGCCGATGGTTCCTCCGATCGCGGAGTTCACGTCCTGCCCCGACGGGTGGCGAGGACAGCTCGATGTCCAGTTCTCTTCCACGTCCTCGACTGCGGGAAACCACTGGATCGTTCTCCACACGTGGGATTTCGGCGACGGAGACACGGCGGAGGACTACGGCGGATGGGTTAGTCACTTGTACGCTCAGGAGGGTGCGTACGTGGTGCGGCTGACGGTGAAGGACGATCGCGGGCTTACGGCCACTTCCGAGCAAGCCGTCACCGTGAACTACCCGGCAATCCTCGGCGGAGTGTCCGTCGTGTCCGGATCGCCATCTCGCGCCGTCGGGGAGGTCGAGAACCAGTCCGAAGGGCTCCTTCACTCCGTCACCATCAAGGTCAAGTTCTACGACGCTGATGAGACACGCATCGGAGAGGGGTACGCCGAGGTGACCGAGATCGAGCCCGGCGAGCGGGTCCGGTTCGTCGTCGAGGGACCGTCGTACCCGGATGTTGTGGCGTCGGTCCGCGCGTCGGTGTCGGCCTACGTCGCGGAGTGCGCGGGGAACTACCCGGTCCCGGTCGACAAGAGGTAGCGCGCGGCGGCCGCCGCGCCGGAGTGATGGCGGGAGCAGCCTACGCCGGCAGGAGCCGAGGATCGTGGGTTCGACCGAGCGACACGACAACAGGGGAGAAGTGCTGCAGCCAGAATCGGGCGGCCGAGCTGTTCGCCGTCTCGAAATCGACCGAGCAACGGGCATAGCCCTGTTCTCGTCCCCAGTCGATCGCCCGCGCCAGGAGTGACGTGGCGACTCCCTCTCCTCGCGCGGCCGGCTCCACGTACGCTCCGGTGATGCTCGTGGTTCCCGCGTCCACGATGATGTCGCAGGCGTCGTCGGTCGACGGCCCCTGACGCAGGTACCCGATCACAGAGCCGCGTCGCGCGGCGACCCATACGGCGATTCCGGGGTCCCGCAGCGCCGCGTCCCACGCCGCCTGGTCCTCGGACTCACGATCGAGGACGTAGACCGGCGCGGCGGCGAGGTGCTCCCGGAGCGCCCGGGCGAGCGGCAGGATCGACTCGATGTCGTCGGGAGACGCGCGCCGAACCTCGGGCCCGCCGGGGCCGGCGGCAATCGGCTCGAGGGGACGCACAGCGTCGCAGACCATGCGTCCGAATCCGGCCCACGCCCATGCCTCAAGAGCCTCGGAGTCGTGTGCCAGCACGCACACCACGTGGCTGACGTCCCCGCGCTGGAGCCACTCCGGCGCCGCCTCCCGGTACATGGCCTCGACAACGCGCCGACGGGTGGCGGCATCGGCTCCGTTTCCCCACTCCGGGGAGAGCGCGCACGGACGGCCGCGAAGCGGGCCGATCGGGTGGGCGACAAGGAACCCGAGCATTCGGCCGCCGTCGAAGGCCGCCACCCCGACGCCCCGGTCGATCAGTCGCAGAAGCCGGCCGGAGAAGGCGTCGGGATCCTCATACGACGAGGGCAGAGACGGAACCTGCGCGCGCAGCGCGGCGTAACGCCGGCCAACCAGCTTTGCTGCCTCATCGACGTGGACCTTCTCCAGTCTCTCGATTCGAAGCCTCATGCGTCCTCCCCGACGAAGAGGCGATCGTATCCTCCTGGTTCTTCGTGCACCCGGCCGACGCGCGGGCACGACGGCCCACGCTGGAACTCCCGCCAGACGCTCCGATACTCTCTCGACGGGCGAGCGACGCATCTCACGAGAAGGCCGCGTCCGTCGCCGCAGAGGGGGAGTCATGGGAGAGCACAGGATGCCGCGCCGGCCGAACGTGCCCGCGACGATCGGGTTCGCCGTCGCCATCGTCGCAATCTGGCTCTCGGGGGGTTGCTGCGGAGAGGCGCTTCGAGACCTCGAGTACGCCGTCGTCGACAGCGTCTCCCTCAAGCTCGACCTGTATCTCCCCAGCGCCCCGCTGGCCGGCCCTGTGCCCGTCGTGGTGTGGATCCACGGAGGCGCGTGGCTGAGTGGGGACAAGAACCGAACCTCCGCGCCGGAGGTCCTCGGCCCGGACTACGCCGTCGCGAGCATCGACTACCGCCTGTCGCCGCAGGCTCCGTTCCCGGCACAGATTCACGACTGCAAGGCGGCGATCCGGTGGCTCCGCGCTCACGCCGCAGAGTACGGCATCGACCCCGACCGGATCGGAGCGTGGGGTTCGTCCGCCGGCGGTCACCTGGCGGCCCTGCTTGGCACGTCCGGCGGAGTCGAAGAACTGGAAGGGACCGTCGGCGACTGCCTCGGCGTCTCGAGCCGGGTTCAGGCCGTGTGCGACTTCTTCGGGCCGATCGACCTTCTGACCCTCGTCGACCCCACGGGAGAGATCGATCTCGGAACGGCCCAGTCGCCCGTCGGCCGTCTTCTCGGCGGCCCACTCGCCGAGCGCATCGAGTTGGCCAAGCTCGCGAGCCCGGCCGTCCACGTCGACGCGACCGATCCTCCGTTCTTAATCGTTCATGGCGACGCAGACGAGATCGTGCCGTGGGCGCAATCCGTCACGTTCCATCAGATCCTCGCCAACGCCGGGGTCGACGCGAGCCTCTACGTGGTCGGTCTCGCCGGTCACGGCGGCTTTGCGCCGTCCGTCTACGCCCTGGTCAGGGCGTTCTTCGACCGCGTCCTCGCCCCCTAGCGCCGGTTGTCTCGTTCCCAACCCGGATTCTGTCATGGGGTCGCTCCCGAGACCGGCGAGACGTACGATCCGTCGAGCGGACCGGGCCGACATCGAGGCAGGGAGCCGACGAGGTTTTCCTTTGTGCGCCGGGCTCCGCGGCTGTGCGATCGATTCCCGGAAGGAGGAGTTGTGCTGACTGGATCCCACGTTGTGTTGAGGACGTTCCGAGAGCCCGATCTCGAAGGTCTGTACGACCTGGTCGCCGACGTGCGGACGATCGGCGATCACTGGCCGCTCGGGATCGGCTCGGAGTCGGAGTGGCTGAAGCGGTTCCGCGAGAACGGCTGGTGGACGGACGAACACGGACGCCTCCTGCTCGCCGACCGCGCGGGAAAGCGTCTCGGGTACTTGAACTACTACAAGCCGTCGCACAGCTACCACGGGCTCGAGATCGGCTACCGGATCTTCCGCCCCGAAGACCGCGGGCGCGGCTTCATGCGCGAGGCCATCCCTCTCTTCGTCGCCTACCTGTTCGATGCGAAGCCGATCGAGCGCGTCCAGGCCCTGGCCCATCCCGAGAACGTCGAGTCCTGCCGGGTTCTCGAACGGTGCGGGTTCTCGTGCGAGGGGACGCTTCGACGCGCTCACTTCGACCGCGGGACGTACCACGATCTCGAGATGTACTCGATCCTGCGTGCGGAAGCGCCGGCGTTGTCGACTCTCCTCGCGCCCCTCTGACGGCCGG
>CAZWQN010000094.1:2527-5111 GCA_964635895.1 uncultured Thermotogae bacterium | reverse complement strand
ACAGCTACCTCGTCACCTCATACATGGACAGCTACCCGACGAACCTCGAGTGGTTCCTCACGAGCATGCACCCGCTGGAGTCGCTCGCCGACGCCGAAGACTATGTGTCGCGCCTGTCGGAGATCCCGGTTCGGTTCCGCGAAGTCGAAGAGCGGCTCGACCTGAGCCAGGAGATCGACGCTGTCCCGCCGAGGTTCATCCTGCGCAAGGCCGTCGAGCAGCTGCGGCTCGTTGCGGCGACAGAGCCGACTGAGACAACCTACTACGTGACCCTCGACGAGGCATTCGCCTCGATGGCCGGTGTGCGCAAGGAGGACCAGGACGAGCTGCTCGCGGAGGCGGAGGACGTGCTGGAAGCGCACGTCCTGCCCGCGTACGAGGCCCTCGCCGACTACGTCGAGGAGATGGCCACGCGCGCGACCGACGACGCCGGGGTGTGGAAGCAGAAGAACGGCGCCGCGTACTACGAGCACCTGCTCCGGAGTTACACGACGACGACCCTCACCGCCGACGAGATCTTCAACCTGGGAGCCCAGGAAGTCGACCGCATCCAGGAGGAGATCCAGACCGCCTCCGTGGCCCTCGGCTTCGCCGCCGGTCTCTCCATGCCCGCGCTTTACAAAGAGCTCGAGGAGAAGACGGGGTCGACTCTCGGCGAGGACACGATCCAGCGTTGCCAGGCGCTGCTCGACGGCATCGGCTCGCGAATCGCGCCGGCGTTCGCTCGCGTCCCCACCGGGGAGATCCAGGTCGTCGACGGCGGAAGCGACACGTACTTCGTCGCCGGGACGCCGGACGGCTCACGGCCCGGCATGTTCTTCGCCCCCACCGTCACACCTCAGCCGATCTACGAACTCCCGACCGTGACCTACCACGAGGGAATCCCCGGACACGGGTTCCAAGCCGCCTACGCGTACGGCGCCGATCTTCCCCCGTATCTCGTTGGCCTGGCCTTCACGGCCTACTCCGAGGGTTGGGCGCTGTACGCCGAGCGTCTGGCGTGGGAGGTCGGCGCCTACGCCGACGACCCGTACGCCAACCTCGGCCGGCTCCAGGACGAGCTGTTCCGCGCCGTGCGCCTCGTCGTCGACCCGGGGATCCACGCCAAGCGATGGACGTACGAGCAGGCGGTCCAGTACATGGTCGAGAACACCGGCCTGGACGAGAGCTACGTGCGATCCGAGGTCGAGCGCTACATCGTGTGGCCGGCGCAAGCGGTGAGCTACAAGGTCGGAATGCTAAAGCTCCTGGAGCTTCGCGTGCGAGCCGAGGAGAAGCTTGGATCCGCATTCCATCTCCCTGACTTCCACGATGCTGTCCTCGGCCGCGGAGAAGTTCCGCTCGGCATTCTCGAGGAGCTCGTCGACGAGTACATCGCCGCGCACGCGTCGTAGGCGAGAGCGGATCCCGAGGCAGTCGAGCGTGGCCGCGTTCTCGGATGAGAGCAACCTTCTCGCCTGTGCCGTAAGCGACGGCACGATCTGCATTCTCGCTGCTTCCGACGAGCAGCGAGACGCCGCGCAAGGGATGGGCGATCAGGCCGACGCGGCCCGCGCCTCGATCGCGGTGCGAATCGCCTCCGCGTTCTTGGCTCGATAGTGGTAGCACCGCGCCCCGGTGACCAGCCGGCCGTCGATGACCGGGGGATGGTCGTGTCCCACGAAGAGACCGCCCGCCTGCTCGATGGCCTCCCGGTCCTGGGCGTGGCCCACCACCTGCTTGCCGGCGATGACGTCGGCGGCCGCCAGGACGCGTACGCCGCGACACCATCCGGAGATGATCAGCCCGGCCTCGCTCGCCTGCCAGAGCAACTGCATGGCCTTGCGCGATGCGATGAGTCCGGCATGAGCGGGTCCCGGAAGCACGGACACGGCGTCGTAGGCTGTGACGTCGCCGACTTCGTCTACCGTGAGGTCGAGGGGAAGGGGCACGGCACCCCGCTCCGCGGCGTACGCGCACGGGCGGACGACCCGATCGACTCCAGCAAGCGTCGCTTCCCACCCGAAGCTTCGGAACTTGTTGAGGATCGACAGTTTCTTCTCGTTGGACGTGCAGTTGGCTCCGTATAGGTCTCCGGCGAGCAGCAGAATGCGCACCGTCCTCTTCTTCGTCTTCTCGGCCACGGGGACTCCTTCCGCGCCGTTGGCGCGACCTTGAGAACGGCACGATCGCCCTGCCGCGTCTCTGCGGCGTCTCGGCGGCGCAGGATCGCGGCGCACCGTCGTGAGCCCATCCCGCTTCAGCCCCCGCGATCGCGTACCATGCACGCCGGTTGAAGAGGGTGGGCACGAATGGCGATCCTTGCCGTGCGGGATCTTGGGAAGACCTACGCGTCACACACGCTGTTCGAGAACCTCTCGCTCGCATTCCACGCCGGCGAGCACGTCGGCCTGATCGGCCCGAACGGCGCCGGTAAGTCGACGCTGCTGCGCATCCTCGCCGGCCTCGAGACGGCGGACTCGGGGACTGTCGAGCGAGCCAAGGAGGCGCGGATCGCCTACCTCCCTCAGGTCGATGCCTTCCCCGCCGGTGTGACCGTCGAGGAGTCTCTCCTCGCGGCCGCGCGGGAGGTCCCCGCCGAAGA
>CAZWQN010000094.1:0-2427 GCA_964635895.1 uncultured Thermotogae bacterium | reverse complement strand
GATCGAGATCGACTTCGCCGCGAGCGGGCGGCGAACGCACGATCTGATCACGGCCGAAGGGATCGGAAAGGCGCTCGGCGGGCGGGTTCTGTTCCAGGACCTCGACCTGCACCTGCGCCGCGGCGATCGGCTCGGAATTGTCGGCAACAACGCGAGCGGGAAGACGACGCTTCTGCGGACGCTGGCCCACCTCTCCCCGCCCGACGCCGGGTCCGTGGTCCACGCGACGGATCTCCGCATCGCCTTGTTCGATCAACAGCGTGAACAGCTCGACCCGAACGAACGCCTGCGTCGCGCTCTGTCGCCGTCGGGAGACACCGTCTCCTACCTCGGTCGGAAGTCGCACATCGTCGCGTGGGCCCGACGCTTCGGCTTCCGCGCCGATCAGCTCGACACGCCGGTGGGCGAGCTGTCGGGGGGCGAACAGGCACGGGTTCTGATGGCGCTCATGATCCGCGAGCCGGCCGACGTCCTGATGCTCGACGAGCCGACGAACGACCTCGACGTCTCGTCGGTGGAGGTGCTGGAGAGCGCTCTCCTCGAGTTCCCGGGCGCCGTCGTTCTGATCACCCACGATCGGTACATGCTCGACCGCGCGTGTACCGACCTCGTCGGCCTCCACGGCGACGGCCGCTGGGCTAACTACGGAAGCGTGGCGCAGTGGATGCAGCGGGAGGAGGAGATCCGCGCCGCCGATCGCGCGGCCGCCCCGAAGACCGGGGCGAGAACGCAGCGCACTCCGGAGAGTCCTGCGTCTCCGAGGGTGAAGCCCGGGCTGACGTACCTCGAGAAGAAGGAGTGGGAGACGATCGAGGAGCGGATCCTCGCTGCCGAGCGGGTTGTCGAGCATCGCCGCGCCGACCTCGATGATCCCTCTCTCGCCTTCGATCACGAGAAGCTCCACGCCGCCTACGAGGCCCACCAGACAGCGGCCCGCGAGCTTGAGGCCCTGTTCGCACGATGGCAGGAACTCGAACGAAAGCTTGTGGAGTGACGCCGGCGCGCCGTCCGCTTGGCAGCGCCATACCTGAGCACTACCATCGTCGACGCCGGCGGCGCGGGACCCGCGCCGTTTGATGATCCCGGAGAACGTGAGGGAGGGGGAATGAGCGCACGCAGGGTGGTGCTTCTGGTTCTCGGTTCGCTCGTCGTCTTCATCGGGATCGGGCTGCTCATCGCTGGCGGAGGCCTCGTCTTCGTCGACCGCACCTACACCGACGAGACGGGATTCCTGACCCTGGACCCCGTCGAGCTCCATCGCGACGCGTTCGCGATCACGGCCCCGGCGACGATCGAAGGCCGATGGCTCTGGTGGTGGAGGGGTCCCGCCACGATTCGCGTGAACGCGAGATCGATGGAGCCGGGCGGTGGAGTGTTCGTGGGCGTCGCCGCGCGCGACGACGTCGCGAACTACCTTGCCGACGTCTCGTACGCAGAGCTCGGGGAGTTCCGCTTCGACCACGATCATGATCAGCCTATCAAGTACAGGGATCGAGTCGGCGCCTCCACTCCCACCCAGCCCGCGCTACAGCCGTTCTGGAAGGCCACCGCCGCCGGAACAGGAACGCAGTCCATGGTGTGGAGCCTCGAGCCCGGAGACTGGGTCCTCGTCGTCATGAACGCAGACGGATCGCGCGTCGTCGATGTAGTCGGTTCGATCGGCGTGAAGGCGCCCTGGCTCTTCGATGACGGACTGGCCGTGCTCGCGGGCGGACTCTTCGCCCTCGGGATCGGAGTCGGGATCGTGCTGCTCGTCGCTCGGCGGGCGCGTCAGACTCCGTCGTCCGAGATCGGTTCATCCTCGACGCAAGCTGAACCGGGATCGTTCCCCCTCGTCTTCCGCGCCCTGACCAGCGAGCCGCTCTCGCCGGCCCTTTGGCTTGTGAAGTGGCTGCTCCTCATCCCTCACGTCATCGTGCTCGCGTTTCTGTATGTGGGGTTCGCGGTGTCGTGGTTCCTGTCCCTGTTCGCCATCCTATTCACGGGACGGTACCCGCGCACCCTGTTCGACTACAACGTGGGGGTCCTCCGCTGGACCTGGCGCGTTGGCTACTACGGATATCAAGCCCTTGCCACCGACCACTACCCGCCGTTCACGTTTCGCGCCGGCGGCTACCCCGCAGACCTCGAGGTGCCGTATCCGGAGCGGCTGGCGCCGGGGCTCGCCCTCGTGAAGTGGTGGCTCCTGGCGATCCCGCACTACATCGTTCTGGCGTTCTTCCAGAGCGGCGCGGCCGCGTACCGCGGGGGACTTGTCCCAATCCTGTCCGTCTTCGCGGGCGTCACGCTCTTGTTCACGGGGAGGTATCCCGAGAGCCTCCGCCGGCTGATCGTCGGGATGAACCGCTGGACGTACCGGGTCATCGTCTACGCGGCGTTGATGACCGACGCGTACCCGCCGTTCCGCCTCGACGAGTGATGTCCTAG
>CAZWQN010000093.1:0-5121 GCA_964635895.1 uncultured Thermotogae bacterium | reverse complement strand
CGCTCGGGAGTTTGCCGCTTGAGCGGTCGCAAACTCCATCCTAGTCACGGAAGTTGGCGACTGAAGTGACGTGGCCGTTCTTCAGTCGCTCGGGAGTCTGCTCATTCGTTGGCTGCAGACTCCTGGCTCGATCAACGTTCCCGGGCGGGAGGACGGCGACTGGCGCGGCCGTGTGTTGCGCCAGTCGCTCGGGAGTTTGCCGCTTGAGCGGTCGCAAACTCCATCCTAGTCACGGAAGTTCTCGCCACACCGCCCTAAGAAACAGCCCAACGAGCAGATCCCTGGGCTGTTTCTTAGGGCGGGAGGACTCGAACCTCCGAATGGCGGCTCCAAAGGCCGCTGCCTTTCCGCTTGGCTACGCCCTAGAACGTCACATCCTCGACCGAAACGGCCTCGGCGGCAAGACCCTGCCCGACGACCTCGTAGTACTTCGCCAGGATCGCGTCCTCCATCAGGAGGCGGAAGTCGTTGTCGATGGGATGGGCCGTGTCGCGGAACTCGCCGTTCTTGACCTCCCGGCTGGGCATCGCGACGAACAAGCTCTCCTTGCCCTGGATGATCTTCACGCTGTGCACGATGAAGACATCATCGAAGACGACCGAGCAGAACGCTTTCAGATTCCCTTCGTTCCGCATCGGCCGAATCTCAACCTTCGTGATCTGCACCAGAGACCTCTCTCCGATCGGTCGATGTCGCGAATCATCTTAGCGCGACCAAGATTCCGTTTCAATCGGTCGTTGCGTCGCCGGAGAGCCGAAAGACGGTCACGCCGTCTCCGCCCTGGTTGGGCGGAGCGTACCCGAAGGACGTGACGAAGGTGCACGATGCGAAGTAGTTGCGCACGGCGTCCCGCAGCGCCCCTGTGCCCTTCCCGTGGAGAATCTCGGCCTGCCGGATGTCGGCACGTAGCAGCTGATCGAGGTAATCCTCCACCTCGCGCAACGCCTCGCTGACGGTTCGACCGCGCAGGTCGAGCTGTAGTGGGACCTGGCTAGGCCGCGGCCGCCGCGCCGACACGGTCCCCTCTCGGAAGCCCTCGCGACCTCGCTTGCCCCTCTCCGGACTGCGCGCTCGGGGCGACTCCAGGTCCGCCGCCTCCGTCGTCACACGAATCCCGCCCTCGAGGTCGACGACGACCCTGCCTCGCTCGTCGAGGTGGACGATGCGGCCGTTCTCGCCCACGCTGTGGACGCGAACGGCCGTCCCTACGTCGAGCGATGCCGGATCGATCGGGGTCGGCTGGTCGAGGTCGGAGAGTGACTCGCGCTGCTCGGCGGTCTCCTCGCGGAGCTGCGCCAGCTCGTGCAGCGCAGCCTTCACGTCCTGCGCGCGAAGCGCATCAGCGCGCAGTCGCGCCATGGCTTCCTCCGCCCGGCGCTGGCCGTCACGCAGGAAGATCTCCAACGCTCTGACGCGCCCGGACAGAGACGCCTCTCGCTCCCGCTCGAATGCCGAGAGCTTGCGCTCGTACTCCTCGCGCAGAGTTCGCGCCTGCCCACGCTCCCGCTCCGCGCCTTCCCGCTGCTGCGACAGCGCCTGCCGCTCGCGGTGAAGCTCGTCGATGATGTCCTCGGCGCGGATCTCGCCGCCGGACAGCGACGCGCGAGCCCGCTCGATCAGCTCCCGCGGGAGCCCGAGCCGCTCGGCGATCAACAGCGCGTTGGAGCGGCCGGGGACCCCCTCGACCACGCGGAACGTCGGGGACAGGGAGGCGACGTCGAACTCCATGGACGCCGTCTTGATCTCCGGGTGGCGAATCGCGAAGTACTTGAGCGGCGTAAGGTGAGTCGAGATCGCGACGAGGGCGCCGCTTGCGAGCAGAGCCTCGATGATCGACAGGCCAAGGGCCGCGCCCTCCTGGGGATCGGTCCCCGCTCCCAGCTCGTCCAACAGGATGAGGGACGCCGTGTCCGCGTGCGCCAGGATCCCCACGATGTTGCGCATGTGCGCGGAGAACGTTGACAGGCTCTGCTCGATCGACTGCTCGTCCCCGATGTCGGTTCGGATCGCCGAAACGATGCGGATCTCTGTGTCCGGCGATGCGGGGATCGGAATCGCCGACTGGGTCATCAGGGTGAGCAGTCCCAGGGTCTTCAGCGTCACCGTCTTCCCGCCCGTGTTCGGGCCGGTGATGACCGTCATCCGCCGCCCGTCTCCGAGCGAGAGGGAAACGGGGACGGCGCGGTCGCGCGGCAGGAGCGGATGACGCGCGTTCCGGAGCGAGAGGCGATCCCCCAGACGCGGGAAGGTGCACCGGTCGGCGACGGCGTACGCCGCGCGGGCGAACAACCCGTCGAGGTGGCCGAGGGCCGCTCGATCGCGGAGGAACGCCGCTTCCGCGTCGAGGAACAAGTCGGTCAGCTCGCGGAGAACGCGTCGGGTCTCGTCTCGGATCTCCTCCGAGAGCTGCGCGGCGGCGTTGTTCTCCGCCACGAGGGCCGTCGGCTCGGCGTACAGCGTCTGGCCGGTCGCCGAGCGATCGTGAACGACGAACTCGACCATGCCGACCGCGCCGCTGCGGACGGCAATGACGAGCCGTCCCTGACGGCGGGTCACAACTGGATCGCTGATCAGATCTGCGTGTCCGTCGATGAACGATCGCAGCTTCGTCTCGATGCGCGACTCGACCGTCCGCCGCTTCTTGACGAGCGCAGCCAGGGTGTCCGACGCGTCATCGCGCACCGCCCCGCGCTCGTCGATCACTTGGCGGATGCGGCGTCCGAAGGCGTCTCCGCCCCCCGTCAGCCTTTCGGCGATCGCCACGAGCCGAGGGTGTAGGTCGTCGTCCTCGAACGCGCGGCGCAGCGCGAGCGTGGCGTCGATCGTCTCGAGCACGACGAGGAACTCCCCGCCGTCGAGGAACGAGCCCTCCCGCGCGCGGCGCAGAAGCGGTGCGAGGTCGCGGACGCCGCCGAGCGAGAAGCGGCTTGCCCGAGTGAAAAACGAAATCGCCTCGGACACCTCAACCATAGCGGCCTCGATCACGCCGCGGTCGACGACCGGAAACAGGGCGTTCACGGCCTCCTCGCCGAGCGGCGAGGAGGTGTGCGAGCGCACGATCGACTTCAGTCGATCGAATTCCAGGTCCCGCAACGCCTTGTCGTCGGCAATCGTCATCGCTTCGCTCCAGACGTTGTCTGCGCTGTCTCCGGTCCGGTACGGGCGCGGTTGTAGCCCACCGTGAGGTTGCGGTGCAACAGCGCCGGCCGGCCGTCGTCGATCCTTGTGGCAGTCACCCCGGTCCGCCATCATACGCTGTCCCCGCGGCGCCGAGCGACTCGGACCCTACCGCGAGGCGGGAGGGGAACGACAATGCCCGCGCACCACCCGATCCGAGCGTACGCCGCGCTCGTCAGCTCGATGCTGATCTGGGGGTTCTCGTTCCTCGCCACGAAGGAGCTTCTCCCCGTCGTCCCCGTGCACTCGCTCTTGTTCGCCCGCTTCGCGGTCGCCTCCGTCTTCCTCGGCGTCCTGGCGCTCGCCGGCCGTGCGCTGCGCATCCGCCGCCGCGACCTTGCCCTCCTCGCGGGGCTGGCGCTCCTGAGCCCGGTCGGCTACTACCTGTTCGAGACGTACGGCGTCGCGCTCACCCAGGCCAGCCACGTGTCGATTCTCATCGCGACGATCCCCATCGGCGTCTACCTCATTGCCTTCGCGCGCCGGCAGGAGCGGGTCACCCGGGGACGCACGCTTGGGATCGCCCTCGGCTTCCTCGGCATCGTCCTCCTCGTCGACTCCTCCTCCGGCGAGGCGGGGGCCAGCCTCGCCGGCGACCTCCTCGTGCTCGGCGCCGTGGCCTGCGCCGCCGTCCAGACGGTCTTCCTCAAGGAGGCCCTGCGCAGGATCACGCCGCTCCAGCTGACGTTCTACCAGTCGCTCCTGTCGCTCGTCGTCTTCGGACCGCTCGCCGCCGCGGACGGCTTCTCGTGGATTCCGAAGGTGTCCGCCGTCGGCTGGTGGGAGTTCCTCTTCCTCGCCATCTTCTGCTCCGCCGTGGCCTTCCTGGCGATGAACTATGCCCTCGCCCGCCTCTCCGCCACGGGCGTTGCGGTGTCCGTCAATCTCGTCCCCATCGTGACCGTGATCGCTGAGGCGGCGCTGTTCGCCGTCCCCCTGACCCTCCCGAAGATCGCCGGAACCGGCCTCGCCGTGCTCGGCGTCGTGATCATCCAGCTCGAGCGGCCCGAGACCGCGCTTCCGAGACCGGAGGGAGGATGAGGGCTTTTCGGTTTCTGCGTCCGTTTGCGCTGCACCGCGACGCGTCGCGCCGCGTCCTCGCCCTCGCGACCCCCGTGGTTCTTGGGTCGCTCTCCTACACGCTCTTAAGCGTCGTCGACACCGCAATGCTCGGCCGCCTCGGAGCGGCGCCGCTCGGCGCGGCCGGGGTCGCCGGCGTTCTCTTCTTCGCCGTGGTCCACGCCCTCGGTGGAATGAGCGTCGGGGTCCAGGCTTTGGTCGCGCGCCGCTTCGGAGAGGAGCAGTTCGGGCAGTGCGGCGAGGTGCTCCGCGCGGGGCTCGGCGTAGCCCTTCTGTTCGGCGTTCCCCTCGTCGCCGCGGCGCCGTGGATCGCGCGCTTCGCGGCGCCTCTCCTCTCACCGGACCCCGAAGTGACGAGGCTCGGAGCCGTCTACCTCCACCACCGCTTCTTCGGCGCCGCGTTCTCGTTCTTCTCTTGGGTCTACGGCGCGTTCTTCGCCGGGATCGGCCGGACGCGCCATCTGCTCGTCAGCTCGATCCTCATCACCGCCGTCAACATCGTCCTCGACTACCTCCTGATCTTCGGGCGGGGAGGCTTTCCTGCCCTCGGCGTCGCCGGCGCCGCGATCGCGACGAACGTCGCCATTGGGATCGGAGTCGCGTACTACGTCGTCGTCACTCTTCTGCCGTTCTATCGCCGAACATACTCGCCCTACCGCGGAGCGGCCCTGGGGAGACGGTGGATCTCGCCCCTGTTCCGGCTGTCGCTGCCGGTTCACGCCCAGCGCGCGCTGTCGCACGGAAGCTGGTTCGCGTTCTTCCTTGTCACGAGCCGGATCGGGACCATGGAGCTCGCGGCGACGAACGTCATCCGTTCGATCTACTCGATGTCGATCATGCTCGCCGTCGGGATGGGAACGGCGA
>CAZWQN010000092.1:0-5147 GCA_964635895.1 uncultured Thermotogae bacterium | reverse complement strand
AAGGAGCTTGGGGCCGCAGGGGCGCTCGTCATCCCGCCGTGGTACTACCTGCCGACCCCGGAGGAAATCGTCTACCACTACGAGAGGATCTCCGACGCCGTCGAGCTACCCATCATGATCTACAACAACCCGTGGACGTCCAAGGTCGACATCCGGCCGGAGACGGTGGCCGCCCTCTCGAGGCTGAAGAACGCAACCCACATCAAGGAGAGCACCGGCGATGTGCGTCGGATCGCGGAGATCCGGACCCTCACGCAGGATCGGATGACCGTGTTCTGCGGATGGGAGGATCTGGCGTTCGAGTCGTTCGCCGCGGGAGCGAAAGGATGGATCTGCGTGGTCGGGAACTTCGCCCCACGCCTATCGGTGCGCCTGTTTGAGTCGATCGTCGAGAGGAAGGACCTCGACGCCGGCTGGGCGGTGTACAAGAGGCTGCTCCCGGCTTTGCGTCACCTGGAGCGGGCGGGCAAGATGCACCAGACCGTGAAGTACGCGCTGGACCAGCTCGGGCTGTGCGGCGGGGATTCGACGCATCCGCGGCTGCCCCTGGTCGAGAAGGAGAAGGAGGCCATCCGCAAACTCCTCGAAGAGGTGGAGTAGGATCGGCCGGGCGGGGGCAGCGGCGGCGTTTCGCGAAGCATGACCTGATGCCAGGGCAAGGTTGGCAGGACAGGCCCGGTAGGGACTCGGAGAAGGGGGTGCTCCATGGCGTACGGGTACTGGGGAAAGATCCTCCACGTTCACCTGGACAGCGGAGAGATGACCGTCGATGCGCCAGAGGACGCGTTCTACCGGACGCACCTGGGCGGCAGCGCGATGGGGTGCCACTTCCTCCTGAAGCACACCCCTCCTGGAGCCGACCCCCTCGGGCCGGAGAACACGCTGTCGTTGATGGTGGGCGTGACGACGGGTGCGCCGTTCCCTGGGCAGTCTCGCGTCGCGGCGACAGCGAAGTCACCCGTGACGGGACTTGTGGGCGACTCCCAGGCGGGCGGTTTCTGGCCGGCGGAGCTTAAGGCCGCGGGCTTCGACGGCATCGTCATTCATGGCGCGTCCGCCCGTCCGGTCTACCTGTGGCTCTCCGACGGACACGCCGAGCTCCGAGACGCCACGGGCCTGTGGGGCTTGGTCACGGGGGACGTCGAGGACGAGATTCGGACCGAGCTTGGTGACGCCCGGATCCAGGTTCTCGCGTGTGGTCCAGCAGCCGAGAAGGGCGTGCTGTTCGGCTCGCTCATCAACCTCGCCAACCGAGCCAACGGGCGCACCGGCATGGGAACGGTCATGGCGGCCAAGAACCTGAAAGCGATCGCGGTCCGTGGCCATCGGTACCCCGAGACGGCATCCCCGGAGGCCGTCAAGACGCTGATGCGCTGGGGGGCCGAGCACCTCGGGCAGTCCGGGGTGGCCGGACTGAGCCGACTTGGGACCGCAGAAGGCCTGCTCATCCTGAACGAGGAAGGCGGGCTCCCGACGCGGAACTGGTCGAGCGGCGTCTTCGAGGGGGCCCAGGCGATCTCCGGGGAGGCGATGGCCGATACGGTTCTGAAACGTCGCGACAGCTGCTACGGGTGCGTAATCCGCTGCAAGCGGGTCGTGGAGATCTCCGAGGGTCCGTTCCGCGCCGACCCCCGCTACGGAGGTCCCGAGTACGAAACCCTGGCCGCGCTCGGCTCCTACTGCGGAGTCTCCGACTTGGCGGCCATTTGCCGAGCGAACGCCCTGTGCAACATGTACGGCATGGACACCATCAGCTGTGGCGCAACCATCGCCTGGGCCATGGACTGCTACGAGCGGGGACTCCTCACGCGCGCGGAGACTGACGGCATCGACCTTCGTTTCGGAAACGCGGAGGCGATGGTCCTCATGGTCGAGAGAATCGCGAAGCGGGACGGTTTTGGTCGGGTCCTTGGCGAGGGATCGGCGCGCGCGGCCGCGACGCTGAACGTGGGCCAAGACCTGGTCGTGGCCGTCAAGAACCACGAGTTCCCCGCTCACATGCCGCAGCACAAGCCAAGCCTCGCGCTGGTGTACTCCGTCAACCCGTTCGGCGCGGATCACCAGTCGCACGAGCATGACCCGTTCTACTCGAAGGCCTACGCCGACCGTGCGGCACAACTCGGGCTGGTCGACCCCCAACCCGTGGAGGCGATGAACACGGAGAAGCTTCGCTATGTGCTGTACACGCAGTACTTCTACAGCGCGACGGACGCTGCCTGCGTGTGCCAGTTCGTGTTCGGCCCCTCGTTCCAGTTGTACAGCCCCGCGCAGCTTGTGGAAGCGATTCGAGCCGTGACCGGCTGGGACTACACGCTGTGGGAGTTGATGAAGGTCGGGGAGCGCCGTTTGAACCTGCTGCGTGCGTACAATGCGCGCGAGGGAATAGGAATCGAGAGCGACACGAAGCCGGCGAAGCTCGGCGTCCCTTTGAAGGGTGGGCCGACGCACGGCGTCAAGATCTCCACGCAGGCATGGAAGAGACAGCGGGCCGCGTACTACCAGATGGCCGGTTGGGACCGCCGCGGACGCCCCACTCGCGGCAGACTCCAGGAGCTCGGGCTGGAGTGGGTCACGGATGCGTTCAAAGGCGATCGGTCCTAGAACCCGCTGCGTGAGGATGGCGCGAGCGCCACAGGCAGAACGCAGGCCCCGCGAGACATGCGCGAGGGCGTCCGCGGTCCTAGCCGGGGCCCGCTGGGAGCGGCCGGCGAGAGCGCCAGGCACAGCAGAACGGCGGCACCGAGGCTCACGGCCTCAACCCGTTGACTCCTCCTGTGATTGCGGGACCGGCTTCCTCTCGGCTCGCCTCCGTTCGGTAGCACGCGCGTCGACCGAGGGTGGGTCCCCCCGCAGCACGACGCCGTAGACGGACTCCGCCGCCTTGGGAGACACGTACCCGTTCTCGACGTCGCGTAGGACGTCCGCCGGGGGACGGGCCATCGGGTCGCCGTACCCCCCGCCTGTACCCGTGATGAACCGGACCAGGGTGCCCGCCGGCACGATTTCGCCGGACAGGCGCCCAAGGCGGTCGACGCGGCCGTCGAGACGGTGGACCTCGACGCGATTCGGAGAGCCGTCCTGCCCCCCCGCAAACCCCCACGGCGGGTAGAGGTGGCGGCCGAAGCTCGCGGTCACCGAGGCACGCGAGTTGCGGACGCGATAGTCCTTGACGATGCCCAGCCCGCCCCGCCACGCTCCGTGTCCCGCGTCCGCGGCGTGGAGCGCGAACTGCTCCACAAGGAGCGGATACCGCGTCTCGGCGACCTCCGCGGAGAGGATGTACGTCTCGCCGTCGTTCGTGCAGACGAGGGCGCTCTCTCCGTCCTTTCCCGCGGCGGCTCCCCATCCCCCCGCGTTCGGTTCGACGGAGAAGAACCACTCCCCGGTTGCATCGGAGATGCCGCTCACCGTGGTCCCACACACCGAAAGGAAGTGGCCGGCGGGGATCCGGTCGGGGAGAGCGGCCGCAAGGGCTCTCCAGATAACGTCTCCGGAGTAGGCGTCCGACTCCCAATACGTGCTGACCGGGCGGGCCGCTTCGGCCGGAAGACCGTGTCCTCGGGAACGACGATCCGAAGAGGCGAGAAGAACCCATCATTCGGGGACGCGTGGGGCGAAAGGACGCTCTGATACGCGAATTTGACGGTGCTGATGAGAACCGACAGCGGGCAGTTGATCGGGCCGGCGCACGTCCGCCCGGTGCCGGTGAAGTCGACGACGAACTCCTCGTCGGTGAGGGTGACGCGCACGCGCACCGGGACGGGTTCCCCCCCGAGCCCGTCGTCGTCAATGAACTCCTCGGCCTCATAGACTCCGTGGGGCAGGGTGCGCAACTCGGCGAGGGCGTGCCGCCGGCCCTGCTCCATCGAGAGGTCGATGGCCTCCAGGACGGCCGCCACTCCGAACTTGCCGCACAGCTCCCCGACGCGGCGGGCGGCCACCTGAAGCGACGCCGCTTGCGCACGCATGTCCCCGAGGGTCAGCTCCGGAGCCCGCACGTTGCGTGCCACGATCTGGACGATGTCCTCGACCTCCTCGCCCGCGGCGACGAGGCGGACGACCGGGAACTGGATCCCCTCTTGGTAGATGTCGGTCGCGCTCGGCGACCAGCTGCCGGGATCCTTTCCTCCCACGTCGTTCCAGTGGGCCTTGCTCGCCGCGAACAGGACCAGCTCGCCGTCGAAGAAGACGGGCGCGACGAGGACCACGTCGTTCTGGTGCGTGGCCCCGCCCATGTAGGGGTCGTTGGTCATGAACACGTCCCCGGGCCGGATGCGCCCGCGAAACTTGTCGAGGACGTCACGGACGGCGTCCGTCAGCACGCCGATGAACGGTGGAATGCCGTTCGCCTGCGCGACCATCCTCCCTTCGCGGTCGATGACCGCGCACCCGTAGTCGAGCACCTCGTAGATGACCGAGCTTTTCGCCGTGCGCCCGAGCGCCACGAACATCTGCTCCGCGGCGGAGACGAGCGCTCGCTTGATGACTTCCACGGTGAAGGGGTCGACGGGCCGAGTGGTCACGAGGCGACCTCCTCGAGGATCAGATTCCCGAACGGGTCACGACGCGCAGTCTGGTCCGGGAGGACGATCGTCGTCGACGCCGGTTCCTCAATCACGGCGGGGCCGACGATCCTCTCCCCGACGGGAAGGCGATCGCGCTCGAAGACACCGGCGTCCAGCCACCCGAAGCCCTCGAACTCCACGCGTCGGTTCTTCTTCCGGGCGGCGTCGATCGATGTGGTCGTCGCGTCTACCTCGCGCAACGCGGGTTTGCGGACCGTCCCCCACGCGGCGACGTGGTAGTTGACCACCTCGACGGGGTCGGCGAGCCGGAAGGCGTAGGCCCGCTCGTGGAGGGCGTGAAACCGCTCAAGGAGCCGATCGAGGTCGTCCCCGTCGAGGACGGGAGTCAGGACGGCGTGCTCCTGGCCCGCGTAGCGCAGGTCCACGAACTGCTGGGCCCAGACGCGCTCGACCCCCACGCGCTCCTCGGCGAAGCCGGAGAGCGCCTCGGAGGAGAGGTCGTCGAGTTCGGAGCGCACGCGGTCCCACGTCGCGCGGCTGCACGGCGCCACTCGGGTCCGCACGTAGTCCTGCCGCAGGTCCGTCAAGAGCATTCCCCAGGCGGAGAACTGGCCGGGCGCC
>CAZWQN010000091.1:0-5151 GCA_964635895.1 uncultured Thermotogae bacterium | reverse complement strand
CGCGGGCGGCGCCGACACCTACCTGCGTCGAACCTCGGTGCGAGGGTTCGGAGACTGGGCAAGGGAGAGACTGTGACGACAGAGAGCAAGGTCGAGGCCGGCGCGTTGCCCGCGGGTTGGGTGATGCGAACGGTGACGATGGAGGACATCGACCGGGCGGTCGAGCTGATGAACGCGCGGTCGCGGAGATTCTATGGCGAGGATCAGATCACTCGCGAAGAAGTCGCGGCGTGGTGGAGGAGTGCGCGTTTCGATCTGGCGAAGGACTGCCGAATGGTCCTCGACGCGCGCGGGGAGCTTGCGGGCATCGCCAACATCGGGAACCCGGGTGAGCCGTACGCAGAGATCAGCTGCGCGGGGATCACACACCCATCCTATGAGGGTCTGGGCGGCCTCTGGGATCGGCTGCACGCCTGGAGCATCTCGCGTGCGCGCGAGCTGATTCCCCTTGCGGCGGAGGGGATCCGCGTGACGGCGATGTCGAACATCGCCGGACAGGACACCGCGCGCGCTGCCGCGCTCGAGCGGGCCGGCTTCGCGGCGGTGCGGTTGGCGAACCACATGGGCATCACACTGGAGTCGCTGATTCCGGAAGCGCAGTGGCCGGCGGGAATCTCCGTCCGTGCGGTCGACATCGAGAGAGACCTCGAGGCGATCGTTCGCCTCGTCCTCGAAACGTGGCGCGACCATTGGGGCTTCGTCGCACAACCCTTCGATCAGGCGCTGGCCGACTGGAAAGAAGGCGTCTCGGCGCTCGGCGACAAGTTCGATCCGACGCTGTGGTTCCTGGCGATGGATGGGTCCGAGATCGCCGGAATCTCGCTGTGCGACAACCGCATCGTCGACGACACGACCCGCGGATACATCGACAGCCTCGGCGTGCGTCCCGCGTGGAGGAAGCGTGGCATCGCCCTCGCGCTGCTCCGCCACACCTTCGGCGAATTCGCTCGCCGCGGCTACGCGGCGGTAGAGCTGGACATGGACTCAGAGAACCTGACTGGTGCGCTGCGGGTGTACGAGCGTGCCGGCATGCACGTCATCCGCCAGTCCGTGTGGTACGAGAAGGAGCTGCGCGCCGGGACCGACCTCGCGACTCGAACGCTGGCGGTGTAGACAGGGCTGCGGCAAAGGCGGTTTGACCGGCATCTTCGGACAGGGCTAGGCTCGCCGGCAAGACTCGCATCCGCAGGAGGAGACATGGCCGAGCGAGAAAGGCTCTACTACCTCGATAACCTCAGAGTGGCGCTCACCGCGCTGCTGATCGCGCACCACGTTGGACAGGCGTACGGGCCGACGGGAGGTGCATGGCCAATTCAGGAGGCGGCGCGAAGCGCCTTCCTGGGGCCGCTATTCACGATCGACCGCTCGTTCTTCATGAGCCTGTTCTTCCTCATTTCGGGCCATTTTGTGGCTCGCTCGTACGACGCGAAGGGCGGTTGGCCGTTCGTGAAGGGACGTCTCCTGCGAATTGGGTTGCCACTCCTCGTCTGGTCCCTCTTGATGATCCCTCTCCAGATCTTCGTCTTCGGCGCTCCGGGCGGCGGCGCCAAGGCGTGGCCGATCGACGTCGGCCACCTGTGGTTTCTCGAGCACCTGCTCCTGTTCAGCCTGGTGTACGCCCTGTGGCGTGCGCTCCGCGGGCGGCGGTCTCCTGCGCTGCCGGCGGCGCCTCGGGCGTGGGCCATCCTGCTGTTCGCCCTTGGGCTCGCCCTCCTCTCCGGCCTCGTGCGAATCGCCTACCCGATCGATCGGTGGGTCTATCTCCTCGGTTTCTTCCGGGTTGCGTTCGCCGACGTGCCTCGCGACCTCTCGTTCTTCGTTCTCGGCCTCATCGCCTACCGACGACAGTGGCTGTCGGCGTTCTCCTCCCGTGCGGGGCGAGCGTGGCTTGCCGTCGCTGCGGTTCTCGCGGCGCTCATCGCTGCCTACGATCTCATGCTGTACGACCTCTTCCCGATCGGGGAGCCGGCGTGGGGCACCGTGTACGTCTTCTGGGAATCTCTGTTCTGCTGCGCGGCGTGCATCGGCCTCCTCGTCCTCTTTCCGCGATGGGGTGACGATGCACGGGCGCCTGGCGACGGCGCTCGCGAGGAGCCAGTACGCAGCCTACATCGTCCACGTGCCGGTGATCCTGGCGTTCCAGTACGCGGCGATGAACGTCGCCATGCCGCCGTTCGCGAAGTTCATGCTCGTGACCTTGGTGAGCATTCCGGCGACGTTCGCCCTGGCGAACGCCCTGCGGCGCCCGCTGCACCTCTAGAAGGGCGAGCCAAGGCCGATCGCGCCCGTCGCGCGGCCGTGCGGGAGACGGAGCCGATACGGGCCTTGTGGGAGCGTGGAGCGTGACCCGGCGACTTGCAGAACAACACACTGTTATGCTACCATCGAGGCGTCGGGGCGGGATTCGCAGGAGGTGGAAGGAAGAGGATGATCGAAATCGGGAAGGTTCGCGCCGAGATTCGCTTCGATTCGGGCACCGTAGAGCGGCTGTTCGCCGACCCCGAGGGAGCTCTCGCCGACGCGGAAGGGTTCTGGGAGAGGGAAGAGCCGATGCGGTATGCGCGCGGGTGGCACGAGGTGGTCGGCGTGCCGATGGACTTCGACTCTTTCCGCAACGTGGTCCGTGAGATCGTCGCTCTGCCGGCAAGCGAACGCACACAACACCCGGCGTTGCAGATGACTCGGCGGGTCATGCAGGAAGAGGAGCGATTCCTGGCTGCGGGCATTCCTCACGTGTGTAGCCTGCTGCCGGACCGGCCGGCGACGCTCGACATCCGGGTTCTCTTCGCCGGAGGGTTGCGGGTGAACGCGTTCGCCTACGAACAGGTGGTCGTCAACGTGACCTCTCGCTTCTGGCACGAAGCCGACCTCTCGATCGACGAGCGGGCGTCGTGGGTCCTGAACATGCTGGTTCACGAGTGCTGGCACGGCGGCTTCTGTGAGAACAGCGAGCGCTGGACCGACGCGCGGCTCGACGACGAGGCGCTTCAGGGGCTTCTTGGGAACATCCAGAACGAAGGCATCGCGACGTACGTGAACTACACCGCGCAGGGGATCTTCCCGGCAAAGGCGGAGGAGGACTTCCAGATGCTCGACGACGCGGCTGAGGTCGCGCGCAAACTCGAGACGATGAACGCGATCCTTGCGCAGCGGCACGTACTGGATGAGGCGGCGCTACGCGACCTGGCCTGGAAGGAAGGCGTGCTCGGCCGCGCGTTCTACGTCGGAGGGGCTCACATGGCCAGAACCCTCGACGAGCGGGCCGGCCGCCGCGCGCTCGTCGACACGATCGCGACCGGGCCGATGTCGTTCGTCGCGGCATACAACGCCGTCGCCGACCCGGCGCTTCGCGTTTCCGTCGCCGCGGCGTGACGGCTCCGCCGGCGATGAACGCCGGAGAACGCGGAGCGCGACTCATGGGCGTGGACGAGCCAGAGAGCGGGCCGAACACCCGGTGGTCTCCGCCGCGCGGCAGAGCGAACCAAGGAGTGGACATGAAGCGCGAGCAGTGGAAGGGGATGGGAACGTTCACCGCGATCTGGGCCGGTCAGCTCCTGTCGCTGCTTGGCACAGGAATGACCCAGTTCGCGATGACGATCTGGGCCTGGCAGAAGACCGGCCAGGCCACGGCGCTGGCGCTTGCCGGCGTTTGCGCCTTTGCGCCCGTCGTCCTCGTCAGCCCGCTCGCCGGGGCGATCGTCGATCGGACGAGCCGAAAGCTCCTCATGATCCTGTCCGACCTGGCCGCGGGACTCGGGACGCTCACGATTCTGCTTCTCTACCTTGCCGGGGCCCTCGAGATCTGGCATCTGTACGCCGTGCTCGTGTTCATCGGGACCTTTGGGGCGTTCCAGTTCCCGGCCTACTCGGCGACGATCAGTGTGCTTGTCGACAAGTCGCAGTACGCCCGCGCGAGCGGCATGATGTCGCTGGCCGGGTCGATCTCGGGCGTGTTCTCGCCGGTCGCTGCGGGAATCCTGCTAGGGCCTATCGGGATCGCCGGGATCTTGAGCGTCGACCTCGCGACGATGGCAACGGCGATCGTCATCCTCCTGTTGGCGAAGATCCCCCAGCCGGCTCGGTCGGCCGAGGGCGCGAAGGCGCGAAGCAGCCTGCTCCGAGAAGCGGGCTTCGGCTTTCGCTACATTGCCGCGCGTCGCGGATTGCTGGGTCTCTTGTGCATGTTCTTCCTGTTCAACGTCATGTCGGGGTTCGGGTTCACGGTTCTTGCGCCGATGGTGCTTGCCCGCACAGGGGACAACGCCATGCTCCTGGGGAGCGTGCAGTCGGCGGCCGGGATCGGCGGCGTGGTTGGCGGGGTGCTCCTGAGCCTGTGGGGCGGTCCGAAGCGGCGCGTGCACGGGGTACTGATTGGGTGTGCGCTTGGCGGGCTCGTCGGGCTGGTGGGAGTCGGCGTGGGGCGATCGCTGCCCGTGTGGGCGGGCGCGATGTTCGCCATGGCGATGATCTTCCCGACGGTGAACGCGTCGAGTCAGACCATCTGGCAATCGAAGGTGCCTCCCGACCTTCAGGGTCGCGTCTTCTCCGTCCGCCTGATGCTCGCACAGGTGGGCACGCCACTCGCGATGCTCCTCGCGGGGCCGCTTGCGGATCGAGTGTTCGAGCCGGGGATGAGGGCGGGCGGCGCGCTGGCGAAGACGTTCGGTCCCCTCGTCGGGACGGGGCCGGGGGCGGGCATGGGCCTCATGCTCGTGTTCGGTGGGCTTCTCGCGGCAGTTGCCGCGCTCGTCGGCTTCGCCTACCGGCCGTTGCGCGTCGTAGAGTCAGCTCTCCCCGACCACGACGTGGCGCAGGCGGAGCCTGCCGCCTAAGGAGCGCACGACAGCGCGCTCGTGCGCTCAAGAGGACGGCGGGGTCTCGGGCCGCGACGACTCAGGGTCGGTCGGAGTCTCCGGGTGTGGCTGCTGCCGAGCCCGGCCTTCGGGCTTCTGGCTCCCACTCTCTTCCTCGGGATGAGGACCTACGAGAGGCTGGACCGCGTGGAGAGGCAAACGGATACCTCCAATGCGGCCGGCGTCCCAACCGCCTGGCGTGCGGGGTTGCGGAACCGGTCGGCGTAGCGCTCTCGCGCCTCGACGAGTTCGCGTCGGGGTGCACGGCTGACTCGATGCCGGTGCCCCGCGGCGCTAG
>CAZWQN010000090.1:0-5278 GCA_964635895.1 uncultured Thermotogae bacterium | reverse complement strand
CGCGAGGGCGCGGAGCGCCCCCGGCCGCTCGAAGTCGAAAACCTCGATCGGAAGGCGATGCTCGCGGCAGATCTCGACGGCAACCTGGTCCATCACGCCGTACCGCGCGGCCAGGTATTCGTCGAAGGACAGCTCGGCGATCCGCCGTGCAGCAGAATCGCGCGCCGGGTCGCGGTCGAACACGCCCGGAACGTTCGATGCCTTCGCGAGGAGGTCTGCGCCGATCGACACGGCCCGCAGCGCCGCGGCGGTGTCCGTCGTCACGAGCGGACTTCCTGTTCCTCCCGCGAACAGGACGATCGCGCCCGCGACGAGCGCCTTCTTGGCGTCCCGGGGAGAGATTGGATCGGTCAGCTCGGTGTCGACGGCCGATTGGATGAACGTGTCGCGCCCCGCCCGCTCGAGGTAGGTTCGGAGTGCGAGCGCGTTCAGGACGGTCGCCAGCATCCCGAGCGTGTCCGCCTCGACGCGGTCGAATCCTTCGCTGCGTCCCCCCCGGATGACGTTTCCCCCGCCCACGACGACGGCGATCTCGGTGGACGTGAGAGGCGCGATCTCTCCGGCGATTCGACCGAGCGAATCGGGAGAGAACGCGCCTTCCGGTCCCTTCAGTGCCTCGCCGCTCAGCTTGAGCAGAATGCGCGAGGGCTTCTCTCTCATGCTCCGCCGGCCCCCACCTCGTAGCGGGCGAACCGCTTGATGAGGATGTTCTCGCCGGTCTTGGTCCGCAGGTCCGCCAGCAGGTCCTCGACGCGGACCGTCGGATCTTTGGCGAACGCCTGCTTGAGGAGGCAAGTGTCCTCGTAGAACCGGTTAAGCCGGCCCTCGACCGCTTTCTCGATGATGTGCGCCGGCTTGCCTTCCTTCTCGAGCTGCTTGCGGTAGATCTCGCGTTCCTGGTCCAGGTCGGCGGCCGGGACGTTCTCCGGCGCGATGTAGCGCGGATTCGACGCGGCGATGTGCATCGCGAGGTCCTTCGAGAACTGCACGAAGTCTGCGCTCTTGGCGGCGAAGTCGGTGTTGCACGCGACCTCGACCATGACGCCGAGCTTGGCGCTGTGGTGCGCGTAGCACTCGATGCGGCCCTCGCTCGCCTCGCGGCCCTGCTGTCCCATGAGCTCGAGCCCCTGCTCCCGCAGGATCTGCTTCGCTCGAGCGAAGTCGCCGCCCGAGGCGATGAGCGCCTTCTTGCAGTCCATCATTCCGACGCCCGTCTCGGCGCGGAGCTTCTTCACGTCCTCGCTTCGAATCGTGGTCATGGTCCTACGCGCCCTCTTCCTCGGTGTTGACGCTGACGGTCGCCGCGAGATCCTCCACGGCGGGTGCAACGTCCTCGGCGGTGACAACGGGTGTTGCGGGATCCTCGGACGGCGCGGATGCCGTCTCGGGATCGTCCTGTCGTCCTTCGCGTCCTTCGAGCACGGCGTCGGCGATCCGTGCGGTGATCAACTTGGTCGCCTTGATGGCGTCGTCGTTTCCCGGGATCAGGAAGTCGATCGGGTCGGGGTTGCAGTTCGTGTCCACGATGGCGATCACGGGGATCCGAAGGATGTTCGCCTCACGGACGGCGTTCAGCTCGACGTCGGGGTCGATGATGTACAGCACGTCGGGCCGCCGCTCCATGTGGCGCAGCCCGTCGAGGTTTCGCTGCAGTTTGGAGAGCTCGCGGCGCAGCCGGCTCGCCTCCTTGTTGGGCATGTGCTCGACGGTCCCGTCTTCGACCATCGTCTCGAGCTTCTTCATCCACTCGATGGAGAGCTTGATCGTCGGGAAGTTCGTGAGGGTGCCGCCGAGCCAGCGGCGATTCACGTAGTGAGCGCCGCATCGCAGGGCCTCTTCGGCGATCGTCCCCTGGACCTGCTTCTTCGTGCCCACGAACAGGACCTCGCCGCCCCCGGCGACGCGATCGCGCACGAAGTAGTAGGCCTTGCGGAACATGTCCACGGTCTGCTCGAGGTCGATGATGTGGATCCCCTTGCGCTCGGTGAAAATGTACCGAGCCATCTTGGGATTCCACTTCCGCGTGCGATGTCCGAAATGGACGCCCGTTTCGAGCAGCTCCTTCATCGTTAGAACTTCCACATCACCCTCCAAGGCTCTGGTTACCGTTTCGCGCGAGTATAGCCAACCCTCAATGCCCCTTCAATCCGTGCGTTGCATGGGAAAACCTCGGTCAACGGCCCGCGCCGGTCCGCGGTTGGGTCGCGCCGGCGGGACGGTCTATAATGCCCGTCGTTCCGCGATGAAACAAGCCGACGTTCCGCAGACCCCAAGCGAAGGCATCCGCGAACTCCCGAAGAATGTGGAGGCGGAGCAGCAGGTGTTGGGGGCCGCCCTCCTCGATCCGGACGGGAGCGTCCCGATCCTCATCGAGCGGCTGACCCCGGAGCACTTCTACTTGCAGCGCCACCGGGTGCTGTTCCGAACGATCCGAGAGCTCTTCTCCAGCGGAGTCCCTGCAGATACGATCGCCGTCGCCAACCGCCTCGACGAGCTGGGGGACATGGAGCGCGCCGGCGGCCGCGTGTACTTGAACGAGCTACAAAGCCGTACGGTCACGGCCGCGTCGCTGGGATACTACACCGACATCGTCCGCCGGAAGGCGGTCCTGCGTGCCCTCATCGAAGCCGGCGGGCAGATCTCGGAGTTCGGTTACGACGAGACCAGCGAGACCGACGAGATCCTCGACCACGCCGAGTCCCTCATCTTCAAGATCACCGAGAGCAGCCTCGACCGCCCGTACTTCCTCGTGAACGACTTCCTGTACGAGCACATCGGCTCGCTGGAGGAGCTCCACCGCGATCCCGAGCACCAGACCATTCGCGGCTTCTCGACGGGGTTCAAGGAGCTTGATGAGCTCACATCGGGTCTCCAACGGTCGGATCTGATCATTGTGGCCGGACGTCCAGGGACGGGAAAGACGAGTCTGGCGCTCAGTCTGGCTCGGCATGCCGCCGTGCGCGACAAGGCGGCGGTCGGCATCTTCTCGCTCGAGATGACCAAGGAGCAGCTCCTGGAACGACTTCTCTGCGGAGAGGCGAAGGTCAGCCTGCACCGGCTCCGCGGCGGATTCGTGCCGCCGCCCAAGTGGAGGGACATCGCGAACGCGGCGAGCAAGTTCCAGAAGTCGACGATCGTCATCGACGACACGCCGGGCGTCTCCGTGCTGGAGATCCGCGCCAAAGCGAGAAGAATGGCCACCCAGCATGGGTTGGACATGGTCATCGTCGACTATCTGCAGCTTGTCGATGCCGGAATCCGGACCGACGTCCGCGAGCAGGAGATCGCCTATATCTCGCGCTCGCTCAAGAAGCTTGCGCGCGAACTGAACGTTCCGGTCGTCGCCGTGTCGCAGCTGTCCCGCGCGGTGGAGCGACGCGAGTCGAAGCGCCCCGTCCTGTCGGACCTCCGCGAGAGCGGAGCTCTCGAACAGGACGCCGACGTGGTGATGTTCATCTACCGGGAGGACTACTACGCTCAGCCGGCGGAGGCCGCGGAGTCGTCGGGACAAGGCGCGGGCGCGGAGGCCGAGATCATCGTCTCCAAGCAGCGTCACGGCCCTCCGGGCACGGTGAGGGTTCACTTCAACAAGGCGTACGCGAGCTTCTATCCCATGACGTGGGACGAGAGCGGCGCCGCTCCCTTCTAAAGCGGTGGTCGCTCGGTGGCACGCCCCGTATAATCCCAGTTGAACCGCGATGCGGAGCGGGTGAGGAGGAGAAATGGCGTATCCAACGGCGTATCGCTACACCAAGGAGCACGAGTGGGTGAAGATCGAGGGGAACCGCGCCCGGGTCGGGATCACCGATCACGCCCAGACGGAACTGGGTGACGTGGTCTTCGTCGAGCTGCCCACGGTCGGCGCCGACGTCAAGCAAGGTGGGCTCCTTGGCACCGTCGAGTCCGTCAAGGCGGTGAGCGACGTCTACGCCCCCGTGGGGGGGAAGGTGCTCGAGGTGAATCGGGAACTGGAGTCGTCCCCCGAGCTGGTCAATCAGTCCCCCCACGAGGCCGGATGGATCGCCGTGATCCAGCTCGCGGACCCTTCCGAGGCGGGAGGCCTTCTCGACGCCGCGGCCTACGAAGCCCTCATCGCCTGAAGGGCTCCCTCCATGCGCTACATCCCGAACGCCGACGCCGACCGCCGGGCCATGCTGCGGGAGATCGGACGCTCGTCCATCGACGAGCTGTTCGATGACGTCCCGCGCGAGGTGACCGCCGCCTGCCGCCCGCTCGGTCTCCCCGCCCGCAGCGAAGTCGAGGTCCTGGACGAACTCTCTAGGCTCGCGGACGCCAACGAGGCGCCGCGGCGAATCTCCCTCCTCGGGGGCGGCATCTACGACCACTACGTTCCCCGCGCCGTGCACCACCTTGCGTCCCGGTCAGAGTTCTACACGGCCTACACGCCGTACCAACCGGAGATCAGCCAGGGAACGCTCACGGTGATGTTCGAGTTCCAGACGATGGTGTGCGAGCTCACGGGGATGGAGATTGCGAATGCGTCTCTGTATGACGGCGCGACCGCCCTCGCCGAGGCCGCCCTCATGAGCGAGCGCATCCGAAAGCGGGGAAGGGTCGCGGTCGCCGCCAACGTCTTCGCGCACTATCGGCGGGTCCTGGGCACCTACGCGTGGGCGGCGGGCATCGAGCTGGTCGACGTGCCGTTCTCTCCGTCCGGTCGCTGCGACGTCGATCGGCTGCCCGGGGACGTCTCCGCGCTCGTCGTTCAGTCCCCGAACGCCTTCGGAGTCGTCGAGGCCCTCGCCGGGATGAAGGGCCGTCTCGGCGACGCCCTCCTGATCGTGGCCACGTACCCGCTCGCCCTCGGCGTGATCGAGCCCCCCGGCGTGGTCGGGGCGGACATTGTGGTGGGCGAGGGCCAATGCCTCGGCCTTCCGATGGGGTACGGCGGACCTCTCCTGGGCCTGTTCGCGACGAAGAAGGAGTACTTGCGCCAGCTGCCGGGGCGGGTGGCGGGCCGCACGGTGGATGCGGACGGCCGCGTGGGGTACACGATGGCGGCTCAAACGCGCGAGCAGCACATCCGGCGCGAGAAGGCGACGTCCAACATCTGCACGAACTCGGCGCACTGCGCGCTGACGGCCACCGTATACCTGGCGACCGTCGGGGCCGTCGGCCTTCGCCAGCTCGGGCTGCTCAACCTCGAGAAGGCGCACTACCTCGCGGCCCAGATCGCGAAGCTCCCGGGGTACTCGCTTGCCTTCGACGGCCCGTTCTACAACGAGTTCGTCATTCGGCCTTCCGACGGACAGGCGGA
>CAZWQN010000089.1:0-5284 GCA_964635895.1 uncultured Thermotogae bacterium | reverse complement strand
CGGCCGGCGCACGCCTTCTCCCGCCGAATGCCAACGAGGGCGCTCGCCCACGCGACGGATCGTCCATCGTGGTCGGACTTCGCGGTTCCGCCCCAATGCACCGCCCCGCCATCGGACACGCGATCTCCCCGCAGTCTTCCCATCCCGCAGACCACGACCTGCGGCGGGCGACCGAGTACGGACAGGGGCGCTCGCCACGCCTGTTCCTATCCCGGTTGCCGAACCTCGACCGATCGAGTATCGTGGGCAGAGCCGTGCGAGAAACCAGGAGAGGTATGCCGAACCTTCACATCATCGACCACCCCCTGATCCAGAGCAAGCTGACGCGCATGCGGGATGCCGCGACGGACAACGAGACATTTCGCCGGCTCCTTGACGAGCTGACGGCGTTCATGGTCTACGAGATCACGCGTGGGTACCCGCTGCGTGAGGTCACGGTCCGCACGCCGCTCGAGACGATGACCGGCCGCGTCCTCGGCGTGCCCGTGGTGCTCGTTCCGATCCTCCGCGCAGGAACGGGAATGCTCGGCGGCGTGCTCGACCTCATCCCCACCGCCAAGGTCGGTCACGTCGGGTTCTACAGAGACCCCCACACCCTGCTGCCGGTGGAGTACTACTCCAAGCTTCCCCCGAACCTCGCCGACGCGCGGGTCATCGTCGTGGACCCGATGCTCGCCACGGGCGGAAGCGCCATCGCGGCGACGCAGATCATCAAACGCGAGGGCGGCCGGGACATCCAGTTCCTCTGCCTCGTCGCCTCGCCCGAAGGCGTCGCCGCGTACTCCGCGGAGCACCCCGACGTGCCCATCTACTGCGCCGCGCTGGACCGCGAACTCAACGCCAAGGGGTACATTCTGCCGGGCCTCGGCGACGCCGGAGACCGGCTGTTCGGAACGTAGAAGGGAGGCTCCGGTGCCCGACGAGATCCGCATCGTAGAGACGCTCTGCGTCCGCAGCGCCGCGGAGCGCGACCGCCTGTGGTCGATCTATCACGGGGCGTTCACGCGATTGAACGAGCGCACGCCGATCCACCACGGGTCGTACCGCGAGGACCGCTTCCACGAGATCTTGCAGGACGAGGACTTCGCCAAGTTCCTTGTGTACAGCGACGAGAAGCTCGTCGGCGTGACGTTGCTGACGAACGCCCTCGCCAAGGTTCCGTGGGTGAACGCCGGCTACTTCGAGGCGCGGTACCCGAAGAGGACGCGCGACGGCAGGGTGTTCTTCCTCCCGGCCGTGGTCATCGACCCGTCCTTCCAGGACCTCCGCCGCATCGGCGCCCGCTTGCTGCAGCAGGCGCTGACCTCGCTCGGGGAGGACGCCGTCGTGGCTTGCGACTACTCCGAGAGCCTGCGGCAGAACCTTCCGTCGTTCGTCGGACGAACGCTCGGCCGGGAGTTCAAGGGGGAAGTGCTCGATCGCCTGGTCTACGAGGTCTTCTTCTACACCGACCCGGAGTGAGCCGCCGACTCGCACCAGGAGTCGAGAAGGGGCGGCAGCTCGAGGAAGCTCTCGATCACGAACGTGGCGGCCTCCGCGACTTGCCGTTCCTTCGGATTCGCCGCCACAGCGAGCCCGGCGATCCGCATCGCCGGGATGTCGTTGACGTGGTCTCCCACGAAGCACACCTCGGCAAGGTTGGCTCCCCTCTCCGCCGCCAGCGCACGCAGCGCGCGATCCTTGGCCCACAGGTCCACGACCGTCTCGGCCGTCCCGGTGAACCGGCCGTTGCGGACATGAATGCGGTTCGCTAGAGCGAAGTCCAGGCCGAGATCCCTGCGCACCCAGTCCGCCACGAGGTCGAGCCCGGAGGAGAGGATTCCCAGGCAGTAGCGGCCTCGCAGCGCGGAGATCGCCTCGACGACACCCTCCGCGTACGGCGCGGGAAGCACCCGCGCGGCGACGTCGGCAACCCGAATCCCGGCGAGCAGCGACGCGTCCCTCGTCACCCACTCGGCGTAGGCCTCCGGACGCGGCAGGTAGTCTGCCAGGAGCGCCTTCGACTTCGCGCCGACGCCGGCCGCGCTGGCCACCGCTCCCCAGCTCGATTCGAACTCGATGCCGTGGTAGCGGACGAGGGTCCCGTCGAGGTCGAACACGATCGTCGACAGGCTCCGGCGGGCTTTCGCCACGCTACGGCACCAGAAGCCGCACGCCCGCGGCGATTCCCAAGGCTTCGATCGACCCGGGCGGAAGCTCGAGCGCGTACTGAAACGGGGAACTCGGGGCGTAGAGGTCGGGCGAGTCGGCCGTCATCCGCGTGCCCCCCACGAACGTTCCATCCGCGGCGAAGAACGCGATGTCGAGATCGAACAGCACCGTCTCCATCGTGAACCGACGGTCGCCTTCGATCTCGAACGGAAAGAGAATCCCCGGGAACGCTCCGACGAGCGCCGCCGGGAAGCCGCGGAAGCCCGCCCAGCGCTGAACCCCGCTCTCCGCGACGCGGACGGAGACGTCGACGCTCGAGCCGTCCGCGCGCTCGATCGTCACGACCGCGGGCGCCATCGCCCCGGCGACGCCGAAGCCGGCTGTCGCCGCGTCGACCGAGACCAGCGGGCCCATGTCCTGCGCCGTGGATGGGTAGACCGTCACCGCGGACTCGCCGATGCCGTTCCCGTCGGCATCGACAACCGGGACTCCCTGCCAGAAGTTGCCGACCCCGTCAACGCTCCAGACATTCGCCGTGCCGTAGTCGAGAATGCTCGCCACGCCGATGCCGAGGAACGCGTTTCGCGCGAAGCGATTCGCCTTGGAGTCGAGGTTCACGTAGACCTGGTTCCCGTTGTCGGTGAATACGTTGTTCAAAACGTCGTTTCCCACGGCCGTCGATCGCCCGAACGCCTCGGGGAACAAGAGCCCCCGCGACTGCTGGGCGATCAGGTTCGCCTCGATCCGGTTTTGACTCCCCGAGAGAGAGACCCCGTACGCACCCGAGACGATCGTGTTGGCGACGATCTCGTTTCCCGTCGCCTGAGGGCTCACGTAGACTCCGATCTCGCAGTCGGAGAGCCCGTTGCCGACCACCTTGTTGTCGAAGGCCAGATCGAGCGTGACTCCCTGCTTCGTGTTCTCGTGGTAGACGATGTTGCCCGAGATCTCGTTCGCCGAGGACCCGCCGGAAATCACGATCCCCATAGGATTGGCAAACACGACGTTCCCCGCGAGCGTGTTCCCATCGGAAGCGACGAGGCGAATCCCCGAGTCGTTGGCGAGGCACTGGTTGTCGCGGACCTCGTTATCGTCGGAGGATGTGAGCTGGATCGCCGCCAGCCGGTTGTTGCGCAGCGAGTTCCCGGACAGGGTGTTTCTGTCGGAGCGGTAGAGGAAAATCCCGTGCTCGGTCAGCACCGGGCTCGCCCGGTACACCTCGTTCCCGGAGACAACCGAGTCGGTCACGAACGCGAGCTGGATGCCGTCTCCGTTCCTGATCTCGTTCCCTGACACGACGACGTTGCGGCTGTCGGCCACGGTCAAGTGCCCCGCCGCCTCCCCCTCGATCGTGAGGCCGTCAGCGCCGTAGACGTAGACCATCGGGCGGTTGTTCACCGTGTTGGTCCGGTCGATGTCGTGGCGGTACTCGGCCGCGCTTTCGCCGAGCACGCGAAGCCCCGTGCCGCTCACGTACAGCACGCACCCGGTGACGGTCATCCCTTGGGACGAGACGATCTCGATCCCGTGCACGGTGTTGGAGATCGCGCACTGCTCCAGGCGCCCGCCCGAGGAGAACGCGATCCGAATCGCCGCGCCGTCTGACGCCCACGCGCCCTGGAGGATCAACCCGCGCAGGACGAAGTGAGCCGTGACGTTCTCGATCTTCACGGCGTGCTTCGCTTCGCCCGCCGAGATCTCCCACCCGGCAATCAGGTATGGGTCGGACTCCGTCCCACTGCCGGCCACCACCCCATTGTCCGCCGTGAACTCCGCGTTCCCGAGGATCGAGATTGCTCCCCGAGAGCCCGCCTGCACTGCGGTCGACGCCCCGAGGACCGCCCCCACGACCAACAGGTAAACGAGCAACCGCTTCATGACCTCGAACTCCTTTTCGTACCTTCCGACCCCACCCGGCTTCTGGGGATAGCTCTACGGGATTATAGCCACGCTCCAACACCGCAACAATCGCGCGTAGATGCGATAATCCAGGTCTATTCTAGATGATCGCCTTGTCGTCCCGGTGTGCGGGAGGTGGCAATCGTGTGAAGGCTTCCGGCGAAGGCGCGACGTGCCCGACGTCCCCTTGGGCGTGGACCGGCGCAACGGCCGGCGGGCGGCCCGCCGCGTAGAGTCGGGGCATGGGACGCCGGAAACTCATCCTCTGCCTCTTCCTCGCGGCCGCGTGCGTCTCTCTCCTCTTCCTCCCCACCGATCGGGGCGCCACGATGCAGACTCCCCCGACCGCACCGCGCCCTTCCGGCCACGGGCGCATCGGCGTCTACCTCACGGCGTTCGGAGTCCTTCGCGAGGACATTCTGCGCGGTGTGCTCGAGGCGCGGAAGGCGGGCAAGATCGACGCGCTCGTCATCAACGTCAAGGACAACCACGGGGACATCTCCTACGCAAGCAGTGTTCCCCTCGCCGGGGCGCTCGGCGCCTCCACGGGGCTGCTCGACTTCAAGAAGCTGATCCCTATCCTTCGCGGGCAGGGGTTCTATCTCATCGCGCGCCAGGTCGTTTTCAATGACCCGATTCTCGCCAAGCACCTCGGCTACTCCGACGGGTGGGTGCCCGCCGCCGACCCGACGGCGATCGCTTACAACCTGGCCATCGCCCGCGAGGTCGCAGCGCTCGGGTTCGACGAACTCCAATTCGACTACATCCGCTACGCCGACGGTGGGGGGCTCGCCGCGGGCTACGAGGCCCGCTACGCAGCCATCGACTCGTTCCTCGCCCAAGTCGAGGCAAGCATCGGAGGCCGCATCGCGCTGTCCGTCGACCTGTTCGGCCGCGTCATGTGGGACTGGAACGCTCGCCGCACCGACCCGATCGGTCAGTCGCTCGAGGACATGTCCGCCCACGTCGACTTCGTATCTCCGATGCTCTACCCGTCGCACTACACCGAGCAGAAGTACACGGACGGTCCCTACCTCGTGGTCCAGGACGCGCTGACCGCCGGGAAGAAGCGGACCGCAACCGCGATCCGCCCGTTCCTCCAGGTGTTCGACAGGGCCATCCCGGCCGGGATGACGATCGACTCGTACATCGCCTCCCAGATCCGCGCCGCCAAAGACTACGGAGCGGACGGATACCTCTTCTGGGAACCGTCGAACGACTACCGCGCCCTGTA
>CAZWQN010000088.1:0-5318 GCA_964635895.1 uncultured Thermotogae bacterium | reverse complement strand
ACGGCATCGGACCTGCTCCTGGCGGAGGCTCTCCTCGCGCGGCGAGAGAGACGCGTTGTCGGGCCCGGCGAGCCGGGCTAGAATGCTCGTCGACTCGTCTGTCAAGGAGGCGTTCATGATTCGAGCGAGGAACGGCGTGGGGTGCGTGTTTATTGTGGCGGCTCTCGTTCTGGGGGCGGCCGTCGCGGCGTACGGGGTGGACTTCGACGCGTACGTTGTCGGCGACGTGGCGGCCTGGATGTTGAACAACGACACGGGGGCCGCGGTCACCGGGATTCACATCGAGTTCGACCAAGAGGTCACCATCACAAGCAAGGTGGAGTTCGGCGGGTTCCTCCCGGCGCTGGGCGGACCGACGGGAACGACGTTCGATTTCAACGGCGGGTCGCTCGTGGCAGGCGGCACGCTCATCCTGGAGTGGCAGCCCGCCGAGGCGAAGCCGTCGTACATCCTGTGGATGAACGGCGAGCGACCGGCAGGCGCGCCGTACTTCACGACGGTGGCCCAGCTCGGGTACCTCTTCGGCGTGGGGATCGTTCACCTGCGCGAGGCGAACCCGGAGGCGCTGGCCGCGGCGTTCGCCAAGTTCTTTGAGGACAACGCCGCCTACCTCGCTCAGGTGTCCCAGTCGCTCGGTATGTCCCTGCAGGATTCGCTGATGCCGATCATCATGTCGGCGCCGGCGGAGGGGATCCAGAACTTCTTCAACACCATTGTCGGAATGCTCGGCGTAACCTCGATCGAGGACCTACTCCAGGGAGCCGTGGACTTCTCCGCGCTCCTGGGCGCGCTCGGCCTGTAGGCGCGCGGCACCACCTTACGACCATCACGACGGGAGGCCCCAGGGCCTCCCGTTCTTCGTTCCCGCGAGCCGCCGATCACCCGGAGGAATCGTGGGAATGCCTGTGGTGTTCGTCGGGGGCATGCGGGTGGGAGTGGTCCAGTGCCGCGTGCGTGTGAACGTGGGTATGCCGCAACCGTCCGGCCGTCGTCGCCGGGTGCGGATGGGCGTGGTGCTCGTCGTGAACGTGGGCGTGGGTGTGGACGATCGGCTCGTGAACGTGCCGGTGGACGTGCTTCTCCCGCAGGAGAAGCACAAGGCCGAGAACCATCAGGGCGGCGCCTCCGTAGAACACGGCGTGCGGGGCCGCGGGAAACAGGGCGACCGACAGGATCGCTCCGGCAAACGGGGCCGCCGCGAACACGGCTCCAGTTCGGGCGGTCCCCAGGTTGCGAAGCCCGTGGACGAAGAGGGCGATGCTCGCGCCATAGCAGACCGCCCCGACGGCCAAGGCGGCCAGGGCCGCCGAGATCGACGGCAGGGGACGTCCGAGACCGGCGGCGAGCCCGAGCGAGAAGCCGCCGGCGACGAGCCCCTTGACCGTGGTGTAGAGCTTTGGGTCGCGAAGCGAGATCTGGCGGGTGAGGTTGTTGTCGAGCCCCCACAGCGCGAGAGGCCGCAACGATGAGGAGCGCGCCCGGCGACAGTCCCCACCCCGCGGACGGGTCGACGGAGAGGAGGGCGCCGCCGGCCGAGACGGCAGCGACCGCGATCCACGTCCTCCTTCCGACGGCTTCCCCGAACAGCGCGTACGCGAGAAGCGCGGTAGCGACCACCTCGAAGTTGAGAAGGAGAGACGCCGCGGCCGCCGGCGTACTGGACAACCCGAGAAGGAGGAAGATCGGTGCGGCGACTCCCCCGGCGGCGATGGCTCCAGCGAGCCACGGTACGTCCTGCCGCTCCAGGCCCGCCTCGCGGCGCGACAGAGCTCGCCCCCTCGACACGAGGGCAAGGACCCCAAGGGAGGCGCCGGCGCCAAGGTAGAGGAGCCCCGCGAGGGCGATCGGATCGACGCTCGCAAGGAGAAGTTTCGACAACGGGGCGCTGACTCCAAAGAAGAGCGCAGAGATGATCGCGTAGACCACGGCATCCCCTCCCTAGGCCCCACGGCTGGCCGCACCGCGGCTTGCCGCGATCAGGTCTTCGCTGCGACCAGCTCCCGCACGTAGGGCGGATCGAGCGGGTAGCGAGAGGGCTCGCGGCCGATCGCGTGAGCCACGGCACGGGCGACGGCCGCGTGCGCCGCCATCAGCGGCACCTCGCCGATGCCCTTCGCGCCGAACGGGCCGGCGGGGAACTTCGCCTCGACGAACTCCACCCGCGTTCCGAACGGAACGTCGCGCGCCGTCGGCAGTCGGTACGTCGTCAGGCCGTTGACGACGAGCCGGCCGTCCTTCTGCAAGATCGACTCCGAGAGCGCAAACCCGATGCCCTGAGCGATCCCACCCTCCACCTGTCCCTCGGCCGACGCTCGATTGAGGATCGTGCCGGAGTCGTGGACGGCGACGTAGTCGACGACGCGGGCCTCCCCGGTGGCGAGATCGACTTCAACCTCGGCGACGTGCGTCGCGAAGGCGTAGACAGGGTAGGCGTCGCCGAGTCCCGTCTCGGGATCCCAGCTCACCGGCTCCGTCCTTGCCCAGCCCTCGACGGCGGGATCGAGGTTGCGTGTCCAGAAGGCGCGGGCGATGTCGGCCCAACGGTCGGCGATCCGCGCACCGGGGATCCCGAGTTCCCCCGCGACGCCGACGACTCTCTCGTGCAGCTTTCGCGCGGCGTCGACCACAGCCAGCGCGGTCATGATCGTGCCGCGCGATGCCACCGTCGGCCCGCTGTCCGGAACGCGTGATGTGTCGACCGGTGCGAGGTGCACGCGGTCCATCGGGATGCCGAGCGCCTCCGCCGCGACCTGCAGGACGGCCGTCGAGAGACCTTGTCCCATCTCGACGGTGCCGACGGCCACGGTCACCGATCCGTCGGCCTCGAGCTTCAGGGTCGCCCCGGCCTTGTCGAGCGACGGCGCTTTTCCTCCCAATCCGACGCCGTAGAGAACGCACGAGATCCCTATGCCCCTGCGGCGATCGCCGTTCGACCGGTTGAACGCTTCGACTCGAGACAGCCGCTTCGCCCACTCGGAAAGCTCCACGGCGCGGTCGAGCGTTTCGGCGATCCCTACGCTCTCATCGATCCGGTGATCGGTCGACGTCCGATCCCCCGGGTGAAGAACGTTGCGCCGCCGCAGCTCCGCGCGGTCGAGCCCGAGCCGTTGCGCGAGCCGATCCATCTGCGATTCGTGGGGGAAGATCACTTGGGGGCTCCCGAACCCGCGGAACGCCCCATTCGGGACGGTGTTCGTCGCGATGGACCGCGCGACGACGCGCACGGCGGGGATTCGGTAGGGCCCGGCAGCGGTCACCAGGCTGCGCCACAGGACGGCGGAGGAGAGGGTCTGATAGGCCCCGGCGTTCAGAACGACGTCGACGTCGATGCCCGCGATCGTGCCATCGGACCTCGCCGCCGTCCGGTAGCGGACCCGGGCCGGATGCCGCTTGCTCGTGGTGAGGACATCCTCGCCGCGGTCGAGGACGAGCTTCGCCGGACGACGCGTGACCCACGCCACGAGGGCGGCGAGGGAAGCGATGAGCGACGGGACGTCCTCCTTCCCGCCGAACGCTCCGCCGGTCGTCGCCTGCACGACGCGCACCTTGGCGAGGGGAAGCCCGAGAACCTTGGCGACCGCGCCCTGCACGTAGAACGGGCATTGCATCGACGCGTAGACCGCGATCGATCCGGACTCGTCGGGAACGGCGATCGCCCCCTGCGGCTCGAGGTACGCATGCTCCTGGTACCCCGTCTCGTACTCGCCCTCGACGACGACCTCCGCCTGCGCGAAGGCTGCCTCGACGTCGCCCTTCGTGAGGACCATTCGGTTGAACACGTTGCCGCCGCCCTCGGCAGCCGCCGGTACGCAAACGACCGGGGCGCCCGGCAGGACGGCCGAGAGAGGATCGGTCACCGCAGGGAGCGGCTCGTACTCGACGCGCACGTCCTCTACGGCCTTCCGCGCCGCGCGTCGCGACGTCGCCCCAACCAGCGCGACGGGCTCGCCGATGTAGCGGACGACACCGTCGGCAAGCGCCGGCTGGTCATCGTAGATCACGTGTACGACGTTGGCGCCGGGAACGTCCTGGTGGGTGATGACTCGGATGACGGCAGGGTTGGCCACCGCCTCTCTGGCGTCGATCGAGAGAACCCTTGCGTGCGGGTGAGGGCTGCGAACGACACCCACGTGGAGCATGCCGGGGAAGGCGAGGTCGTCGGTGTACTTCGCCTCGCCCCGGACCTTGTCGACGGCGTCGGGGCGGGAGGCGCTCGAACCGATCAGCGTCGTTCGCTCTGCCATCCTGCTAGAGACGCCCTCCCATCGTCAGGGTCAGGATCGCCTTCTGGGTGTGCAGCCGGTTCTCCGCCTGGTCGAGGATCCACGACAGCTTGTTGTCGCACACCTCGGGATCCGCTTCGTTTCCGCGGTCGACCGGCATGCACTGCAGGAGGTGTCCGGGAGCGCCGAGCTTCTTCTGACGCTCCGCCGAGTACTTCCACCCCACGTACTTCTTCGCGATCTCCGCTTCCTTCTCCTTGCCGATCTGGTAGCGATCCTTCGTGAACCAGTTGCGCGGGAAGACGACGGCGGCTCCGTCGAGGGCCTTGTCGAGGTTGTGCGAGATCTCGAACGAGCCGCCCGACGCCGCCGCGAGGTCGCGGCAGTCCTGCATCACCTTCGGGTCGAGGTCGTACTCGGGCGGGTTCGCAACCACGACGTTCATCCCGTACAAGGACGAGATCAGCGCCGTTCCCTGCACCGAGCACCAGCCGCGAATCCACGGCGACCAGGCCCACATGATGACGATCTTCTTCCCCCTGACGGCCCCGTCGAGCTTCTCATGCATCGTGTAGATGTCCGTCAGGGATTGGCACGGGTGGTAGATGTCCGAGGCCATGTTGATGATCGGCACGCGGCAGTGCTCGGCGAACTTCTGCATCACCAGGTCGCCCTGCCCGTAGTGCTGGACCGCGTCGTCGAGCAAGCGGATGCCGATCCCGTCGCAGTAGCGCTCCATCGCCTCGGCGGTGTCCTTCACCGTCTCCCCCGCGCCGGGTTTGTCCTCGAGCGACAGCCGCATCGTCTGCGGGTTGATGAACTGCGAGTGTCCGCCAAGTTGCGTCATTGCGGTCTCGAACGACATCCGCGTCCGGGTCGACCCGGCGAAGAACATCATCGCGAACGTCTTGTACTCGAGCGTCGGGTGCGGGGTGCGGCTGTAGTACGCGCCCTTCAACTGGTCGGTGACCTTCATCGCGACGTCGTACTCCTCCCGAGTCCAGTCGAGCTCGCTGATGAGGTCCCGTCCGGCGAGATCAAACCAACTCATGAAACCTCCTTCTCTGGAACAGCCAACGCAGAGGCCGCAGAGAG
>CAZWQN010000087.1:3090-5341 GCA_964635895.1 uncultured Thermotogae bacterium | reverse complement strand
ATCTCACCGAAGAGAAGAGACTCCGCCCCGCCCTGCCGTGCACCGTGGAACGAACGAAGAGCGATAGACGCATCAGGATCATCCATGCCGGCTGCTGACGCAGCTACCATGTCCCCTTCGGCGAGCGCCAGCCCACCTCGCGTTGCGGGTACCCCTTCGTCAGCCTCACGCATCCAGATGACTCTCTAGACGAGTTCGCTTTCCGCGGCTGGCACGAGAGTGAGCGGGAGGCCATGTCGAACGTGCTCGACTGCTGTAGTCAACAGACGGACGTTCTTGCCGCCACGTTGTCTGGCCGTCCGACAGCCGCTATTCTCTGACGAAGTGGGCGCCAACCTTTGATCGGAACGGAGGTTCGATGAGGCGAGCGATTGACAACGCCGTCGTGTGGGACGGCGAGCGGGTGATCGAGCGAGCGTCGATCCACATGGAGGACGACCGAATCGTCGCTGTCGCCACAGACCCCGGTGACCGCTTCGCGGCGGACGAGCGCGTCGACGCCGACGGGAGACTCGCGATCCCCGGACTCATCAACGCCCACACCCACTTGTACAGCAGCCTGGCGCGAGGGATGTCCGTCCCCGGCTACGCGCCCACGAGCTTCACCCAGATCCTCGAGCAGCTGTGGTGGCGGCTCGACAAGGCGCTCGACGATTCGGCCGTCACGACGAGCGCCCTGGTCGGCGCGATGGAGGCCGCGCGCTGTGGGGTGACCAGCCTCATCGATCACCACGCAAGCCCGAACGCGATTCCCGGCTCGCTCGACCGCGTGCGTGACGCCGTCTGCCGCCGCGTCGGCCTCCGCGCGGCGCTCTGCTACGAGACCTCGGACCGTGACGGGGCGGAGCGCGCAACCCTCGGAATCCAGGAGAACGCTCGCTTCCTCGCCTCGCTCGACCCCCGGGATCACCTGTACTCCGGCCACTTCGGGCTCCACGCTTCCCTCACGCTCGGCGACCGGACGCTCGAGGCCGCGGCCGCGGAGCTCCCCGAGGGCGCGGGAGTCCACATCCACGTCGCCGAGGGACCGGAGGACGAGCCTGCGTGCGTGAAGAACCACGGCGTACGGATCATCCCGCGGCTCGACCGATTCGGCTTCCTTCGGCCGCGGTCGATCCTCGCGCACTGCCTTCACGTCGACGCCGGCGAGAAGGACCTGATTGCGCAGCGCGACGCCATCGTCGTCCACAACCCGCGCTCCAACATGAACAACGCCGTGGGGACTTTCGACCTCGATGGGTTCCTCGACCGCGGCGTCGCCGCTGGACTGGGCACCGACGGTCTCGGCGCCAACATGCTCTCGGAGCTGTTCACTGCGGGGCTCGTCCAGCGCCAGGCCCGCCAGGACGCGCGGGTCGGAACGTTCCCAGAGCTCGATCGACTCCTGTTCCGCAATAACCCGGCGATCGCGGAGCGTGTTTTCGGAGTCCCCGTCGGCCGCCTCGTTCCCGGAGCGCCTGCTGACGTGGCCGTGCTCGACTACGCCGCGCCGACACCGCTCACCGGAGACGACGTCCTCGGCCACCTCTTGTTCGGGATCGCCGTCCACGCGCTCCGCGTCAGCGACCTCTACATCGCCGGCCGTCCCGTCCTGCGCAATGGCCTCTTTGCGGATCTGGACGAACGCGAGGAGTACGCGCACGCGCGGGAGGAAGCACGGCGTCTGTGGAAGCGAATCGTGTGAGGAGGCGACGGTGAGTACGTCCATGCGCCCTCTGTTGTTCGAGCCGCTCCTGCGTCGGGTTCTCGACGAGCATCGTGAGCGCGGGAGCATCCTCGGGATCCCCGGAAGCCTCTTCCACCGGCCGCGGGAGGCCGCCCCGTATGCGACGACGCTCTTCGGAGAGCCGCTCGCGACCCCGATCGGCCCGGCCGCCGGGCCTCACACGCAGCTCGCGGGCAACATTGCGGCGGCGTGGATCTGCGGCGGCCGGTTCATCGAGCTGAAGACCGTTCAGATCCTGGACGAACTCGACATTCCCCGGCCGTGCATCGACCTCGCTGACGAAGGGTACAACGTCGAATGGTCGCAGGAGTTGCGTCTAGAGGAGTCGGTCTGCGAGTACGCCTCCGCATGGGGCCTCGTCCACATTCTCCACCGTCTCCTCGACCTCGAGGGCCACGTGCCGGTCGCCACGATCTTCAACATGAGCGTCGGCTACAACCTAGAAGGCATCCGCAGTCCCCGCATGCAGCGGTTCATGGACCTGCTCGAGGACGCCTCCCTGCTCCTCGACCCGATCCGCAAGGT
>CAZWQN010000087.1:0-2990 GCA_964635895.1 uncultured Thermotogae bacterium | reverse complement strand
GGTTCATGGACCTGCTCGAGGACGCCTCCCTGCTCCTCGACCCGATCCGCAAGGTTCTGCGCGTCCGCTTCCCGCGGTTCGCGGACGTCGAGATCCCGAACCGCATCGCCAACAGCGTGACGCTCTCGACGATGCACGGCTGCCCCCCCGAGGAGATCGAGCGGATCGCCAGGCACCTCCTTCTGGAGCGCGGCCTGCACACCACCGTCAAGCTGAACCCGACGCTCCTCGGCAAGGAGCGGCTCAACGAGATCCTCCACGACCGCCTCGGCTTCACGGAGGTCGAAGTCCCCGACGCCGCGTTCGCGCACGACCTGCGCTACGACACGGCCGTCGAGTTGATTACGTCTCTCCGCGCCGTCGCGGCACGTCAAGGTCGGACGTTCGGCGTCAAGCTGTCGAACACGCTCGAGGTCGCGAATCGCCGCGGGCTCCTGCCGGGCGCCGAGATGTACCTGTCCGGGCGTCCGCTCTACCCGGTCACGCTCGACCTCTTCCTGCGGCTGCGGCGCGAGTTCGGCGTGGACCTTCCTGTTTCGTACTCCGCGGGCGCGAACGCCGACAACGTCGCGTCGCTTCTCGCCGCCGGCGCGTGCCCGGTCACGGCCGCCTCGGACCTCCTGAAGCTGGGAGGCTACGGCCGATTCGCCCAGTACCTGGAACGCATCTCCGAGGCGATGGACGCTGCGGGCGCGCCGACGCTCGCCGTCTTCGCCGCCGACGCCGTGCACGCCTTGGAGAGAGCGTCCGCCGCCGCCCTATCCGATCCACGCTACGCCAAAGCCTATGCCCCGACGCAGCTTCCGAAGGTGACGTCACCCCTCGCCGCGTTCGATTGCGTCGCCGCCCCGTGCGTCGAGGCGTGCGCGATCTCGCAGGACGTCCCCGAGTACGTCGGCCACCTCGAGGACGGCGACCCGGACGCGGCGCTGGAGACCATCCTGCGCAGGAATCCCCTCCCCGGAATCACCGGCCACATCTGCACACACCTATGTCAAAGCCGATGCACCCGGACGAACGTCGATCAAGCGGTGGGGATCCGCGACCTGAAGCGGTTCGCCCTCGAGCACGGAAGCGCCCGCCTCGCGCCCGCCCCGTCGACGGGGCATCGCGTCGCCATCATCGGCGGCGGGCCGTCCGGACTGGCCGCCGCTTTCCATCTCGCGCTGGCCGGTGTCGCGGTCACCCTCTTCGAGGCAAAGGACCGAGCCGGCGGGATGCCGGCGCTCGCCCCCGCGTTCCGGCTCCCCCCGGCGGTCGTCGCCGCCGACGTCGCACGGATCGAGGCCCTGGGCGTCGCAATCCGCACAAAGGAGAAGATCACCGTGCCGCCGAGCGACTTGCTCGCGCGCGGCTTTGCCGCCGTCTACGCCGCCCCCGGCTGCCCTACGGATTCTCTGCCGGGGGACGTCTCAGGGATCGGCGCCGAAGGGGTCTACGGCGCCGTCGACTTCCTCGACCGCGTCGCCGGCGGTCGCTCGCCCGACCTCGGCTGTGCCGTCGTCATCATCGGCGGGGGGAACACCGCCATCGACGCGGCGCGAACTGCACGTCGCCTCACCGGCCGCCCGTGCACCGTCGCCTACCGACGAACGCGCGCCGAGATGCCAGCCGATGCCGACGAGGTTGCCCTTCTCCTGGAGGAGGGCAACGTGCTCCTCGAGCTGGTTTCTCCGATCGGCATGGTCGTTGAGGGAGGCCGGGTCGCGGCCGTCGAGTGCCTGCGGAACCAGCTCGGTGAGCCGGGTCCCGACGGACGGCGCCGGCCGGTGCCCCTCCCGAAGAGCGAGTTCCGGCTTCCCGCCGACGCGGTGATCGTCGCTACCGGCCAGCGCCCCCCCAGGGAGCTGCTGCGTTCATGGAGGCTCGAGCTCCGGTCGGACGGAGGGGTCGTCGTTCACGAGGGCACCGGTCGCGCATCGGCCGATTCCGTCTACTGCGGCGGCGACGTGTCCCGCGGACCGGCGACGGTCGTCGCCGCGGCCGCCGACGGGCGCCGCGCGGCGGAAGCGATCCTCGCCGAGCTCGGTGTGCCGTTCCCTGTCCTTCCAAGCCGCGGGCTATCGAGCGCGTCGCGCAACCTGGGCGAGATCCACCGCCGCCGGGCCCTCCGAGCCGATCCCCAGGAGCCCTCACGCCTTCCCCTCCTGCGGCGCGGCGGGTTCGAGCTCGTCACGTCCGGATTGACGGAGGCCCAGGCGTCCGCCGAGGCGGCGCGCTGTCTCCAATGCGCGACGGTCTGCGACAAGTGCGTTGGGGTGTGCCCCAACCGGGCCAACGTCCCGTACGAGATCGCACCGATCGACGTAGATGTCCCCATCGTGTCCCTCGCGGACGGCGCCGTCGCGGGCCACGAGCGGGTCCAGATTCGGCAGACGCCGCAAATCCTCCACATCGCCGACCTGTGCAACGAGTGCGGGAACTGCGCGACCTTCTGCGTCCACGAGGGAAAGCCGTTCGCCGAGAAGCCCCGTCTGTTCTTGCAGCGCGACGCGTTCGACGCGGCGGAGACGAACGCCCTGTTCGTCGACGGGGCGACGATCCGCGCCAAGACGGACGACGGCACGTCGATCCGCCTCGAGCTGACGGAGGACGGATACGCCTATGAGGATGCGAACCTCGGCGCTCGCCTGACGCCGGCGCTTGCCGTGGCGGAGACGAAGCTTCGCCGCAAGGGCACGGGATCCCGCTCTCTGCGAGCCGCCGTCGAAACGGCGGCGGTCTGGCGCGCTCTGCGCGAGACCGCTTCGTTCGTCCTCCCGAGGGAAGAGAGAGGAGACTCGTAATGGGTCAGATCGCCGCTTTGCGATGCATCAGCTGCGGGGTCGAGTACGACCCCGCACGCGTGGACTACACCTGCCCGTCCTGTGGACCCCGACGTGGAACGCTCGAGGTCCTCTACGACTACGATCGACTGCGCCGTAGCCTTTCCCGTTCATCGTTCTCCGAAACGGGGCTTCTCTCGATGTGGCGGTACGAAGCCCTGCTCC
>CAZWQN010000086.1:0-5348 GCA_964635895.1 uncultured Thermotogae bacterium | reverse complement strand
TCCTACGGATCCCATCCCGTCGCTGCGTCGCGACGCAGCCCGTCAGCCAGTCTAGCGCCGCGGTCCGCGGCCGTGAAACCGTGCGAGTAGGACGCTCTGCCCCGGAACGCTGGGGGGCAAGGCATCATCGGCGGCGACGGAGGTCGTCCTTTTCTATGAGGAGGGGTGCAGCCACTGCGCCCGCATGGAGGAGCTGCTCTCCGAGTTCCAGACAGCGGGTCTGGACTTCTCGATCGCGTCGTACGACGTTGCGAGCCAGGAGGGCCGCGACCTTCTGCCACGTCTCCTGGCTGCCTACGGTGCCGAGATGGGGCCCGTGCCCTTCCTGTTCGTGGCCGACGCGGCCATCGTCCGAGACGCGCTGTACCGCGCAGGATCAGACGCCGCCCCGGTGACGCTGGTCGGGCGGAGCGGCGAACTCGAGATCCGGAAACTGATCGAAGCGGCCGTCGTGGACAGCGCGCGGTCGCCGCTCGTTCGTCTTCCCGCAACCGCCACGGAGGCGGTGCTGGTGCTCGGCGCCGACTGCCCGAACTGCGACCGCCTCGATGAGTGGATGACTGCGCTCCAGAACGAGCACCCGGAGCTTGCCGTCCGTCGCGTCTCGGCGGACGACGAAGAGGGAGCCAAGACCCTCGACCGCCTGGCGAAGCTCTACCGAGCCCGCAAGTCCGTTCCGGCGTTGTTCATCGGCGATACCGCGCTTGTCGGCGACACGATCTATCCCGGGCGCGACAAGCCGAGAGGGTTCGACTTCAGCGACGAGGACACCGTCTTCCTCACCGCGCGCGCCGAGCAGGCGATCGCGGAGAAAGCCACGCCGCCGCTCGATAAGCTCCGCGTGCGCGAAAAGGCGACCCTGTGGGCCGTGATCGGCTCGGCGGCCCTCGACTCGATCAACCCGTGCGACTTCGCGGTCATGCTGCTCCTCCTCGGGCGGCTTCTCGTCATCGGACGGCGCCACAAGGTCATCTGGGCCGGCCTCGTCTGGTCGGCCGGCGTATACCTGGTCTACTTCCTCATCGGCTACGTGTTCTACACCCTCCTCGGGATTACGGTCGGCACGCGCAGCCTGCGCGTCCCGTACATCATGGTCGTGTCGGCGATCGCCATTCTGATGGGCCTCTGGCAGATGAAGGACCTTCTGTGGTACGGCAAGTGGTTCTCGATCGAGGTGCCCGAGAAGTGGAAGCCGGCCGTGAAGCGGGTGACGAACTCGGTCGTCTCGCTGCCGGGCGTCTTCATCGCGGGGCTCATCGACGCCCTCTTCCTCGCGCCGTGCACGTCGGGCCCGTACCTTGCGATCCTCTCCCTCCTGTCGTCGACGACGACGCGTGTGCAGGGGGTCTTGCTCCTTCTGCTCTACAACCTGATCTTTATCCTGCCGATGATCGCGATCGCTCTAACCGTTCACTTCGGGGTCACGACCACAGCGCGGGCCGAACGTTGGCGCACCGCGCGGATGGGCAAGCTCCACTTTGTGACCGGAGTGGTGATGGTCCTGCTCGGCGTCGGGATCATTGTCGGGGTCCAGCTCGGCTACATCTAGCGCCGCCTCCAGACGTCGGATGGGACACTCGTCCAGCCTATACCGATCCCACATGCTTGCCGCACTGTCGCTGCCGTTGGGTGGGACGAGGGGGACTCACGACTAGCCCTTCGCCGGGGAGTGGGAGTACGCTCGCGCCATGAAACGACTCTTGTTGGTGGCGGTCATTCTGGCGGCGGTGGCGGTCGTCGTCATCATCGCAGTCAGGGCGCTGCGGCATGACTCGGGCGACCTGTCCGTGGATCAGAAGGCGGCCCCGGCGATCGTGGTCGTGGACCCGGCGCACGGGGGGAGTGACCCGGGGACGAAAGGCGACAGCGTTCTCGAGAAGGACGTCACGCTGGCGATCGCGAACAAGATCAGCGCGCTTGCGAGCGAGTTCCCCAGCCTGAAGGTGGTGCTGACGCGCAGTTCGGACACGGACGTCACGGCGTCGAACCGGATCGGGGCGGCGGCGCGAGAGGGCGCGGCCGTCTACGTGGCGATTCAGGTGAACGCGTTCGACAGCCCGACGGCGGTGGGCATCGAGACGCTCGTCGACGCCGGACACGTCTCGGGGGACGCGGCGTGGTCGCTGGCCCTCGCGGTGGAGAAGGCCGTCGTAGCGTCAACGTCGGCGAAGGAACGCGGGGTTCGCGCGCAAGGGACGTCGTTTGCCGGTCTTACCGTGCCGGCGGCGGCAGTCTACGTGGGGTTCATCACGTCGCCCGACGAGCGGGCGAAGCTTGTCTCGGCGGGGTATCAGGAACTGCTGGCGCGGGGAATCCTCCAGGGGATCTCCGACTACCTCGCCACAGCAAGTGGGCTTCCGGGGGCGAGCGCGTCGCCGTAGACGACCGAGCAGGATGGCCCTCGCCTCCGCGCTGGGGGCCCTCGAGCGAACCGCCGCCAGGACGAAGCGATCCTGTTGCGCCTTTCTCGTGATCGCGCGACAGGATCACGTCTGTCTGCTCCGGACGGCGACAGGCGGACGGGACGCAGGAGGAGAAACCTCATGCATCGATACAGCGAGCGACGCGCGAGGCTGTTGGAGAAGAGCGGGGCTGCCGCGTACCTCGTCTTCTCCCTCGATCGGACGATGCCGGCCGGGATGGACCGCGCGAGCCTGCGGTACCTCGCGGGGTACACGGGGGAGGGCGCTCTCCTGATGACACGGGACGGCGCGACCCTCGTGACCGACTTGCGCTACCTCGAGCAGGCAAGGGGCGAGGTTCCCGATGTGGAGATTGTGCACGCCGAGGGCGACTACCTCGACGACCTCGCAAACCTTCTCGGCGAGCGGAAGATCGATCGGATCGGCTACTCGGCGTGGCGAACGACCGACTACGTGCTGTCGGAGCTTGCGCAGCGCACGCGGGCGGAGTGGATCCCCCAGCGCGATCCGGTGAGAGAGCTGCGCGCGGCGAAGGACGAAGAAGAGGTGGGGCTCCTGCGACGGGCGCTGGAGATCGCCGAACGGGGGCTCGAGAAGCTCCTTGCATCGATACGCCCCGGAGCCGACGAGGTGGATCTTGCGTTCGAGTTGACGGCCACTCTTCAAGCGCTCGGCGCCGACGACGTGCTTGGGCCGACCGTGGCCTCGGGACCGAACAGCGCGCTTCCTCACTACGTTCCATCGCTTGGGCGGCGATCCCTCCGCGAGGGGAATCTCGTCCTCTTCGACTTCGGCGCGGTTGTCGAGGGCTACGTTTGCGACATCACCCGAACGTTCGCGCTGGGGCGGGCAACGAAGCAGGAGCGTGAGATCTACGACTGCGTCGGCCGCGCCGTCGACGCAGGGCTTGCCGAGTTGCGGGCCGGCGTGCCCGGGTGCGACGTCCATCGCGCTGCAAGCCGCGTGATCGAGGAGTCCCCGTACGCGGAGTACGTCTTCCTCTCTCCGGTGGGCCACGGGGTCGGCCTCGAAGTGCACGAGCTGCCGTCGATGGGGCCGCAGACCCGCGACGCGGTGCCGTGCGGCGCCGTCGTGACCGTGGAGCCCGGGATCTACATCCCAGGCCACGGCGGAGTCCGCATCGAGGAGATGGCGCTCGTCACCGAGGCGGGATGCGAAGTCCTGAACCGACTTCCGCGCTCGCATCTGGTTGAGCTTCCCGTCTGAGCCTCTGGCGAGCGTCGCCGGAGACGATGCGCATCGTTCGCCAACATGGGGTGCGGATCGCCGCCGGCACGGACAACGTGCGCGGTTCGGCGCCGTTCGCGATGATGGGGAAGGAAGCCGAGTACCTGGTTCGCTTTGGACTCACTCCCATGCAGGCGATTGAGTCCGTCACCCGGGTGGGTGCGGAGGCGATCGGCGCGGCGGCGCGGTTCGGAACCGTGGAGGGTGGGAAGCTTGCCGACCTGATCCTCGTCGATCGAGACCCGTGCCAGGACATCGGCGCGCTCCAGCACGTCTCGTGGGTGATGAAGGAGGGCGTCGAGATCCCGATCTACCCGGAGTGGACTTGCGGCGCGATCCGCGACGGGTTGGTCGGCGCGGAAGGCGGGGCGTAGCGACGGGCCGTCGCAACGGCCTACGGTGACGAGACGTCGTCGACGAGGCCGGAGTCGTCGATCGCCTCAAGGAACCACTTCTGATGGTCGGGCTCGAATCGGATGGCGTAGCGCGTGGTCCCTTCGTCGAAGCGATAGAGGAGCGAGCGCGTCGTCCTCTCGACCCGACCGCGCGAGGCGAAGTCGATTCGACGGCCGTCCCAGCGGATCGCCCGCAGGATTGGGTACGTGAGCCCGGCTCGGAACTGCGCTACCGCGTCGACTTCCTCATCGACCCACATGGTGTTCATTGTATCGAGTGAAGATCCGAGTGGCAAATCCTAACGCGGGCCGAAGTCACGTGGAAGGCATCTGGGATGCGGGATCCTGTCGATAGAACCGCTCGAGCTCGTCGTACAGCTTCGGGTGGGTCCGCCGAAGGTCGTGCGGCCGCTGGAAGAAGCACTCGGTGGCGACGGCGAAGAACTCGGCCGGGCTCGTGGCTCCGTACGGGTCGAGGTCGGTCGGTTCGCTTCGCGCGGCGCGCGCCCGAAGAGCGGTGAACTCCTCGCTCAGCGTGCGGGCCCACGCGAGATACATCGATCGCTCGGGCAGAAGGGGCGCCCCGTCGAGGCTTCCTCCCTCGCTGTCGAGTTGGTGGGCGAACTCGTGGAACACGACGTTGTGGCAGTCGTCGATGTCCGACGCGCCTCGTGCCGCCCCGTCCCAGGATAAGACGACGGCGCCGCGGGCACTTGATTCGCCGAGGCGGACCTGCATCTCTTCGCGGACGAAGCCGCGCTCGTCTCGGCGGACGTGGCGCGCTACGTACTCCTCGGGGTAGACGATGATCGAGAAGAGACCTGGATAGACGTCGCTGTCCCGGTGGAGGAGCAGGAGGCACGCCTGCGCCGCGATCGTCACACGCACCTCGTCGGTGATCACGAGCCCCGCCGCGCCCTCGAACCGCTTCTTGGCCAGGAACACCTGGATGAGGCCTTCGAGCTCCGCGCGGTCGTTCGGGGAGAGGCGAAGGTATCGGGGGAACGTGCGCGCGAGGATCGCCCGCCAGGCGGGCGGAAACGGTCGGCGGCGGATCCGCTCGCGGCGACGGCGCGTGAAGAGGTGCATGGGTTCACCGTACAGGCGCGGTCGGGGTGTGGGCAAGGGCGGCAAGCATGCACGGTGGGCCGGGGCGCAAGCGCGTACGGAGGGCGCCGCAAACGGACGGAATGCGGGGCGGCAAACGTGGACGGTGGGCCGGGGCGCAAGCGCGTACGGAGGGCGCAGCGGCAAGCGTGTACGGTGGGCCGCGCCGCAAACG
>CAZWQN010000085.1:1971-5357 GCA_964635895.1 uncultured Thermotogae bacterium | reverse complement strand
CGCCTAAACCGCTACCAATCAACCGATCAGTGGCCTTTGCACCAGGGAACTCTGGTCTAGCGAGGAACAATGAGAGCACCTCGAAGCGTGGCCCTTCCTGGGAGGGCGCGGCACGTTGCTCGAGAGCACGCCCAACGACGCGGTCGGCGGTCGCTCCCACGTCGGTTCTCGCGGCGCGGCCGATCGCATAGTGCTGTCGCCCCGGCACAACGGGACTCCTCGTCCAACGGATTGGGTCGGAGACGCGTACGCGGCGCGAGACGCAGTCAGTTTGGACGTCGTCTGCAGGCGTGTGCTAGAGTGGTCGGATGGAACAGAAACGTGGCCGGAAGCCGTTTTGGATCGCGATTACGGCGGTCGTCGTGCTCGGGATCGCCGCGCTGGCCGTGTGGTACGTTGGCCGCGACCGCCTCCCCGAAGGCGCCATCCTCGTTCCGCGCGACGCCGCCACGCTACGCGACGCCGTCAGCCTGGCCGCGAAGGGGGCGACGATCGTTCTCGACGCCCGTCGGGGCCCGTTCTCGGGCCCAGTCGTCGTCGACACCCCGGGACTCATCATCACATCGATCGGGGGGCGGGCGACACTCCTCGGAGGCGACGAGCCGGCTGTGACGCTACGCGCAGACGGCGTCACGGTCCGGCATCTCGATATCCTCGGAACGTCCGTAGGTCTTGTCGTAGAGGGTGCGGAATGCGCCGTCGAGGACGTGCGTTCCCACGGCTCCGAGACGGCTCTTCTCCTGTTCGGCAGTTGGCAAGGAACGTTCGAGCGGGTGACCGTCGTGGGCGGTCGCGTCGGCATCGATGTGTCGGCCTCGTCCGGCAACCTCTTTCGAGAGATCACTGTCCGCGACTGCGCCGAGGTGGGGATTCGGGTTCGGAAGGCGCGGGCGAACGAGTTCCGCCGCGTGTCGATCGAGGAGTCCGCGGTCGGAGTTTCCCTGGAGGACTCCGAAGACAGCCTGTTCGTCGAGCTCGTCGTTGTGGCCGCATCAGGGGTCGGCTACCGGGTGTCCGGAGGCCGCGGCAACACGCTGGAGGCGAGCCGGATTCGCGCGTCGGCGACCGGGGTGGCTCTCGAAGAGACAGCCGAGAATCGCGTTTCGGATTGCGTCATCGGGCCGGTGGAGGACGTCGGGATCTCCCTCGTCGAGGCTCGACAGAATCGCCTTGAGCGCAACGTCGTAGGCCCCTCGGCGGGGGACGGGGTACGGCTCGCCGGCGGGGGAGAGAACGGGCTTGTCGACGGTCGGCTGTCCCGCTGCCGCGGCACGGCGATTCTCATCGACACGAGCGACGGGAACCTCGTCGCTCGCAACGTGGTCTCCGAGAGCGGAAAGGGCATCGTCCTAGAGGAGTCGGCGCTCACCCGGGTACTCGGCAACAGCGTTACCGATGTGGAGTTGGTGGGAATCCTGCTCGACCGCGCGGATCGGAACCGCCTGCTCGACAACCGCATAGACGGCGCGGCGCCCGGCATCGTCCTCGTCAATTCCGCGGAGAACTCCGTTCTGCGCAGCAATTTGCGCGGCTGCCGAACCCTGGGTCTGGCTCTCGTCGAACGATGCCAGGGGAACGCCGTGACGGAGAACGCCGTGAGCGGAGCGTCGACGGGGATCCTGGCGGCCGCGTCCTCGCGCGATGCGATCCAAGGGAATCGGATATCGGTCTGTGACGTCGGAATCAGCGTCCACGCGCTTGGGTTCGGTGTCCGCGTCGCCGGGAACCGCCTGGACCGGAACGCTGTCGGCCTCCGATGGGCGCTTGGGCTCGCACCGAAGGAGGACGCGGCTCTCCGTGCGCTCGGGATCGCGGTCACGGCCGAGTCGCCGGGCGGCGCGCCGATCGTCCAGAACAATCTGTTCGCGGAGAGCCGACGGTACGACGTGGAGAACGAGACGGGCGAACTTCTCTATGCAGGAGACAACCGCTGGGGCGGTCGCGACCCTGTCGTGTCGGCCGACGTTCATCTTCCGGGATCCGCCTGGAAGGGCACGGTCGTCGTTGCGTCGGGGCGCAGCCTGGCGGAGCTTGTCCTCGGTCGGATCCTCGAGGTAACGCTGTCCGAGGCCGGGTTCCGCGTCGTCGACCTCTCGGGTCTCGGGACGCCGGAGGCGCTCCTGACGGCGATGGCCGACGGAGATGTCGACCTCAGCTGGTGGACCGGCGCCGAAGCTCCGCCTTCGACCTTGGCGTTCTGGGATGTGCAGGTTGGCCTGCGCTGGGACTGGATTGTGCCCGGCGAGATCGGGCGAGGGCTGGAGAAGCTGTCTGTCTCCGCGTTCCTTCGCTCCTGCGCCGTAGGCGCTGCGGCCCTCGCCGTTTCGAGCGACTTCCCCGACGACGCGGTGTCTCGCCTTGCGTCGGCCTATGGACTACCCGAGGGCTCCCTTCGGACGGTCGCGACCGGTGAAGAGGCGGAAGCGCTGCTCAAGTTCGGCTCCGTCTCCGCGGCCCTGCTCCGGAACCTCGAAGAGACCGCGACGGTCGCTGGATTCGTGCGCCTCGCTGACGACGCGTCCGCCCTGCCCAGCAGACCCATCGGGGTGATCGTCAATCAGGACGCCTTGCGACGGCTCCCCGGAGTCGCGGAGGTCTTCGCCGGGCTGTCCCCGCACCTGACGGAGCAGAACCTGCGCAGCATGGTGAGCCGCGTCCGGCTGTTCCGCCGGGAGCCGCTCGACGTGGTCACCGAGTTTCTCACGAACGAGGGACTGATCCACTAACCGGCGCGTGGGAGGAGCCACCATGAGTGCAATCATCGATCCGAAGAACTTCGAGGGCGCCCGGTCGGGCGGCGGCCGGTTGGCGCGGATGCGATCCGCGATTCGGTATGAGACGTCGCTGGAACTCAAGCTGATCGTTCCGGTCCTCCTGATCGCGTGCGCCGTCGTGGGAGCCCTCTCCTGGTTTGCATTCGTCTCCCTGCACGCATCCATTGCATCGATCTACGAGCAGCGAGCCCGCAGCGTGACGAGCATCATCTCCAAGTCCATTCAGGAGAAGGACTACGTTCTCTACTACTCCGAGGACCTCAGCGCGGACATCGACGCCCTCCTCGCGCGCTACGAGTCGATTGTCGAGATCACAGTCGTCGGGCTGACGGCACGGGGCTTTCTTACGGTCGCGAGCACCGACCCGACGAAGGTCGGCGAACTCGCTTCGGAGGAGGTCCGGGCGCGATACGAGGAGATGCAAGGTGTCGACGCCACGGTCGAGCGCGGACAAGGAGCGCGGGCTTGGAGGGCGTACCAACCCATCCTCTCCGGATCCGACCTCGTTGGCATCGTCGTCGTGGACATGTCCACGGACGAAATGGCCGCCTACGACCGTCGCCTGTCGTGGCAGTTCGCCGTTGGCTCGGTCGTGGGGTTCGTCCTTCTCGG
>CAZWQN010000085.1:0-1871 GCA_964635895.1 uncultured Thermotogae bacterium | reverse complement strand
GTCGCCTGTCGTGGCAGTTCGCCGTTGGCTCGGTCGTGGGGTTCGTCCTTCTCGGGGGAAGCCTCTTCCTCGTGCTGCGCGCCATCGTGACGCAGCCGATCCGGCGGCTCGCCCAGGCGACGGCTGCGGTGGCGATGCGTAACTACGACGTGGAGGTCAAGCTGCCGCCCAGGACTCCCGGAACGCTCATCCGCGACGAGGTCGCCCAACTGGTCGATCGCTTCAACCTGATGACGAAGGTGATCCACTCCCACGAACAGGAGCTCCGGAAGCTCGTCGTTCTCGACGACGTCACAGGGCTCTACAACGCTGACCACTTCCGCGAGCAGCTCGAGATCGAGTTGGTCAAAGGCCGACGGTACAAGCACCCGACCTCCGCTCTTGTGCTGGACGTCGAGGGTCTCTCGGACCGCACGCCCGACGAGCAGGTGCCCGCCCTGGTTCGGGCGTCGACCTTCCTCGTCTCGGGCCTGCGACGAGTGGACACGGTGTTCCGCATCGGCCCGTACCGTCTCGCGGCGATCCTGCCGGAGACCCCGGCGGACGGCGCGATGGTCGCCGCGGACCGGCTGCAGCGCTTCGCTTCCGACGTCACGTCGCTCTTCTCCTTCCCCGTCCTGCTGCGGGTCCGATCCACAGGATGGGCGGCGACGGACGAGGTGTCGCTCGATCAGGCTTTGGCCTGGTTCGCGAGCGCGGATGAGGAACGGATTGGATGAGGAGGTCGTGCCCCGTGCGCGTCGCGGTCTTCCTAGCGATCCTGATCGGCACGGCGGCCGCCTCTGTCAAGGGGGACGCGCAGATCCAGGAGATCGAGATTGTCAGTCTGGTGCCGTTCACGGTGTCGTTCCAGTTTGCCAACCGAACAGAGGTCGCGCAGATCGACGTCCGGGGAACGGCAACGCTGCGAGACATGGGGCATGCGGGACAGGGCGTCGATCAGCTCTCGGTGGGACCGTTCTCGGTTGACGCCGGCGCGCAGGCTGCAATCGAGGCCAGCAGTCGGTGGGAGTACCAGTTGGCCGGCACGTACCTTCTCGAGATCGCTCTCGACGTCGGCGGAACCCTGACCTCAAACGCTCTCCCGTTCCGAATCCTTCCCGTCCCGCTGCCGCTGGATCCTTCCCCTGGCGAGACGTCGACTCTGTACACGGTCTACCAGCAGCCGAGCAACTGGGGTCTCGTTCGGATTGAAGGGCCGAAGGCCTGGACTGTGTCCCACGGCGACCCGAGCGTCGTCGTCGCGGTCATCGACTCCGGCATCGACGCGGGGATTCCCCAACTCGCGGCGTCTCTCTGGACGAACCCCGACGAGATCCCGGGCAACGGCGTCGATGACGACCGCAACGGCTACGTCGACGACGTTCACGGGTGGGACTTCCGCGACAACGACGCGAGTTCGCTCAGCGGCACCCGCCTTCACGGGCACGGGACGTTCGTGGCGTCGATCATCGCCGCTCGTCCCGGGGAGTACCCCATCGTCGGCATCGCCCCCGGCGTGTCGATCATGGACGTTCGCTTTCTCGACTCCTCGAACCGCTTCGCATCGTCCGACTGGAGGACGTTCGCTCGCGCCGTCGACTACGCGGTGGACAACGGGGCGCGGATCATCAACTTGAGCATCTTCGCCAACGCGCGCCCTCCCGACGACTTCGAGCGGGCCCTCTCGCGCGCCCGGGGGCGCGGCGTCCTCATTGTCGGGATCTCAGGGAACCTTGGCCAAAGCCAAGTGATGTACCCGGGGAAGTACGGCGTCGTGTTGGCCGTGTCCGCGACGGATCAAAGCGATCTTCTGGCAGGATTCAGCAACCGGGGTCCCGAGGTCGCGTTCTGCGCTCCCGGCGACGCGATCACGGCGTTCAATGCCGGCG
>CAZWQN010000084.1:2459-5388 GCA_964635895.1 uncultured Thermotogae bacterium | reverse complement strand
GGAAGCGATCGAGTAGTCTTATGTCCGTTCCCAACAGCCTTCCTTGACCCGGGACGCTCGCCGCGCGACAGTATACTGTCTCCATGCACGACCCACGAAAGGCCAGACCGCGAATCACCGTTCTTGCAGGAGGGGACTCGCCCGAGCGCGACGTTTCCCTTATCTCCGGCGAGACCGCCTATCGCGCCCTGATCGAACGCGGGCACGACGCTCGCCTGCTCGTCATCGACTCGCTCGACGACCTCGTTCCAGGCCTCTCTGGAACCGATGTCGCTTTCCTGTGTCTGCACGGCGGGGCGGGGGAAGACGGCACGGTGCAGCTTCTGCTCGAGATCCTCGGTATCCCCTACACCGGGTCCGGGCCCCTCGCCTGCCACCGCGCCATGGACAAGCTCACCGCGCGTCGCTGCTTCGCACAGCATCGCATCCCCATTCCTCAGGGTTTCCCCATCGACGCCGCGGCACCCGAGCGTGGGGTGGAGCAGGCGATCGCGGGGCTCGCGTTCCCCGTCGTCGTCAAGCCGGCGGCCCTCGGTTCCAGCGTCGGCGTGTGCGTCGTTCGCTCCGCGGAAGAGCTGCGGGAGATGGTCCCGGGGCACGCCGCGAAGTTCGGTCCCCTCCTCGTCGAAGAGCTCCTCCCGGGACGCGAGTTCACGGTGGGGATCCTCGACGTCGACGGAGCCCCGACCGTTCTGCCGGTCGTCGAGGTCATCCACGAGAGCCCCTTATTCGACCACGACGCCAAGGAGACGAAGGGCGGCTGCACGTTCGCATGCCCCGCCAAGATTCCCGGGGCTCTCAAGAGGCAGGCGAACGACCTTGCCCTGAGGGCGCACGAGGCTCTCGGATGCTCCGGGTACTCGCGTACCGACATGCGCCTCCATGCGGACGGGAAGCCCCGCGTGCTCGAGTTGAACGCTCTCCCCGGAATGACGCCCACCAGCGACCTACCGCGAGCCGCCGCGGCGGGAGGCTACGACTACCCAGCGCTCGTCGAAGCGATGCTCGCCACCGCGCGGTGCGGCGCCGACCGCCCGTGGCCCGCCTCGCGCATCGCAGGCGACGCGGAGGAGAACGAAGCATGAAGATCACGTGGATCGGCCACTCGTGCTTCCTGATCGAGGCCCAGGAGGCTCGCGTCGTCACCGACCCCTTCGCGGCCGAGATCCCCTACGCGTTTCCCCGCACGTCAGCCGATGTGGTGACGACGAGTCATGACCACTTCGACCACAACGCAGTGGGTCGGGTCGAGGGAGTGCCTGCTGTCGCCCGAGGCCCTGGAGTCCAGCACGTCGCCGGGCTCGAAGTCTTCGGCATCGCCTCGTCGCACGGAGTCGGGGGAGGAAAGGACCGCGGAGCGAACACCGTGTTCGCCTTCACGCTCGAAGGGATACGGATCGCCCACCTCGGAGATCTCGGAACCCCGCTCGCCCCCGCGCAGCGTTCCGCTCTGCTCGACGTTCAGGTCCTTCTCCTGCCGGTCGGCGGTGTGTACACGATTGACGCCGCGGCGGCCGCGACCCTCGCCCGCTCGCTCCCCAACGTGCGCGTTGTCTTTCCGATGCACTACCGCACGGAACTCATTGCCGAGTGGCCCATCGCGCCGGTGGACGAGTTCCTGCGAACCATGGACAATGTCCGCCACATCGGGAGCTCGAGCGTTGCCCTAACCAAGGCGACGCTCCCTGAGGCTCTGGAGGTGTGGGTTCTCGACCATGCTTAGCATTTCCGACCGCGTGAAGTCCCTCAAGGGGTCCCCGATTCGGCGACTCACCCCGTTCGCCAACGCCGCGAAGAAGCGCGGCATCCACGTCTACCACCTCAACATCGGCCAGCCGGACATCCCGACACCGACATCCTTTATGGAGGGCGTACGCAACGCCAAAGTCGGCGTCCTGTCGTACAGCCCGGCGATGGGCATTGCCGAGACGATCGACGCCATGGTGGGGTACTACGCCGAGCTTGGCATCTCTCTCACCCACGACGAAGTGATCGTGACCATCGGCGGGAGTGAGGCGTTCTGCTTCGCCCTTCAGGCGACGTGCAATCCAGGCGACGAAGTCCTGATCCCCGAGCCGTTCTACCCGAACTACGCCGGACACTCGACCATGAACGGCAACCGGATCGTGCCCATTCCCACCCGCATCGAGGACGGCTTTCACCTTCCGCCAGCGAAGGAGATCGAGCGCCTCATCACCCCGCGGACGCGGGCGATCCTCTTCTCCAACCCCGCGAATCCGACAGGCGTCGGGTACCGGTACGACGAGATCGAGGGGTTGGCCAAGCTTGCGCTGAAGCACAACCTCTTCGTCATCTCCGACGAGCCCTATCGGGAGCTGATGTACGAGGGCAAGGCCGTCAGCATCATGTCGTTCCCCGAGCTCGCCGAGAACGCGATCCTCGTCGACTCGATCTCCAAGCGCCTTTCGGCGTGCGGCGCGCGCATCGGTTGCCTGGCCACGCGGAACAAGGACGTCCACGCGGCCGTGAACAAGCTCTGCCAGATTCGTCTCTCCCCGCCGACGTTCGAGCAACTCGGCCTCGTCGCGTTCCTCAAGGACAAGAACCACAGAGAGGACATCGCCAACATCGCGCGGAAGTTCCACGCGCGACGGGACACGCTGTTCGACGCGCTGCAGACCGTTCCCGGAGTCGTCTGTCGGAGGCCCGAAGGCGCCTTCTACATCTTCGTCCAGTTCCCGCAGATCGACGACTCCGAGGCGTTCGCCAAGTTCCTCCTCACCGACTTCCAGACGGACGGCGAGACCGTGATGGTCGCCCCCGGCGCCGACTTCTACGCGACGCCGGGCCGCGGAACGAACGAGGTTCGTGTCGCCTACGTCCTCGAGGAGCCGAAGCTCGTCCGAGCGGTCGAAGTCCTCAAGGCCGGCCTCAACGCGTACGTCGAGGAGAAGGCGGGGGTGGCCGC
>CAZWQN010000084.1:0-2359 GCA_964635895.1 uncultured Thermotogae bacterium | reverse complement strand
GCGCGATGAAAAAGCTCATGGTTACGGCCTTATCGCGGGCGCGATGAAGAAGTCCATGGTCACGGTCCTATCGCGGGCGCGATGAAGAAGTCCATGGTTACGGCCCTATCGCGGGCGCGATGAGAAGAACTGCGGCTATGTACTTGTCGCGGACGCAATGAAGGAACGGCTCGACAAGGTCATCAAAGAGCGCCGACTCATCCGAAGCCGCTCGCGCGCTCAGCGAATGATCGAGGCCGGCCGAGTCACCGTCAACGGGCAGATCGTCAATCGCCCCGGACACCCGATCGACACCGATGCCGAGATCGAGATCCTGGGCTACGAGCCATACGTCAGCCGCGGCGGCGAGAAGCTCGAGGCCGCGCTCGAGCAGTTCCGCGTCGACCCCAAGGGCCTCGTCTGCCTCGACGTCGGCGCCTCGACCGGCGGATTCACCGACTGCCTGCTCCAGCACGGAGCGACGAAGGTCTATGCCATCGACGTCGGCCACGATCAGCTTCACCCCAAGCTGCGCAGCGACCCGCGCGTCGTCGTACGCGAGGGGTTGAACGCTCGCTACGTCGAGCCGAAGGACATCGGCGAGCCCATCGACCTGATCCTCGTCGATGTCTCGTTCATCCCCCTGAAGCTCGTCCTCCCGCCGCTGGTCGACATCCTCGCGCCGGGCGGCGACCTCATCGCCCTCGTCAAGCCGCAATTCGAGGTCGGAAAGGACCTCCTCCCCGACGACGGCGTCGTGAAGGACGCCGCCCTTCAGGCGCGGGCGCTTCAGAACGTCACGCGGTTCATCGACAACGAGACCCGATGGCGCGTAGTCGACGACATGCTCTCTCCCCTCGAAGGCGAGAAGGGCAACGTCGAGTTCTTCGTCCACGCGCGCTAGATGTAGAGGCTTTAGGCCTCACCCGCAGCGGCGCGGGTGCTGATCAGCCAGCCGTTCGTCCCCGCGTCTATAGTCCCGGTATAGCGGGCCATCGTCTCCTGCGCGTCGGCCTCCTCGGCTCCATCCACCTCGGCGAGAAAGCGTCGCGCCGCGTCGTGTCGCAGCTCGGTCACCGTGCGACCGCCTCGTCCGATGAAGACCGCGCCACCCTTCGTCACCCGGTAGGAGAATCCGAGATCGGCAGTCGGAGCCTGGTCGTCTCCGAGCGTCCGCCCTGACCCGGAGGACCGAAGCTGAACCACGTAGACGCCCGCGCACGGAGAGGATTGCTCGTACGTGGTGGTCATGCCGGCCTCTTCGCAGGCTCCGGTCGCGTCTTCCGCAACCCAGTAGTGCTCCTCAGGGTCGAATCGCCGTCTCCACGCCCTCTTCGCGTCGCAGAGCGCTCGCCCGGTGGTGAAGGAGACGTCTCCAATCACGATCTGCCCACCCTCCGCACAGTGCTCGCCGAGCAACCACGACAGCTGCTTGATCTTCGTCGGTGGGTCAAAGTGATGGAACACGTAGGCCGAGACGATACGGTCAAACCGCTTGGGAAGCTCGGACGGCCACCCTTCGGCGATGTCGCCGTGTGCCAGACGGACCGACGGCAGCTTGGCCTGCGCGAGCGCAAGCATCTTGGATGAGATGTCGACGCCCCACACCTCACACCCCCGACCGACGAAGCGCCGGGCGAGGTTCCCCGTTCCGATTCCGAAATCCAGAATCCGATGGCCGGGTTCTGCCCTCGCAAGAGCCGCTACGCGGTCGAGCGTCGCCTCGTACCCGGCGAACGGAAACCCGTCCGCCGACCGCACCGCCTCGTCGTAGTGGGCGGCCCAGCGATCGAACAGCTCCTCCCGCCGATCTGACTCGCGTGCCATGGCGGAAGCATAGCCCGAGTTCGCGACCGCGGAAGACCGTCTTCCCGGCCTACGTTCCGACGCGATACCAGTACTGGTACGCCTGGCGGAATCCGAGCTTCCGGTAGAGGGACAGGGCGCCCACGTTGGAGAGCATCACCTGAAGGTACGCCCTCTCGGCGCCCGCCTCGCGGCCCCACGCAAGAAGGCCGCACATCAGACGCTCGCCATGGCACCGGCGCCGCTCGCCCTCGTCGACCACAACGTCGAAGATGCCGAGCCAACCGTCCTGAACGACGCCGAGTCCGCAGGCCACGACCCGACCGACCCGGCCGATCGTCGCGTAGCCAACCTGAGACGGGATCTGGGACAGCATTCGGTCGTGAAGGGTCCGCCGTTCCCGCGGAACGTCCTTCATTCGGTGGAACGCCTCCCGCCACGCCGCCGTCTGCGCCCACGCGGTCTCGACCGCTACGTCGGAGCGTTCCGACGGGCCGATGTCGGCAACCTGGACGCTCGTCCCCGCCTCCCAGGCATAGCCGCGGACCGCGAGCGCCGCATCCAGGTCAGCCGG
>CAZWQN010000083.1:2439-5477 GCA_964635895.1 uncultured Thermotogae bacterium | reverse complement strand
GCCTCCACTCCTCTCTTGATGGTCTCGTCCGAGGGGACCGGCGCCCTGGCGGCCCTTCTCGCGACATCGGACAAGACCTTCGACGTCAGCCCGTCGGTCCCTCCTCTCGAGGAGCTCGTGGGCTACCGTACCGTCCTGGTGACGGGGCTCCCCTTCGGCGAGCTCCGTGCCGACGAAATCGAGACGCTCCGCAGCTTCGTCGCGGATCTGGGCGGGGGGCTGCTCGTCGCGGAGGGCGAGGCCGAGCTCCGCGGATTCCGCGGGGGCGGGATCGAGGATCTCCTCCCGGTTTCGTACACCGTCCTGCAGCCGGCGGAGCGGGCGAGTCTTGCGGTGATCTACGTCCTAGACCGCTCGGGGAGCATGCAGGGACTGGTCGGGGACGTCGAGAAGATCGACATTCTCCGCGAGATGACCCTCGCCAGCATCGGGTCGCTCCAGCCGGACGCACTCGTCGGAGTCATCGCCTTCGACCGCGACCTGGAGTGGGTTCACCGCGTGGCTCCCGCGGGCACGGGGCTCGCGATCCACGAGGGTCTAGAGATGCTCCACGCGAGCGGAGGGACCGACATCTACTACCCGATCGTCGCGGCACTCGACGCCTTGGATCCGGTGGAGGCACGCGTGAAGCACATCCTCCTCGTGTCGGACGGCCGGACGGTCGACGAAGTACGGGACTGGGAAGGCCTTGTCGCCCGGCTCGAGGCCGAGGTCGACGTCCACCTCTCCACCATCGCCGTGGGGTACGATCCCAATCGCCCGCTGCTCGACCGCCTGGCTGCCGCGGGGCACGGTTCGGTGTACGTGGCATCGGACTTCGCGGCCCTTCCTCAGATCTCCATGAAGGCGACCCAGAGCCTTCTGCGAAGTCGGTTCGTGACCGAGGAGACGCCGGTCTCCGGCCCATGGGCGCGTGGAGAGCTCGCTGCGATTCCCGCGGTCTCGGGGTACGCCCTGACCCATCCGCGTCCGACGGCCGAGGTTCTCCTCTTGTCGGTGGAGGACCCGCTTTTCGCTCGCTGGCGGCTCGGCTTGGGGCGCGTCGGCGTTCTCAACACCGACCTGGCCGGCGTCTGGTCGGAAGGATGGCTGTCGTGGAGCCGTGCGCCTTTGCTCTTGGAGACCTTGCTCGACAGCGTCGAGGCGGAGACGTGGGTTCCGCACGGCCTGCGGCTGTCGGTCGAGGTCAAGGGAGCCAAGGTTCGGGTGCAGGTCGAGGGGCGGGAGGCGGACGGAACCTTCGCGAACTTCCTCGACCTCGAGGCGGCCGCCTTTCCTGGCGCCACGGTGATTCCGCTCGAACAGACGAACGCCGGCTTCTATGAGGGGGAGTTCTCCGCCCCAGCCGAGGGAGGCTACGCGCTTCGAGTCGTCGACCGGACGCGGGATCGGGTCGCCGTCCTGCCCTTCTCCGTTCCGTACGCCGAGGAGTACCGCCGGACCGGCGCCGACGAGGCAACCCTGCGCGCGATCGCGGAAGCGACGGGAGGACGCTTCCTCGAGGACGACGCTCTTCCCGAGCTCCACGCTGGGTGGGGAACGCCGTCCTACCACCCGATTCACGTGCACGTCCTTCTCGTCTCGCTCGTTCTCTTCCTTCTCGATCTCGGGCGTCGCAAGCTCCCGCGTCGCGGGGGAAGACCGCCGCTGCCTGCAGGTTGAATCGACCCAAACCGCGACAAGGACGCCGTTCAGACGGTCTGGTGCGTTCGTGGGCGAACGTGAACGACGAGGGGAATTGAGGTATCCTTTGTTCCTGAGCCGGCTCGCGGCGGGTCGTGGCTCGCGACGCGGGGGAGGAGGGGGACGGCCATGAAGAAGGGCGCGCCGGAAGAGAACACTCCAAAGGAACAGGACGCCGAGGGATCCGATCGGATCGAGCGCACGTTCATCGAAGAGGAGATGCAGCAGTCGTACATCAACTACGCGATGAGCGTCATCCGCAGCCGGGCGATCCCCGACATTCGCGATGGGCTCAAGCCGGTGCAGCGTCGCATCCTGTACGGGATGCGGGAACTGGGCGTCGTCCCCGGGAAGCCTCACCGCAAGTCCGCGCGCGTGGTGGGCGAGGTGATGGGCAAATTCCACCCCCACGGAGAGCTCGCGATCTACGACACCATGGTCAACATGGCCCAGCAGTTCTCCTACCGCTACCCGCTCGTGGACGGGCAGGGCAACTTCGGCTCGATCGACGGCGATCCGGCGGCGGCGACGCGCTACACCGAGGCGAGGCTGTCGCCCGTCGCCATGGAGTTCCTCGAGGAGCTCGGCGAGAAGACGGTCGACTGGGCCCCGAACTTCGACGAGTCGCTCGACGAGCCGATCTACCTCCCGGCGCGAGTGCCGAGCCTCCTGATGAACGGGGCGTGGGGCATATCGGTCGGAATGACGACGCAGATCCCTCCCCACCACCTCGGGGAGTTGATCGACGGCGTCATCGCCCTGATGGACGATCCTGCGCTCTCGGCGAAGGATCTCATGACGTACATCCCCGGGCCGGATTTCCCGACCGGCGGGGTCATCATGGGTCGGAGCGGGATCGAGGAGATGTACCGCACGGGTTTGGGAAAGATGACGGTGCGCGGCAAGGCGGCGATCGAAGACGATCAGATCATCATCACGGAAATCCCCTACCAGGTGAGGAAATCGACGATCGTCGAGTCCATCGCCGCCAAGGTGCAGAACGCCGAGATCGACGGAGTGTCCGACCTTCGCGACGAGTCGGACCGCGACGGGTTGCGGATCGTCGTCGAGCTAAAGAAGTCGGCGAACCCGAACGTCGTCCTGAACCAGTTGTACAAGTTCACGCCGCTCGAACGGACGTTCTCGGCGATCTTCCTCGTGATCATTGATGGGAACCCGCGGACCCTGTCCCTCAAGGAGATCCTCAACTGCTTCATCGACTTCCGCCGGGAGGTGGTGCGACGGCGCACGGAGCACCGCCTGGACGTGGCGAAGCAGCGGGCGCACATCTTGGAGGGGTACCGGGTCGCGCTCGCGAACATCGACCGAATCATCGAGATCATCCGCACGGCCCC
>CAZWQN010000083.1:0-2339 GCA_964635895.1 uncultured Thermotogae bacterium | reverse complement strand
CGGCGGACGACGCTCGCCAACGAAGACGGGTCCGTCGACTTCAACGAGCTGATCCCCGACTACGACCTCATGGTCACCGTGACCCAGCGGGGCTACGTGAACGCGCCGCGCGCGCAGGAGTTTCGCAGCCAAGGGCGCGGGGGCAAGGGGGTCATCGGCCAGCGAACGAAGGACGACGACTACGTGGACGTGACCTGCCTTGCGAACGCGCGCGACGAACTCCTCTTCTTCAGCGACCGACGCAAGGTGTACCGCACGCAGGGTCATCGTCTTCCGTCGCTCGGCAGGGACGCCGCGGGGAAGAACGTGCGAAGCTTCATCCCGCTCGAGCAAGACGAGTTTGTTCGCTCGATCCTCCCCGTGCGGAGCTTTGATGACGTCGAAGACCAGCTGTGCTTGATGGCGACGGCGAACGGGATCGTCAACAAGAACCGGCTCAGCGACTACTCCAACGTGAACGCCGCAGGAATCATTGCCTTGAACGCGGACGACGACGACCGCCTGGTGGACGTCGCGGCGGGCGATGGAGGAGGCGACGTCATCCTGGCGGCGCGGGACGGGCAGTCCATTCGCTTCCGCGAGGAGGAGGTGCGGCTGACGAAACGGCCGTCCCGTGGGGTGATCGGGATCCGCCTCGATGAGGGGAACCACGTGATCGGCATGGCGTGCCTCGGCCGCGACATCACGATGGACAAGAAGGTCCTCATGGTGACCACCCGTGGGTACGGGAAGCGCGTCGCGCTCGACGACTTCCCGGTCCAGGGCCGGGGCGGCAAGGGCGTGCAGGGGATCAAGCTCGATCCGGAGTGCGGGGAGCTCGTCGCGATCCTCATCGTCTCGGACCAGGACGAGATCATCATCACCACCGAGCAGAAGGTGATCCGAATCGTCGCAGGAGATATCAACGTGTATCGACGCTACGCACGGGGTGTTCGGCTCATCCAACTGGAGGAGGACGACCGGATCGTCTCCGTCGTCCGAACGTGAGGGACATGGACGCGATCGAACGGCTCGTGGAGGAGAAGCTGGGAAGGGGAGTCCAGGATCTTGTCCCGCGGGAGGACCTCGTCGCCAAGCTTCGCCGATCGAAGCAAACGGAGAACCCGCTGCGGGTCAAGCTGGGCATCGACCCGTCGGCGCCGCACCTGACCCTTGGCCACTCCGTACCGCTCCGGAAGATGCGGCAGTTCCAGGACCTCGGACACACCGGCGTCCTTGTCGTCGGGGATTTCACTCGGCGGATCGGCGATCCTTCGGGGCGGTCTTCGACGCGGGCCCTGATGTCGCAAGCCGAGATCGAGCGGAACATGGTCACGTACAAGGACCAGGCGTTCAAGATCCTCGACCCGGCGAGGACGGAGCTGGTCTACAACTCGACGTGGCTCGGGGCGATGACGTTCGCCGACGTCATCCAGTTGGCGGCCAAGTACACGGTCGCCCGGATGCTCGAGCGCGACGACTTCGCGAAGCGCTACGGCGAGGGCCGCCCGATCAGTGTGCTCGAGTTCCTGTATCCCCTCGCGCAGGCGTACGACTCCGTCGCCATCCATGCCGACGTCGAGCTTGGGGGAGCCGATCAGCTGTTCAACTTGCTGGTGGGGCGGGACATTCAGCGCGAGTACGGGCAGGAGCCGCAGGTGGCGATGACGGTGCCCCTTCTCGTCGGGCTCGACGGCGAGCGCGCCATGAGTCAATCGACGGGGAACTACGTCGGAATCGGCGAGTCGGCGAAGGAGATGTACGGGAAGCTGCTCTCGATCCCCGACGCACTCACCGGCGCGTACTACGAGTTCCTGACCGATGTGCCGCGGAGCGACGTCGAGGGCGAGATCAAGTCCTCGCCGCGCGACGCCAAGCGCCGCTTGGCGAGAACGCTCGTGACGAAGTACCACAGCGCTTCCGCCGCCGCCGAGGCGGAGGCGGAGTTTGATCGAGTCCACGTCTTCCACGAGCGGCCGGCCGACGTCCCGCAGAGGCCGCTCGATCGGTCGCGACTCAAGGCGGATGGCACCATCTGGGTGATCGACCTGCTTGAGGCGTCGGGGCTCGTGAAGAGCCGCGGCGAGGCAAAGCGCGTCATCGAGCAGGGCGGAGTCCGCGTGAACGAGGAGCGGATCGAATCGCCCGACGTGGACCTCCCGTTCGCTCCACCCGTCCTCATCCAGGTGGGGAAGCGCGCGTTCGTCGAACTGGTCTAGGCGGCGCCGCAAGTGGACGGCGTGCGGCGCCGCAAACGCTCACGGTGGGCGGGAACGGACGTAGCGTCTATGCGCTCGATTCCCACGTGAGAGCGCACCGTACCTTGTGTACGACGTTCGTGTAGGCAGTGCCGGCCGCAA
>CAZWQN010000082.1:0-5481 GCA_964635895.1 uncultured Thermotogae bacterium | reverse complement strand
CCTGGGAAGATCTGAGTGACGACGGTCTGATAGTCCATCGCATAGGCCATGGCCTTGCGGAAGTGAATGTCGTCCGTTGGAGCCTTCCGGTTGTGGATCATCATGTAGAATGCCTGACCCGGAGTCATCGCCATGACGTCAACGCCGTCGATCTGATCCAGTGCCGCGAACGCCTCGTTCGTCTGCCATTGATCGGAGATCTCGAGCTCGCCGCGAGCCAGGAGAGTACGGACCGTCGCTGCTTCTGTCGTTCCGATGAAGTGCACTTCGCTCGGGGCCTGTGCGTCCATCGGCATCCAGTAGCTGGGGTTCTTGTCCATGACGAGTTCTTCCTCAACGCGGAACTCGCGGCAGGTGTACGGCCCGCTTCCCGCATCGTGGTCCGTCAGGAACCCCTTTCCGTAGTCGCCCTTCTCACCGTACGGTCCCGACGCTGACGTCTGGGCCTCGACCAAGTCCTTGTTCAGGATGTACAGACGATAGAGCGTTGTCAGGAACGGGCCAAACGGCTTCGAGAACGTAAACCGAACTGTGTAGTCATCGATCGCCGCAGTGCTCTCGACGCGTCCGAGGAAAAGGAAAGCATACCCCTCTCCGGTCGTTAACAGGCGATCCATCGAGTACTTGACGTCCTCGGCTGTGAGCGTGGTCCCATCGTGGAACCGAACGTCATTTCGGAGATGGAACGTCCACACCAGGGAGTCGTCCGAAACTTCCCAAGATGTGGCCACATGCGCGAGCGCATTCCCCGACGTGTCCGGGTAAACGAGCGTGTCGTACATGTTGAGGAGCGCCGATGAGCTTGCCTGGTCCGACCCGACAGCCGGGTCAATCTTGCATGGCCACGCGAACGTGATGCGGAGCACCCCGTCCGCAAGGCCAACAGCCGCACACACCAATACGATGGCAAGAGCCACCACCAGAATCCGTTTCACCTCACACACCTCCTCTCCTTGCACTTCTCTTGTATTGTTCGTGAACCCACACGACCCCAGTCGCCTCGGCGAACTACCACCTCCCCTTTACGCATGCGGTTCCACCTCCATCGACTCCACGAGCAGCAGCACGAGTTCGTCCAGAAAAGTGCGAAACGCTGCTGAATCTGACATGACGACGTACTTCCCCTCGTCGATGCGCTCTCGCAGCACGGACAGTCGGGGGCTCGCTTCGTTCGCGTCCGCGAGAACGCCGATCACCCGGCTGGCAGCATCGATGAGTCGAAACGGCCCATAGGCCGGCGTCTCGTCAAGAAGATTGCGCGCACTCGTCAGCATATACCCCACAAGCTCGAAGGCCCGCGCCTCGCGTTCGGAGGGGCTCATCCTTGTACCTCATAGAAGACGACATTGCTTCGGCGTCGGATGGGAGGCTCGGGGACGACGGCAGGGTGTCCAACCGAGACGAGAAGCAGAGGTTCGACGCCGTTGTGCAGCTCAAGCAGTCTCTTCGCAGCGGCACGGTGGAACGAGGCGATCACGCACGTCCCGAGGCCCTCCGCCCAGGCGGCAAGAAGCACGTTCTCGGCAGCCATCGCCGCGTCGGTCGGCGCAAGAAAGGTCTCTCCCAACGTGGATCCGAGACGTCGAGCCTCGTGCAGGTCCGCACACACTGCGATCACGGCCGGCGGATCGCCCAACAAGCCGGGACTCACGACTCGAAGTCTCGCAAGTCGGGCAGGCTCCGTGACGACGATGAATCGCCACGTCTGTGCGTTTCCCCCCGTCGGAGCCCAGAGGGCAGCCTCGATGAGGCGATCCAATGTCTCGCGCCCGACCGGAGCGTTGGTATAGGCCCGGACGCTTCGTCTCCCCCTAATCGCATCCCAAAGCTCCATGACCGTCCTTTCGGAGTTCCGCTGTTGCCGCTCGATCGACGCCGCCCGCTCCGATGACGACGCCGTATACCCCGCGGGCGATGTCCACGTCGATGAAGCCGTCAAGCACGTCACCCAGCACGGCGTCGGGATCGCGTTTCATCGGGTCACCGTACGCCCCGCCGCGGCCGGTGATGAAACGTGCGACGTCGCCGCGGCGCAGCACTTCCTTGGCGAACCGACCCCGGGATTCGACGCTTCCATCCTGGCGGCGAATCTCCACACGATTCGGCGTCCCGTCCATTCCACCGGCCAATCCCCAAGGAGGAAACCGATTCCGCCCAAAGCTGGCCGTCACAAACGCTTCCGAATTGACGATGCGGTAGTCCTTCACGAGACCGAACCCACCGGTCCACTGCCCGTGGGCTCCGTGCGCGATGTCGAGCGAGAACTGGTCCACAAGGATCGGATATCGCGTCTCGGCGACCTCGATCGATAGGATGTACGTCTCCCCGTCTCCCGAGCAGACGAGCCCGCTCTCACCGTCCTTCCCTCGGCCGGCTCCCCAGCCGCCGGCATTCGGTTCCACAGAGAAGAACCACTCCCCGGTCTCATCGTCGATTCCACTGACCGTCGTCCCACAGACGCTCAAGAAGTGCCCGGCGCATATCCTGTCGGGGACCACGTCGGCCAGCGCCTTCCAGACGATATCGCCGGCATAACTGTCTGACTCCCAGTAGGTACTGATGGGGGCGGGCCGCTTCGGGTTGAACACCGTGTCCTCGGGAGCAATGACTCGCAGGGGCGAGAAGAAGCCCTCGTTCGGATCTGCGTGGGGCGCAACGACGGCTTGGTAGGCGAACTTCGCGGAACTCAGGATCACCGACAGTGGGCTATTGATCGGCCCGCGGCACGTCGCCCCGGTGCCGGTGTAGTCGATCACGAACTCCTCGTCGGTGATCGTGACCTTCACCTTGACCCGAACGGGGTCCCCGCCGAGCCCATCGTCATCAATGTACTCCTCGGCAGTGAACTCGCCCTTCGGAAGCTTGCGCAGTTCGCCGAGCGCCTGCTGACGCCCCTGTTCGAGGTACGTCTCGATCGCCTGAAAAACCGTATCCAGTCCGTGCTTCTCGCAGATCTGCTTCACGCGGCGGGCGGCCACCCGAAGGGAGGCGGCCTGGGCCCGCATGTCGCCCAGCGTCATCTCCGGCATCCGGATGTTGCGACGCAGAATCTCGATCAAGTCGGGCTCCTCAACGCCGGCCCGGATCAGCTTGACGCAGGGAAACTGGAGCCCTTCCTGAAAGATCTCCGTCGCACTCGGAGACCAGCTCCCCGGATCCATGCCGCCCACGTCGTTCCAGTGCGCCTTGCTCGCCGCGAACATGATCGGCCGTCCCTCGTGGAAGATCGGCATCAACAGCACCATGTCGTTCTGATGTGTCGCTCCACCCATGTACGGGTCGTTGGTCGCGACAATGTCCCCCTCCGAGAACCCGTCAAGGCCGAACTTGCCGATCGCGTCGCGTACCGCGTCGCACAGCACGCCGATGAACGCCGGAATCCCGTTGGCCTGGGCGATCATTCGGCCGGCCGCGTCGGTCAGGGCGCAGCCGTAGTCGAGCACTTCGTAGATCACCGAGCTCTTCGCAGTCCGCCCGAGGGCAACGAACATCTGCTCGGCGGCCGAGATCAACGCCCGTTTCACGACTTCGACGGTGAACGGGTCGATGCGCTGGACTTTCGTCACTTCGCTCCCTCCGTGATGACCAGGTTCCCGAACCGGTCGACGATCAGCTCCTGGCCGGGACAGACAATCGTCGTGCACGCCGGCTCTTCGACGACGGCCGGCCCCAGGATCGATTCCCCCGCGGGGAGCAGGCCCCGCTCGAACACAGTGCTCTCCACCTCGCCGACCCCCTCGAAGACAACCGGTCGCGTCCCCTTGGCTGCCGCAGAGAGGCTTCGACCGTCGGCCGAAAGCGGCGCGAACTCGGGTTTGTCAACCTCGCCCCAGCCGACAACGTGGAAGTTGACGATCTCGACGGGGTCGTCCTGCCGGAACGAGTACGCCTGGTCGTGCAGTTCCGCGAAACGGGCGATGACCTCGTCGAGCCGGCCGTCGCCCAGCGATCCTCCAGGAATCGGGGTCCGCACGGTGTGCTCCTGCCCCTTGTAGCGGAGGTCGAGGAACCGTTCGAGCGTCGTCCGCTCAAGCGGGAACTTCTCCTCGACAAACTGGGCGCGCGCCTCGTCCTCCATCTCCGCGAATACCGCCTCGATCTCAGCGTGCGCCGCTTCGGCGCACGCGGCGACCCGCGTGCGGATGAAGTCGTGCCGTAGACGGGTCATCAGCATTCCCCATGCCGAGAACTGGCCGGGCGCGCGTGGCACGAGCACTTTCGGAATGCGCAGCTCGCGTGCGAGCGTCGCTCCGTGGAGTCCTCCCGCCCCGCCCATCGCCACGAGCGTGAAGTCCCGCGGGTCGTGGCCGCGCTCGATGCTGACCCGCTCCAGCGCTGCCTGCATGTTCGCGTTGGCGAGGCGCAGAATGCCGAGCGCCGCGTCGCGGGTTGAAAGACCGAACGGGCAAGCGATCTTCTCCATGGCCGCCTCGGCCCGGTCAACGTAAAGCGGCATCTGCCCTCCGAGGAAGTACTTTGCGCTGAGGCGCCCGGCCAACAGATTGGCGTCGGTCACCGTCGGCTCGGTTCCCCCGAGGCCGTAGCACGCCGGGCCCGGTGCCGCTCCGGCGCTGCGCGGTCCGACGTGGAGCGCTCCCCCGCGATCGATCCATGCGATGGAGCCGCCGCCGGCGCCGACCTCGACGATGTCAACCACCGGGATCTTCAACGGATACCCGGCCCACGTCGTCGTCTTTTCGAGGTGATACTCGGTGTTCGTCTTCACCCGGCCGCGCTCGATCAGGCTCACCTTCGCCGTCGTGCCCCCCATGTCGAAGGAAATCAGGTTGTCCTCTCCGATCGCCGCGGCAATCACGCTCGCTCCGATCACGCCACCGACGGGGCCGGACTCCACAAGGTGAATGGGAACGCGCTGGGCGCGCCGGAAGGTAGTCGTTCCTCCGTTCGACTGCATGGCGTACTTCGTGCCTTTCAGCCCTTGCTCGGACAATCTCGAATCCAGGGTAGCCAGGTATCGTGTCGTAGCCGGCGTGACGTACGCGTTCATGACCGCGGTGTTCGTTCGCTCGTACTCTCGCCACTCCTGCGTGATCTCATGCGACAGGGTCACAGCAATCTCCGGAGCAAGCGACTCGATGATCTCACGAGTGCGGCGTTCGTGGTCCGGACGGGCGTAGGCGTGAAGATAACAGACGGCGATCGCCTCAACTCCCGCCTCTTGGCACGCCCGCACGGCGGAAGCAACATCAGCTTCCTGCAAAGGACGCAGTACGTCGCCACGGTGGTTCAAGCGCTCGTCGATTCCGAACCGGAAACGACGGGGCACGAACGGTTCCGGCTTCCGATAGAACAGGTTGTACATGTCGGTTCGGTTGGCTCGCTGGATCTCAAGGACGTCGCGAAACCCACGCGTGGTCAAGAGCGCGACCTGGGCGCCCTGACGCTCCGTCAGCGCGTTGATGACAACGGTTGTCCCGTGGACGAATTGGGCGATTTCGGCCGGTCGAAGCCCGCTCTTGC
>CAZWQN010000081.1:3584-5496 GCA_964635895.1 uncultured Thermotogae bacterium | reverse complement strand
CTAGGTGGCGTTCGGACTCGACACGCCTTCCGGACTCACGTCAAGAGAGACCGACCACGTCTCCGTTGTCGTCGAGATCGATCCCCATGAAGGTCGGCCGCGCCGGCAGGCCGGGCATCGTCTGCATGTCCCCGCACAGGGGGTAGACGAACCCCGCCCCGACGCTCGCCCGAACCTCGCGCACCGGGAGCGTGTAGCCCGACGGCACTCCCTTCCAGGCCGGATCGTGAGACAGCGACAAGTGGGTCTTGGCCATGCAGACAGGGAGGTGTCCGTATCCTAGGGCCTCGTATCGGTCGATCGCGGCCGCGGCCTCGTCGGAGTACGAGACTTCATCCGCACCGTAGACCTCACGGGCGATGATCTCGATCTTGCGGCGCAGCGGCGCCTCGAGCGGATAAAGGAATCGAGGCGGAGCGGCATCCCGACACGCATCGGCCACTGCGTCAGCAAGCTCGACGGCCCCCTCTCCGCCCCGAGTCCAGTGATCCGCCACCGCGCACCTTGCGCCCGCGATCTCCGACGCGCGACGCACGACCCGCAGCTCCGCCTCCGTGTCGGTCGGGAACCGGTTCACCGCGACCACGACGGAGACCCCGAACTTGCGGGCGATCTCGATGTGTCGGATCAGGTTAGCTGTTCCCCGCTCGACCAGCGCGACGTCCTCGCGGACGTACTCCTCCGGCAGAGACCTCCCCGGGACCACGGCGGCCCCCCCGCCGTGCATCTTGAGCGCCCGGACGGTCGCGACCACCACGACGGCGGAGGGGGCGAGACCGCTCACGCGGCACTTGATGTCAAAGAACTTCTCTAGGCCGACGTCCGATCCGAATCCCGACTCGGTGACGACGTACTCGGCAAGTCGAAGCGCGAGTCGATCCGCGATGATCGACGAGTTGCCGTGCGCGATGTTGGCGAACGGCCCGGCGTGGACGAACACGGCCTGGCCCTCGAGCGTCTGCATCAGGTTGGGATGGATCGCGTCCCGGAGGAGGACCGTCGCCGCGCCGGCGACCCCAAGATCCTCCGTCGTCAGCGGAGATCCGTCGTGCCGGAAACCGACCACGATGCGACCAACACGGCGTCGCAGGTCGCGAAGGTCGGCGGCGAGCGCGAGGCACGCCATGAGTTCCGAGGCCGGTGTGATGTCGAACCCGGACGGCCTCGGCACTCCGTCCTGCTTGCCGCCAAGCCCGACCGTGATGTGACGGAGCGCTCGGTCGTTCACGTCGACGACGCGACGCCACGTCACGGCGGAAGGGTCGATGCCCAGCCGCGTCAGGCCGCGCCGCTCCAGGCCCGCGTTCGAGAAGTCCCGCTCGTGCATCATCCGCGCGTCGAGCGCCGCGGCGATGAGGTTGTGCGCTGCGCCCACGGCGTGTACGTCCCCGGTGAGATGGAGGTTGAAGTCCTCCATCGGGATCACCTGAGCGCGCCCGCCGCCGGCGGCCCCGCCCTTGATTCCGAAGGTCGGACCCTGCGAAGGCTGCCGAATGCAGGCCACCGCCCTCTGCCCCCGTCGCGCCAGTCCCTGCACAAGGCCCAGTGTCGTCGTCGTCTTGCCCTCGCCGAGGGGGGTCGGGGTGATGGCGGTGACGTCGATGTACTTCCCGTTCGGGCGTTCGGAGCGCCGCTCGCTGGCGTCCACCCTCACCTTGGCCTTGTACTCCCCGAACGGAATGAGCTCGTCCCTCGTCAGTCCGAGATCGGCCGCCACAGCCTCGATCGGGCGCGGCTTCACGCTTCGCGCGATTCGCAGGTCCTCGTTCATGGTCCCCCGTTGGAGCGCTGAGAAGAGCGAGGACAGTCTACGCGTCCTCGCCCCGGCTCTCCATCGGCCGCTCCTCCGGCCGCGACACGTAGAGATCGGTCAGAAGCGAGTTGAGCATCGCCAGGAGGGTTCCCGAGACGA
>CAZWQN010000081.1:0-3484 GCA_964635895.1 uncultured Thermotogae bacterium | reverse complement strand
AACGCTCCGAGCACGACCCCGGCGCCGACGAGGAGTTGCCCGACGAACAGCCGCGGGAACGTCGCGAGGATCGTCGCTCCGATCGACTTCGGGCGACCCTCGTCGACGGCGACCCACGGGACGATGAACCCGTGGTACAGAGGCGAGAGGAGAAGGATCGCCGCCACGGTCACGACCCACCACGACGCTTGGACGTCGAGAAGATCCGCGTTCAGTCCCGCCGCGTAGAGGGCCGCCGCGTAGAGGAGCGACGCGCCCAGAACAGCCGGCCGCAGGGACCGCCGCGCCGCCCGCCTAATCCGTCCCAAGATCGTCGCCCTCGTCCTTCAGAAGGGCGTCGAGTCGCATGCCGCGCTCGACGGTCTCGTCAATGACGAACCGAAGCTCCGGGGTGTGGCGCAGCGTGAGGCGCTCCGCGAGCAAGGATCGGTAGAACCCCTTGTCCTCCGCGAGCGCTCGCTCCACCTCCCGCGGGTCGGCCTCCGCCCCGAGGCCGACGTAAACCTTCGCGTACCGCGCGTCAACGGAGAGCCGGACGTCCATGACGGTGGGGAACGCGTTCCGAACGACGGGGTCACGGCTCTCGAACTCGAGGATCGACGAGAGCTCTCGTTGGATGTCTTCCCTCATCCGCGCCTTCCGCCGCGTCCCGCTCACAGGAGCTCCTTCCGAACCTCGGTGGTCTCGAACCCGTTTCCCCGCTCGATGCGCCGCAGGAGCGAGGACAGGGCCGCGTCGGTGACCCTCGCGTCGTTCGACACGTGGGCGATCCGAAGCACGGCACGATCAAGGTCGCTCGACCCGTCCAATTCACACACGGCGAACGACGGCCCGCACCGGCGCACCTCGGCCTCAAGGTGTCGGAGAATGGACCGCTTCTCCTTGATGGATTCTACGGAGTACAGGCGATACGAAAGCGTGAGAAGGCCGACCTTCATGCCGTGCTAGCGCTCGATCTCTTTCAGCTCAAAAGCAACCAGCTTGTCCCCCACCTCGACCTCGTCGAAATCCTTGAGGTGGATGCCGCACTCGCGTCCGGCCTGGACTTCCTTCACGTCCTCCTCGAACCGCCGCAGCGAAGCGATCTCCCCGACGAAGACCTGTTTGTCGTCCCGCAGAACTCGGATCTGGCTGCGCCGCGTCACCTTGCCGTCGACGACCGCGCACCCGGCAACGCGCCCGGTGGGGATCTTGAATAGGTTGCGGACTTCGGCGACCCCGGTCTGGACCTCTTCGTATTCGGGGGCGAGCCTTCGCTTCAGGGCACGACTGATCTCATCCACGAGGTCGTAGATGATGTCGTAGGAGAACACGGGGACCTCTTGTTGCTCCGCCGCCCGCGCCGCCTTGGCGTCCGGCTTAACGCCGAACCCAACCACGAACGCGTCCTGGGCCACGGACGCCGCCAGCAGGATGTCGCTCTCCGTGATGGCACCCACCCCGGCGTGCAGGATGCCGAGCTCCACGCCTTCGATGTGAAGCGCCTCGAGCTCCCTCTTCGCCGCCTCGAGCGCGCCGGTCGACGACGCCTTCAGAACCAGCTCGAGCTGAGTTCGCTCTTCGGCGTTCTCGAACAACTCGTCCAGCGTCAACACCGGGCGCACCCGCTTCGGCTTGAGCGCCGCCGCCTGCGCCTCCGCCGTCGATCTCGCTTCGCCCTGGCCTCCGACGACGGCGAGCGTCGTCCCCACCATCGGCACGTCGCCAAACCCGAGGATCTGAACGGCCTCGCCGGGCTTCGCGGACTCGCGCCGCGCTCCCGTCTCGTCGAGGAGGGCCTTGACCCGCCCCCAGGCGCCTCCGGCGACGATCCAGTCCTTGTCCCCCAAGGTCCCGTTGCGGACGATCGCCGTCGCCACCGGGCCGCGCCCCGCCGACAGGTGGCTCTCGATGATGACCGCCTCGGTCGGGCCGCTGGGATCGGCTCGCAGATCCTCCATCTCCGCCACCAGCAGGATCATCTCGAGGAGCTCCTCGATGTTCCTCCCTTGGAGAGCGGAGATCTCGACCGTGATCGTGTCGCCGCCCCAACCCTCCGGAGTCAGCCCGTGCTCGGCGAGGTCACCGAGAACCTTGTTCACGTCAGCGTTCGGCTTGTCGATCTTGTTGATGGCCACCACCATCGGGATGCCCGCGGCGCGGATGTGATCGATGGCCTCCACCGTTTGCGCCATGATGCCGTCGTCTGCGGCGACGACGAGCACAGCGATGTCCGTGGCTTGGGCTCCTCTCGCACGCATCCCGGTGAAGGCTTTGTGGCCGGGCGTATCGATGAACGTGATCCTCTTCCCGTGGAGGTCGACCTGGTACGCCGCGACCCCCTGCGTGATGCCGCCGGCCTCCTTCTCCGCTAAGTGGGACTGCCGGATCGCGTCGAGGAGAGTAGTCTTCCCGTGGTCGATGTGACCAAGGACCGACACGACGGGGGGGCGGGGGTCTCCGTGATGGGGCACGCGAACCCGCACCGGCTTCGCCGGCGCTTCGACCACCTCGGGCTTGGCCTTCTCCGCCGGCTCGGGCGCGGCAACCGTTGTCGCACCCTCTTCGCGGTACAGGTTGACGATCAGGGCGTACTCGTCCTCATCCACCGAGTTCGCCGCCTTCATGCCGGCGAGACCCATCTCCTCGAGCTTGGCGATCAGATCCTTGCTCGAGACACCCAGTTCGCGTGCAATCTCGTAGACTCTCTTGCGACCCAAGGAGCTTCATCCTTTCGATTGTGGAGGTGGATCCGCGCGGCACTGACTATACGGAATCGGCTTGGATTCGTCAAACGCGGGACTGCTTATGCTGCGGGAACCTGCGACCTCGCCGGCGCGCTCTCCGTCGGCCCGGCTCGCTGCGGCTCAGCCAAGCCCCGTCCTCGCTCCGCTCTCACGTTCGGCCAGCCACGCCTTCACCTTCTGGATGTCCAGCCACGTAAGGTACTTCGGACTCCCCTTGTCCCGCGACGGATAGCGCAGCAAGTAGCTCGGGTGGAACATCGGAAAAAGCAGAATGTCGCCGCGCCACGAGTAGAACGTTCCCCGCGACTGAGTGATCCCCGGAGTGTCCGGCCTCAGCCACTGGGTCGCCGTGTTGCCCAGCGAGACGACGAGCGCCGGCTGGATGAGGGCGATCTGAGCCTCGAGGTACGGGGTGCACGCCTCCATCTCGCCCCGAGCCGGGACCCGGTTCCCCGGGGGGCGGCACTTCACGATGTTCCCGATGTACACGGCCTCTCGAGCGATGCCGACCGAGGCGAGCACTTCGTCCAGCTTCTGTCCCGCGGGACCGACGAACGGACGTCCGGTGGAGTCCTCGACCTCGCCCGGGCCCTCTCCGACGAACATCACTCGAGCGGCAGGATCTCCCTCTCCGAAGACGACGTTCGTTCGCGACGCAGAAAGGGGGCATGCCGTACAAGACAGGACTCGCGAACGCAAGGAGTCAAGGGTCATCGCCGCTGGGACGTCGGGGATCCGGTTCACCATCGCCTCCCGAG
>CAZWQN010000080.1:0-5610 GCA_964635895.1 uncultured Thermotogae bacterium | reverse complement strand
CTCTTGGGCACGACCAACCGCGGGAAGATCGCCGAAGCGCTTGACCTCTTGTCCGGCCTCCCGGGCATCGAGTGGCGCACGTACGCCGATTGCCCGTTCGCCGACGTCGACGAAACCGGAGAGAGCTTCCTCGAGAACGCTCTCCTCAAGGCGACCGCGATCGGCGCGGAGACAGGCCTCCCCGTTCTTTCCGAGGACGCCGGGCTCGAGGTTCTCGCCCTCGGCGGCGAACCCGGCGTGCGCTCCGCGAGGTACTCAGGCGAGCCGGTCGACGTCCCGAGGAACAACGCTCTCCTCCTCGAGCGCCTGTCCAAGGAGACCGATCGCCGCGCCCGCTTCGTGGCGGTCGCCGCCCTTCGTCTCCCCGACGGGCAGACGTTTGTCTGCTCCGGCGTCTTGCGTGGAAGCATTGCGGACTCGCCGCGCGGCCGGGGCGGATTCGGATACGACCCCTTGTTCGTCCCTGCCGGAACGACGAAGACCCTCGCCGAGATGACCCTGGTCGAGAAGAACGAGATCAGCCATCGCCGCCGTGCGATCGGCCGCATGCGAGGAATCCTCGAGGACCTCGTGGCGTCGGGCGATCTACCCGGCCGTTGAGTCGAACGTCTTGGCGAACTCCTCGAGGGCCTTCTTCTGGCGCGCGGAGAGCTTCGTCGGGACCTGGATCGTGACGTGGGCGACGTGATCGCCCTTTCCGTCCGAAGAGCGAAGGCCCGGAATCCCCTTGCCGCGGAGACGGAACTCGGTTCCCGGTTGCGTGCCCGCGGGGATCGTCAGGGGTTCCTTGCCCCACAGCGTGTCCACGTCGAGCTTGGCGCCGAGCGTCGCTTCGGGGTAGGTCGCCCCGACGCGGGAGTGGATGTCGAGCCCGCTCCGCGCGAACTCGGGGTGCGGGATGATCTCGATGACGATGAACAGGTCTCCGCTCGGACCTCCCTCGACGCCCGCGTTGCCCTGGCCGCGCAGCCGCAGCCGCGACCCGGTGTCGACGCCGGCCGGGACGGTGATGGAGACCTTGCTCTTCTCCTTGACGCGCCCGTTCCCGTGACAGCGATGGCACGGGCGCTCGACGATCTCCCCCGTGCCGCCGCACTCCGGGCACGTGCTGACGTTGACGAAGCTGCCGAGGAAGCTCTGCTGCCGGTGCTCGACCTGTCCGCGACCCTTGCAGGTGGAGCACGAGCGGACCGACGAGCCCGGCTCGCGCCCGGTGCCTCCGCAGACGCCGCACGACACGAGCCGCGGGACGGTGAGCGTCATCTTCGTCCCGCGCGCCGCGTCCTCGAGGGTCACGCGCAGCCGATACTCGATCGATTCCCCCTGCAAGGCCCTCGTCCGCTGCGCGGGGCCGCGCGGTCCGCCCTGACGGAAGAACAGGTCGAACAGGCTGTCAAACCCGCCGAAGCCGAACTCCCGGTACGCTTCCCGGGCGCGGCGCAGGTCCGTGTCGCCGAACGTGAATCCTTGGTCGGGGCCGGCGTGACCGTAGCGGTCGTACTGCGCCCGCTTCTGGGAGTCGGCAAGGACCTCGTACGCCTCGGCGACGCGCTTGAACTCCTCCTCAGCACGCTTGCGGTCGTCGGGGTTCCGATCGGGGTGGAGTTCTTTGGCCTTCAGCCGATAGGCCTTCTTGATCTCCGCCTCGGTCGCGTCCTTGGTCACGCCAAGAACCTCGTAGTAGTCCTTCTTGGCCACGCCGCCCTCCCACGGAGGCGGAGCTTATCCCTTGTCGTACTCCGCGTCGATGTAGTCGCCGTCGTCTTTCTCCGGCGGCGTGGACGGGCCGGCGCTCGAGGCGCCGGCGCCCGACGGGGTTCCGTCTTGGTACGCCTTCGCCACGACGTCCTGCGCGCTCTTCGACAGCTCGTCCATGGCGCGGCGCACGTCGTCGTGGCTCGCGTCCTGGCTGAGCTTCTGACGGAGGTTCCGGATTCGATCCTCGATCTCCGCCCGCTTCGCGCCGTCCACCTTGCCCCCGAGGTCGGCGAGCGACTTCTCGACGGAGTACGTCAGCTGGTCCGCCTGATTGCGGAGGTTGGCCAACTCCGCCTTCTTCCGATCTTCGTCGGCGTGCTCCTCGGCCGCCTTTCGCATCCGGTCGATCTCGCTCTGATCGAGGCGCGACGAGTCGGTGATGGCGATCGACGCGGTCTTGTCGGTGGCCTTGTCCTTCGCCGTGACGTGGAGGATTCCGTCGGCGTCGATGTTGAACGTGACGTCGATCTGCGGGATCCCCCGCGGCGCCGGAGGGAGTCCCGTGAGCTGGAACTTCCCGAGCGACTTGTTGTCGGACGCCATCTTCCGCTCGCCCTGTACGACGTGGATCTCGACCGCCGGCTGGTTGTCTTCCGCCGTCGTGAACGTCTTCGACTTCTCCGTCGGGACCGTCGTGTTTCGCTCGATGAGCGGCGTCGCGACGCCGCCAAGCGTTTCGATGGACAGGGTCAGCGGCGTGACGTCGAGGAGGACGATCTCGTCCACCTCACCGGCCAGGATGCCCCCCTGGATGGCGGCCCCGGCCGCGACGACTTCGTCGGGGTTGATCTCCCGGTTGATCTTGCCCGGAACCCGCTTCGCCACGAGCTCCTGGACCTTCGGGATGCGGGTGGACCCTCCCACGAGGACGACTTGGTCGATGTCCTTCGACTCCTTCCCCGCCGCGCGCAACGTGGCGTCGACGATCGAGATCGTTCGCGAGAGGTAGTCGTCAATCATCGACTCGAACTTGGCGCGCGACAGCTTCTTCTCCAAGTGCTTAGGCCCCGCCGCGTCGGCCGTGAGGTACGGGAGGTTGATCGTCGTCTCCATCCGGCTCGACAGCTCCATCTTGGCCGCCTCGGCGGCGTCGCGAAGGCGCTGCATGGCGCTCGGATCCTTGGACAGGTCGATCCCCGTGTCCTTGCGGAACTCGTCCTTCAGCCACTCGAGGATCCGCTGGTCGAAGTCATCGCCGCCGAGCCGGGTGTCCCCGTCGGTGGCGCGCACGTCGAAGACTCCGTCGCCGATCTCGAGGATCGACACGTCGAACGTGCCGCCGCCGAGGTCGTAGACGAGGATCGTCTGCTCGTGCTGCTTGTCGAGGCCGTAGGCGAGCGCCGCCGCCGTCGGCTCGTTGATGATGCGCATGACCTCGAGACCCGCGATCGTTCCGGCGTCCTTGGTCGCTTGGCGCTGCGAGTCGTTGAAGTAGGCGGGCACCGTGATCACCGCCTTGACGACCTTGCCGCCGAGGTGCGCCTCGGCGTCCTGCTTCATCTTCTGGAGGATCATCGCCGAGATCTGCTCCGGCGTGTACTCCGTCGTCTTTCCGTCCGTTGAGATCTTGATCCGGTGGTCGGTGCCCATCTCTCGCTTGATCGACGAGACCGTGTGCAAGGGGTTCGTGATCGCCTGGCGGCGGGCAAGCCGGCCGACAAGGCGTTCGCCGGTGTCCGTGAACGCCACGACCGACGGCGTAATGCGCTCGCCCTCCGAGTTCGTGATGATCTCCGGCGCCCCTCCTTCCAGCACGGCGACGCAGGAGTTGGTCGTCCCTAGATCGATGCCGATGATCTTCTCTTTCATGACTCCTCCTTCTCCCGCGTGACCGGGCCCAGACTCACCGCAACCTTGCTCGGCAAGAGCGTTCGTCCGGACCGGGCGTACCCGGGAGAGAACTCCTCCAAGACAACATTCTTCTCTTGGTCACTCGGCACGGAGGCCACCGCCTCGTGCAATTCGGGGTCGAAGCGCTCGCCGACGGCGCAGATCCGTCTCAGGCCCTTCTGTAGAAGAATCTGGCGGAACTGCCCGAAGATCTGTTCCACGCCGACCGCGAGCGCGCCGGCGTCCTTCGTCTCTTCGTAGAGGGACATCGCCCGCTCGAGGCTGTCGAAGAGCGGAAGGAAACTGCAGACCTCATCATCCGCGGCTCGCTCCCTCAGAAAGGCGATCTCGCGAACGCCTCGCTTCCGGTAGTTCTCGAACTCAGCCTGCAGCCGCTTCAGCCGATCGATCAGCGACTTGATCTCCGCATCCTTCTCGGCGATCAGCCGGGAAGCCTCTGGTTCGGCAGCCGGCGCCGTCTCGACGGCTTCGGGGAGGCTCGTCTCGACGGGAACCGGCCCTTCCGGCGTGCTCTCGCATGTCCCGCGAGCCGTGTCGTCGCCTTCTTGAATCATCTCGCCTCCCCCTCCAACGCCCGCCCGCATGAGGACACGAGCAGCGCCTCCAGGCGGTTGGCGACATACGTCGACGCCGACATCGACCGCCCGTAGTCCATGCAGACGGGGGCGATCACTCCAAGCAGGCCCCCGTGAGGACGGTACGGGCACGTGATCACGCTGAACTCCTCCACCCCGGCAAGCGGGAAATCGCCCACGTTGACGACGATCCCGGAACGACCCTCGCGGGCGCGCTCGAGCGCCGCGGGGAACGCAGTCTCGTCCTGAACAGCGCGGTGAAGCGCCGCGAACCGCTCCACGGCGCGCTCGGGGGCAAGCCGCTGCAACGGCTCGATCAAGTGGAGGAGCCCTTCGACCACAACTCGCTGGCCCATCCGTCGACCGAGCAGCTTCCCGACGATGGCGAGCGCCTGCCGCTCGGGCCGCTCGTACCACCCTTCCGGACCCTCGTCCGCCGCCAAGCCGCGCACCTCTTCGAGGCTCGCGCCGCGTAGCGTGCGGTTGATCGTCTGCATCATCCGGTCGATCTCCTCGTCCGTCGCGTCGGTTTCGAGAGGGATCAGCCCCTGCTCGACCACGCCAATGTCGGAGACGACGACGAGAAAGGCCTTCCGATCGGCCATTCGAACGAGGAGGACCCGCTCGAGGCGAGCGTCCTCGAGGCGGGGCGGAACCACAAACGCGGCGTACTGCGTGATGTTGGCGAGGAGAAACGCCGTCTGTCGAATCGCCTCCGACACGTCCAGCACCCGCGCCTCGTACGTCTCGACGATCTCGAGCCGCTCCGTCTTCTGAAGCTCCGACAGGTCCAAGAGCCAATCGACGAAGAAGCGGAAGCCCCTCCGAGTGGGTATCCTCCCCGAGGACGAGTACGGCTTGGCGATGAAGCCAAGCTTCTCCAGGTCGTACATGTCGTTGCGAACCGTCGCCGAGCTAACCTTGAGCCCGTACTCCTCGAGGATCATGCGTGACGAAACCGGCTCGTGGAGCCGGATATACCGGTCCACGATCTCCTTCAGAATCAGTCTTTGTCGTTCAGGCAGGGTCACGATCCTCACCGTCCCCAGTTAGCACTCCGCATAAGTGTCTGCTAATGATAGGGGGAACGCCCGATGTTGTCAACGATCGACGCGAGGGGGTCTTGACACCCGATCTGTTGGAGCCTATAGTGGCCGAGCCATGAACGAAGCGAGACAGCATGCCCAAGGGAATCCGGCCGGCATCTCTTGCTTCGGTTGGTATTGGTTTCGTGGCGGTTTCTCCGCGGCGCGCTAGCCGTCGAGGGTAGCGCGTAGACTGCGGAGGAACCGAGAGGCGACTGCGGGAGTTCCCGCAGTCGCTCTCTTTTTGGAAGGAGGCTGGGACGAGCGAGCGCGGACGGGCTAGGAGACAGGCCCGCCCGCCTGCGAAACGAGACGCGGGAGCGGACGGGCACGGATGGACG
>CAZWQN010000079.1:4398-5646 GCA_964635895.1 uncultured Thermotogae bacterium | reverse complement strand
AAGCGTAGTTTCTCTCGCCAGGTGCACAGGAACGGGCGGCTTGGCACGAAGCCTCGGCGCCTACTCCATCCTAGAGAAGCGTTGTTCCACGTCGGAGCACGCTCGGTTGCGCCCTCGGCCGATCCAGTGTGATGCGGATCACACTCGCCGTGACCGTGATACGAATCACGCTCGGGAGCCCTCCCGTGCGATCGAGGACGCGCTCTCCGCGCGGTCTGTAGATCAGAGTGCTGCAAAAGATTCGTATACTGCTGTCTACGGCGAAGGGGGACAGTGACTACCGAGAGCACGACGATCCGAGTGACCCGGCAGGCCCGCGAAGCCCTGCGGCAGATCTCCAAGGCGACCGGAAAAAGACAACGGGAGGTCGTCGACGCAGCCGTCGAGGCTTATCGCCGGCAGCTTCTTATCGACTGGGCCAACGAGGCATGCGCCGCTCTTCGCGCAGACGGAGCAGCATGGAAGAGCGAACGCGCGGAGCGTGCCGTCTGGGACACCACCCTGGGCGACGGGCGGGAGAAGGACTAGCGCGTGGCACGGCCTTCCCGCGGCCAGGTGCGGCACGTCGACCTCAACCCGACGCGAGGCCACGAGACGCGTGGAGCCCGCCCCGTCTTGTCATCACCGTCGACCGGTTCAATCATGGCCAGCCGGCCTCGTGGTTGCCCCACCATTCACGACCAAGGCCAAGGGAGTCCCGTTTCACGTTCCGGTCGATCCACCCGAGGGCGGATTGGACAGGAGGAGCTGCATCAAGTGCGAGGAGCCACGATGCATCTCGACCGATCGCCTGACAGAAAGCTCCGGCGCCGTCGCTCCCGGGACCATGAAACGGGTCGCCGACCTCGTCCGGATCCTTCTGGGGTTGTAGTCGTGGGCATCGCCTCCGCGGGGCTCCTCTCTCGCCTGCACGGCCGAAGTGTGATATGGATCACGCTCAGCGCAACGACGTGACGTGCATCACACTCTCCGCCGGCCAAGGCTGTGTGATCTGGATCACACTCCGCGAGGGGTCTCCAGACTTCGAAGCGGCGGAGCCGCCAGCATGAAGCTCAGTGTCAATGCCACGCGGATCGGCGGGCACGCGCACAGGTACTTCGCCGAGGGCACGCGCGAGGGCCGCGTTGCCTCCACATTCCGCCACGGCCTCAACGTGGTCTTCGAGGAAGAGGCCGCTCCGACCTACGTTTCCATCCAGACCCGGGCGGCCCCGCTCCACCCGTGGGCGATCGAGGTGCCCGCAATGCC
>CAZWQN010000079.1:0-4298 GCA_964635895.1 uncultured Thermotogae bacterium | reverse complement strand
AGCCGCCGACAACCGAGCGAGCCTCAACCGTCTGCTGGACGAGCGTCAACCGCGGAGCGTCGAGGCACTCGAGGGTGAGATCGAAGCCGTCGTCGCACAGTGGCAGACGACGGGCGATCCCTTATTGCTGGCAAACCTCGTCGGCCTCGGCTCCGGCTCGACGCCTGCCGGCGACGATGTCCTCGTCGGCATCCTCGCCGGGCTCACCGCGTCGTCCGCGCTCTCGGCGGCGAAGCAAGACCTCGACGCGCTACGGCAAGCCCTCGCCGGAGTGAGCCTTCGAACGCACCCCGCATCGCGGCAGATGCTCACCGCCGCGGCCGACGGCTCCTTCCCCGAGCCGCTTGTCGACCTCGCCAGCGCGCTTGGCGACGCGGGATCGGGCGCGAATCCAGCGGCCGCCGCAACCCGCGTCCTCGCCCTCGGCGCCTCCTCGGGGCACAGCTTCCTCGCGGGTGTCTTGGCATCGCTGAGCCAAAGCAGGCAGCTCGATTGACATACGCATACGACCTGTATACAATCGTATACGCTGTGTATACGGAGCGTTCCATGCTTGCAGAGCTCTTCGGTTCCGAAGCGCGGGTGAGGGTACTGACTCTGTTCCTGACGCACCCCGACAGCGACTTCTACGGGCGCGAGGTGGGGAGGCTTACGGGACTCCTCCCGAGGGCCGTTCAGAGGGAACTCGATCGGCTGTCCGGCATCGGAATCCTCGAACGAGAGAAGCGGGGCAATCGCGTCTACCTGCGAGTGAATCGAGCCAATCCGATCGTGCCTGACCTCCGCGCCATGATTCTCAAGACCGTGGCCGTGGGCGACCGCATCCGCGAAACGCTGACAGGCAAAGAGGGCGTACGCGTCGCGTTCATCTTTGGGTCCACGGCTGCTAATGCCGACACGGCGGAGAGCGACATCGATCTCTTCGTCGTGGGCAATGCGCCCCTCAGCGCGTTGTCTCCGGCGCTTTCAGAGCTCGAGCGATCGCTCGGCCGCGAGATCAACGTTTCGCTCTACTCGCCCGGAGAAGTCGCGCGCCGGGCGAAAGACCGCGACCCGTTCCTCGCGTCCGTGCTCGCGGGACCGCGAGTCTTCCTCCTCGGCGGCGAGGAGGATCTGCGGGGGATGCTGGCATGAACGACTCCGCCCGCCCGATCACGCCTTCCGCGATCGAGATCGGCAAGCTGCTCGCAATCGCAGACCGCGACCTGGGCCAGGCTTCGATGGTCAGCCTCCACCTGGATACAAGGTTCGCCCTCGCCTACAACGCGGCGCTGCAGTTGGCCACGGTCGTCCTTCGCCTCCGCGGAATCCGCATTCGCAAGGTAGGGTTTCACGAACGTACGTTCCAGGAGCTCGGGTCGCAGCTTCCGTCCGGCATACGGACCTTCGCAGACTACTTCGACCGCGCGCGTCGCAAGCGCAACGTGCTCTCTTGCGATCACGTGAACGTCGCAAGTGCGGGCGAAGTCGAAGACCTGATCGGGCAGGTGAGAGCCTTCGGCGCCTGGGTCACAGAGGAGGTCGGACGGTCGAACCTCGCCTCGACCTCATCCGGATGCTCCCTCGATGGCTCTGCCACGTAGCGCCCACTCTCGACGGAATGAGGCTTCTCGCTCACAAACTCGGCATCGCCGCGACCGTTCAAGGAGCCCCATGCCGATCCGAGTGACCCGTCTGGATCCTCCGTCTGCCCCGGTGCTCGCTCAGTTCCTTGTGCAGCTAGCGGCGAGCGGTCATGCGTACGCCGACCCAGGCAAGTGGACGCCCAAGGTCCTTCGCGAGCTGCCGGAGCCTCGCCAGGTCTTCGTCGCATCGGACAGCAAGACCGCCGTCGGCCTTCTCATCCTCACGCCCGGCTTCCTCGAGACGTGGGGCGCGCCCGCCGACCTCCTCGGCGGGAACCCCGTGCTCCCGCTCGACGGCCAAGCCGCGGCCATCCACACGGGGCTCCTCCTCGAGGCGAGCGCGTGGATCGGACGTGAAGGCGAGACGGGATTCGAGATCCTTCTGCCAATGGGAAGGGCACACTGGGAGCGCGACGAGCGCCTTGACGGATTCCTGGGGCACCTCGGGTTCGCGCGGTTCTACTTCGCGATGACCCGCGACCTCGACCAGCTTCCGGAGTGCGCCGACTCCGCTCTCGAGATCGCGCCGGTCGCATCGGCGACACCCGAGGAGCTGTCCGAGAACTACTCCGCCTGCGTCGCGCACGGCGAGATCGAGCTTGTCGCAAGGCAGACACCGGACGAGCGGCGCGCGTACTCCGATTCGCTCCTCGAAGACACGCTCGGCCATCCGGGCTCGCTCGCCCTCTTCGACGACGATCGACTGATCGGCTTCACCCTCGTCGTCGGGTGGGACGAGACCGCCGCACACCTCGCCTGGATCGGTGTCCTCCCCGAGAGCCGCGGCCGCGGCTACGGGCAGCGCTTGCTCTACGACGCCATGGCCACGTGCCGCGAGCAGGGCATCGAGAGGATGTCGCTCCACACCGACGTGTCGTTGCCAGCGAAGTCGATCTACGAGCGCCTCGGCTTCCAGCCCGCCGGCGCCCTCACCTACCGCTGGCGGCGCCGCTTCCAGTAATGCGGTACGACAGGTTGACAAGCGGCTGATCGCGTGATATTCTAGCTTGTATATTCGCACTGGAGGAATTGTGTCGACCCGCCTTGTGATTCTGGGGCTCTTGCGATCCCAGCCCCTCCACGGGTACGAGATCAAGCGCACCGTGGAGGAACACATGGGGGACTGGACTTCAATCGCGTTCGGGTCGATCTACTTCGCGCTGGAGAAGCTCGCGCAAGAGGGAGCGATCGAAGTCGTTGCGACCGAGAAGGCAGGAGCTCGGCCCTCACGTACGGTGTACGCGATCACCGAAAGAGGTGAGGCGGAGTTCGGCCGGCTCCTCCGCGAGGCGTGGCTCACCGTCGAGCGCTCCACCTATGCCGTCGACATCGCCCTCTTCTTCATGGACGCGATGCCGACGGACGAGGTCTGCGCTCTGCTCGAGCGCCGCGCGGCACAACTCGCCGAGACGGAAGCGTGGGTTGCGCAGCACCGCTCCGAGACTGTGAGCAGCCATCATATTCCTCCTCAAGCGGAGGCGATCTTCGAGCACGTTTCGAAGCACCTCGCGGCCGAGATGTCCTGGACGGAGGAGACCCTCCGCGCCGTGGAGAGCGGGCTGGCCGGCCCGGCGCGACCGCGACGTCGCCGAACCCGGCCGAAGGAGACGCAATGACACGCCCGCGCGTGATCGAGACGATGGAGGGGATTCAGGGCGCATTCGACACCGAGGCCTACGACCGCTGGATGAGAGGAATGAGACGGCGCGGCTGGATCGAGACGCGCGAGATCTTGAAAGCGGGGATCGTCTCGGGGCATGCCCTCGAGATCAGCCCGGGACCCGGATATCTGGGTCTTGACTGGCTCTCCAAGACCGAAGGAACGCGGCTCACCGGACTCGACCTGAGCGAGGAGATGCTCGTGCGCTGCCGTCAGAACGCCGAATCGGAAAGCGTTTCATCCCGTGTCACCTACGTCCACGGCGACGCATGCGCGATGCCGTTCGAGGAAGCAACCTTCGACGGAGTCTTCGCCAACGGTGGGATGCACGAGTGGTCCGACCCTACAGCGGTCTTCAACGAGATCGCGCGCGTGCTGCGTCCCGGCGGGCGGTTCTGCGTCACCGACCTGCGTCGAGACATGAACCCGATTCTCAAAGCCTTTCTGTGGATTATGACCGGATCGCGGTCGATGCGCGCCGGCCTCTTGTCATCGATTCACGCCGCGTATCTGCCGGACGAAGCACAGGCGCTCGCTGCCCGGTCGAAGCTTCACGCGCCGCGGGTGACCGCTAACCCCATCGGCGTGACGATTGTGGGTGAGAAGCCGTGACTGCTCCACAGCAGAAGCGCTCCCAAACAGGAGTCGTCGAGGACTTCGCGAATCCCCCGCGTCTCTTCGTCTTCGTCGACGGCGTGCTTGCGCCGCGGATCTTCCACTCGCTGTACCGTCGCTATGCTGAGTCGATCGAGCTCAAGGGCGACGAAGCCATCCTCGACTTCGGCTGCGGCTCCGGCGGCATCGCCGAGAACTTGGTTCGCCGCGTGCCGAACGGCTCCGTCACCTGTGTCGATGTCTCGCCGCCGATGCTCGCCGTCGCCGCGCGGAGGTTGAGGCGTTACCCGAACGCGCGCTGCATCGTCGGACGCATCGAGGCCCTCGACCTCTCGGCGGCCTCGTTCGACGTGGTTGTCATCCACAACGCGCTCCACGACATCCCGGAGCCCGAGCGA
>CAZWQN010000078.1:0-5671 GCA_964635895.1 uncultured Thermotogae bacterium | reverse complement strand
GTGTGGGTGAAGGGAGAGGTTTCCGAGCTCACCCACGCGAGTTCGGGCCACATGTACTTCACGCTGAAGGACGAGGCCGCCGAGGTGAGCGCCGTCCGCTTCCGGAGCCGGTCACCAATTCTCTCCTCGATCGAGCCCGGGATGGTCGTACTCGTGTTTGGGAGCGTGACGATCTACGAGCCGCGCGGGCGATACCAGTTCGTCGCGACGCTCGTGCAGCCCGTCGGGGCGGGCATCCTTCAGGCGGCGTTCGAGCGCCTCAAGCAGAAGCTCTCCCTTGAGGGTCTGTTCGCGCCGGAGCACAAGAAGCCGCTCCCTGCCTTTCCCGTTCGAATCGGCGTCGTGACGTCGCTCACCGGAGCGGCGTTCCACGACGTCGTGTCGGTTCTGTCCCGACGCTGGCCGGTCGGGGAGCTTTTTCTGTTCCCGTCTTCGGTGCAAGGGGAGGGCGCCGCCGAGGAACTCGTGGCCGCCCTCGATCGAGCCGTGCGCTTCTCGCAGACGAGGGGCTCCCTGGACCTCATCCTGCTCGGGCGAGGCGGAGGAGCCGCCGAGGACCTGGCGCCGTTCAACGATGAGCGCCTGGCCCGGGCGGTGTACGCGTGCCCCGTCCCGGTGGTGTCGGCGGTGGGTCACGAGATCGACTTCGCGATCACGGACTTCGTTGCCGATCTCCGCGCGGCGACGCCGTCCGCGGCCGCCGAGCTGACCACCCCGGACCAGGCGGACGTTGCTCTTCGGATCGAGCGTACGGCCGAGCGCGCGGTCCGCGCGTTGGGCGGACGCCTTGAGGCGGACGCCGTACGCTTCCGAACCGCCCTGCGGCGGCCGCTGTTCCGTACCCCGGGGCGTCTTCTCGAGACGGCCGAACAGCGGCTGGATCTCCAGGCCGCCGCGCTCTCTCGCGCTCCGCGAAGAGCGCTGGAGCGACCGCACGAGCGACTGGCGCAACGGATCTCCGTCCTGCGCGCGCTCCGTCCCACGCGGCCTTTGGAGCGAGGCTTCTCGCTCACCTATCTTCAAGGAACGTCGCGCCCGCTTCGCGACGCCGGGTCGGTGGCGCCGGGGGCGCGAATCGTGACTCGGCTTGCCCGCGGCAAGCTCACGTCTTCGGTGGAGGAGGTGGACGAGGAGTGAAGATCGAAGAGACGCTGGCAAAGCTCGAAGAGATCACGTCCGCGCTGGAGCGCGAGGATCTGCCGCTCGACGAGGCCATCGCGCTGTTCGAGCAGGGTCTCGATCTGGCGGCCTCCGCGAAGAAGACGCTCGACGAGGCACGCCTTCGCGTCGAGCAGGTCATCGAGAAGGCGCGGGGCACGTTCGACATCGAGCCTTTTGACGTTTCGTAGCGCTTCCCTATACTCCCAGCCATGACCGAGACGGTGGCTCGCCGCGATGTGGTCATTGTGGGCGCCGGTCCGGCGGGGATGACGGCAGCGGTGTACACGGGGCGCGCCCTCCGCTCGACGCTCGTCGTGGAAAAGGGAATCCCGGGCGGGCAACTCAACGAGACCGATCGCATCGAGAACTGGCCCGGTTTCGCGGAGCCCGTGCCGGCGCCGGAGCTCATGGCGGCGTTGCGAAGCCAGGCCGAACGACTCGGCGCGGAGATCATCCAGGACGAAGTGCTCCGCATCGAGCCCGGCCGAGGGAGTCACCGGGTCGTCACGCCCCGAGGCCCCGTGGAGACGCGAGCGGTAATCCTTGCTCCCGGCTCGCGACCGCGAGAGCTTACCGTGGACGGCGCCGCGCGGCTCAAGGGGAGGGGCGTGTCCTACTGCGCAACGTGTGACGGATTCTTCTTCCAGGGCAAGCGGGTCGTGGTGGTGGGAGCCGGAGACTCAGGGTTGATGGAGGCGCTCTTTCTCACGCGGTTTGCAGACTCCGTGGCAGTCGTCGTCCGTCATCCGAAGGAGGATCCGCGAGCGATTCGGGCTTCCGGCGTGCTGCGGCAGCGGGCCGCGACGCACCCAAAGATCCAGTTCCTGTGGAACCGGGAGGTTGCAGAAGTGGTGGGCGAGCGAGGCGTAACAGCGATCCGTCTCCGGCGTCTCGACACCCGGGAAGTTGAAGAGGTTCCGGCTGACGGGATCTTCGTCAACGTCGGCCACATGCCGCAGACGGACTTCCTTCGGGGAAGCGTTCCGCTCGATTCGGACGGGTACATCATCACCGACTTCCGTCTGCGCACGTCGGTCGCTGGAATCTTCGCCGCGGGAGACGCGCGAATCCACGCACATCGCTACGCCCAGGCCATCATCGCGGCCGGGGAGGGGGCGACGGCGGCCCTCGAAGCGGAGTTGTACCTCGCCGAGTAGGTCGGAGGGCCGCCGGATTGTAGCGGGCCCAACAGCAGGGAGGGAGGATGAGATCCATGTACCCAGCGGTGTCCAAGTTGTTCGAGGAGGCGGTGCAGGCTCACAAGGATCGGATTGCGCTCTGCATGCCGATTCCCAAGGAACGGAAGAGCGGGCGAGGCGTTCAGCTCGTCCTGAACGAGATTTCGTACGGCCGCCTCGGAGAAATGGTGGGACGCCTGGCGCGAGCCTTGGCCGAGCTGGGCGTCGCCGCAGGCGATCGCGTCGCGATGATCTCCAAGCCTCGCGCCGCGTGGGCGACCAGCTTCTTCGCCATCCTCCACGCCGGGGCGACGGTGGTTCCCCTCGACCCGGAGCTGCAGAAGGGCGAGATCGAGCGAATCTTGGCCGAGGCGGGGATCAAGGGGATCATCTGCTCCGGAAGCAAACTGGATGACGTCGCAGAACTCCAGAAGGGTTCTCTCAAGGGAACGTTCGTCATCTCGATGGACCGCCCAAAGCACGACGACGTCCTCTTCCTCGACGCTCTCCTCTTGGGGAAGAACCCTCTTCCGCTCGTGGAGGTCGACTCGTCCAGCTTGGCGATCCTCATGTACACCTCGGGGACGACAGGGAACGCGAAGGGCGCGATGCTGACGCACGCCAACATCTCATCCAACGCGCTGGCCGCACTGAAGGTCGTCGATCTCGGACCCACCGACCACTTCCTCTCGATCGTCCCGTGGAACCACATCTACGGGCTGACCATCACCCTCGTGACGGCCCTTTTCGCGGGTGCGACGACCACGTACACGCCCGTCGACCGGAACCTCGCTGAGGTCATGAAGAAGGCTCGTCCGACGATCATCCTCGGCGTCCCGAAGCTCTACACCGTGCTGTATGGCAGGATTCGCGAGTCGATCGAGAAGAGCGCGATCAAGCGAGCCATCGATCGCTCCTCCCCCGCTCTCCTGGGATCGCTGGTTCGACGGAAGCTGTTCGGCAAGCAGTTCAGGTTCTTCACCTCGGGCGGCGCACCGCTCAGCCCCACCGCTGCGGCCGGCTTCCGCCGCATGGGCCTTGGCATCATGGAGGGGTACGGCCTCACAGAGACGTCCCCTCTGCTCACCATGGCCGAGGCATTTCCGCCGGAACCCGGCATGACCGCGATCGAGGGAGTGGAGCTGCGCATCGATCGCCCCGACGAAAGCGGTGTGGGGGAGATCCTCGCTCGCGGGCCCAACATCATGCTGGGGTACTACAAGAATCCGGACGCGACGGCCGAGGTCCTCGAACCCAACGGATGGTTCCACACGGGCGACCTCGGGACGTACGAGCGGGGCCGCCTGTTGATCTGCGGACGGGCGAAGAACGTTATCGTCCTCGAGACAGGGAAGAACGTCTACCCCGAGGAGATCGAGTGGGAGTTCGCGAGCATCCCCGCCATCGAGGAAATCATGGTCCACGAGGGCGAGCGACAAGGGGCTCCCGCGGTCTGCGCTAAGATCTACCCGAACTGGACGTATCTCAAGGCTCGCGGCATCAGCGATCCCGCGGCGGCCCTCGATCACCTCTGGGACGCCATTCGAGACAAGAGCGAGAATCTCGCGATGTTCAAGCGCATCAAGTACAAGGAGGGCATCACACTCGTCGACGAGCCGTTCCAGAAGAGCGCAAAGCTCGACATCAAGCGCCACCTGCACCAGTAGGGGGACGTTAGGAGCTCCCGGCAGCCCCTCCCTCTCTAGGGGCTCTTGCCTTTCGTCATGCAATAGACTATAACAGGTTGCGTGGGGTGAGGTCGATGGTCAAGCGAGACAACGCGATTTCCATCTATATCCCGAAGTCGAAGGTCGGACAGCGACTGATGGAGCGGCTATTCAAGTTGGGGCGCCGGCGGGATCGCTCGGTGAATTACCTCATCGTCGAGGCGATTCTCCAATACGTCGACAGCCAGGAAAAGAAGAACCCCTAACGGGGGCGACGCGCCTTCCCTTCCGCGGCGGACGGAGCCGAGCGAACGCGCGCGAGCGCCCGCAGGCGTTGGAGTCGCTCTTTCAGCTCTCGCTCGGCTCCACGTTCCGTCGGGAGGTAGTACCGCCGGTCGGCGAGCGATGGCGGCAGACACGCCAGCGGCGCCACACCGTCCTCGAAGTCGTGCGCGTAGAGGTACCCGTCGGCATATCCAAGGCCGTGCATCATCGCCGTGGGGGCGTTGCGCAACGGCAGCGGGACTTCCTCGACCGGACGCTCCACGACGTCCGCGCGCGCTGCACCGAGGCCGACGTAGAGCGCGTTGCTCTTCGGGGCGCACGCGAGGTACACGGTGGCTTGGGCGAGGGCGAGGTCACACTCCGGCAACCCCATCACCTCGACCGCCTTCCATGCCGCGACAGCCTGCTCGAGGCCACGTGGATCAGCGAGCCCCACGTCTTCCGAGGCGGCGCGCAGGAGGCGGCGAGCGATGAAGCGCGGATCCTCGCCCCCTTCGAGCATGCGGGCAAGCCAGTACAGCGCGGCGTCGGGATCCGAGTTGCGCACCGACTTGTGGAGCGCCGAGATGAGGTTGTAGTGCTCATCTCCGGCGCGGTCGTAGCGAAACCCTTTTCTTTGCACAGCCCGCGACACCGTCGCCTCGTCGATCACGCTCGCGTCCGCCATGGAGGCGGCGAGGTCGAGAGCCGTCAACGCTCGGCGTGCGTCCCCGTCAGCCACGGCAAGCAGGAGTTGGCGCGCCGGGGGGGAGAGCTCGAACGCTCCTGCGAGGCCCTTGACGTCGACCAGTGCGCGGTCGATCAATCGTTCGAGATCCGCATCGTCGAGGGGGTCAAATGGGAAGAGCTGACTTCGCGACAGGAGGGCCGAGGTCAGGGCGAAGGACGGGTTCTCGGTCGTGGCGCCGACGAACATGATGCTCCCTTCCTCGATGTAGGAGAGAAGCACGTCCTGTTGCGCGCGGTTGAACCGGTGGATCTCATCGAGGAAGAGGAGATCGCGCTTGCGTTCGGCCCGCCAACGGAACTGCGAGGCGTCGAGAACGGCGCGCACCTCCTTGACGCCGGCGAGCGCGGCGGAGAGGTGCACGAAGCGCGCCCCCGTTCGCTCGGCGAGGATGCGGCCCACCGTCGTCTTCCCCGTACCCGGCGGACCCCAGAAGAGGAAGGATCGGCACATCCCTTTGGCGATCGCTGCGCGAAGGGGGCCGTCCTTTCCGAGAAGCCGCGCCTGTCCGACGACCTCATCGAGCGACCGCGGTCGCATCCGATCCGCGAGCGGCCTCTCACCTTGCGGTTCCTGCAGTCCCTGCGGGATCCTCTCTGCGTCGAATAGGCCGGCCATGGGATGATCGTAGTCGAGGCGTGCACGTCCTCCAA
>CAZWQN010000077.1:0-5718 GCA_964635895.1 uncultured Thermotogae bacterium | reverse complement strand
CCTACCCGACGTTCATCCTTTGGGGGCCGTCGGTCTCCGAACTCGGAGGCTAGGCGGCCGCTGGCTGCGAACCACGAGCGGGACCGCAATCTGCGGTCCCGCTTTCGTTTTCAGTTGCCGCCCCGTTGCGTAGAGCGGTATGATCTTGGCGGCATGAACGCACGCTACCTGTCGATTGATTGGCCTCTCGACCACCCCGAGATCCGCCGAGAGGGGTTCTTCGATTCGGAGTCGTTCTCGTCCTACGAAGCCGTCTTCATCGATCCGTTCGCTATTTCCCGCCATTGGGTCGACTCCACGGGACCGAGCGGCGACGGGGCACGACGGACGGATCCGGAGCAGGACCGCGGCTTCGGTCGAACGCTGGTCCGCTGGATGGCCAAGCGGCGCGAGGAGGCCGACGACCTCCTGAAGCGGCGCGGGGGGATCCTCGTCGCGCGTCTGCACGCCCGCGGGGAGGGACTGGAAATCGCCGCTGCGGGGGCTCCGGCGGAGCGCATCGATCGGTACAGCTGGCTCCCCGCGGTATCCCTCGTGGATCGGCACCACCAGCTCGCCTTCCCCTCGAACGCGCGATTCGTCGCGCGGCGGGGCAGCGACGTGATCCTCGAGCGTTCGGGAAGCCCGTTCGAGGAGTATCTGCAGGAGTTCGACGGCAGAGTCCGCTACTCCGCCGTCTACCAGGATGCGCTCTCGACACCGATCGAGCGCTTTGCCTGCGTCCTCGCTCGCAACCGCGTCGGAGACCCGATCGCCCTCGAGATCCCGGTGTCCGAAGGACGCCTGGTTCTTCTTCCCCTCGTCGAGGGAGTCCCTCCGTCGCGCGAGGCCGAGGTTCTGGCGCGCGCGGTCGGCCGATCGACGGAGCGGCCGGGTTTCCTCGCCGCCCCGGACTGGCTTCCGGCGTACGCGCTCCCCGGGGAGGACGCGCTGGTCGACGAGTTGGCCGGCCTCGTGGAGCGCCGCGACACGCTCGCCGCCAAGGTCGAGGAGGTGTCGAAGCGGCTCGAGGAGAAGACGCGCGTCAAGTGTCTTCTCTACGCGCAGGGACGGTCGTCGTTCGGGGGCGCCGTAGCGGGAGCGTTCGTTGAATTGGGGTTCCACGTCGAGGTCGTCGGGGACCTCCTCTCGCTCCAGAGCGACGAGGGGAACGCGCTCGTGGCGGGAGAAGCCTCGGAGGAGCCGAAGGTCGGCACTTCCGCCTACGGGCGGCTGCACCGCGAGCTGGAGCGGGTCATCGCCGATGGAGAGGACCCCGTCAAAGGAATCCTCGTGGTCTCCGGCTCGCGGGAGCTCGACCCGAAGAGGCGCCCGACCCAGTTTGCGGCGGAGGTCCTGCGGGGTTGCCGCGCGCACGGGTACTGCCTGCTCACGTCGTACCAGCTGTATCGGCTGATTCAGGCCTCGTTCGGGGACCGCACGAAGAAGGCCATGGCCGCGGTGCGCCGCAGCTTGCTCGAGACGGACGGCGAGTTCCGCGGGGGCGGGGATTCCGAGGCGGAATGATTCCGATCCTCGCGGTGTCGATCGCCCTCGTGCTCGTGAGTGCGTTCGTCTGCGGCGCGTACGCGCGCTGGATGAAGCGCCGCGCCATCGGCCAGCACGTTCGCGACGTCGGACCCGCCCATCAAGAGAAGGCCGGGACTCCCACGGCCGGGGGGCTTGTCGTCGCCGCGCTGTGGGCCGGCGGGGTGGCCGTCGTCGGGTGCTTCGTCCCGCTCGGAGCGTCCGCCCCGTTCGTCCTCGCGTCCGGCCTTTCGATGGCGGCGATCGGAGCCCTCGACGACCTCTTGTCCCTGCGGCGTCGTCAGTCGATGGGGCTCAGCGGGTGGCAGAAGATCGCGCTCATCAGCCTCGCGTCCGCCGCGCTCTTCTGGATCTTCCGCGGCGACCTCGCGACGGCCGTCGCGATTCCGTTCACGGCGGAGGCGGTCGTTCTCCCGTCCGTCGCGCTGTTCCTCCTGACATGGACGGTGTTCCTTGCCACGACGAACGCCGTCAACCTAACGGACGGGCTGGACGGCCTAGCGGCCGGCGTCGGCGGGCTTGTGCTTCTGGGACTCTTCCTTCTGCGGCCGTCCGTGGAGGCAGCCGCCCTGTTGGTCCCTCTCGTTGCGGCCCTGGCCGGATTCCTCTGGCAGAACGCTCCTCCGGCGCGGCTGTTCCTCGGCGACGTCGGGGCGTTCGCGGTCGGGGGCGCCATCGCCGGATTCGCCCTCTCCAGCGGGGCCGTGTTCCTCCTTCCCCTCGTGGCCGGCGTCCCGGTTCTCGAAACGGCGTCGGACATCCTGCAGGTTGTGTCCTGGAAGCTGCGGCGAAAGAGGGTCTTTCGCATGGCGCCGCTCCACCATCACTTCGAAGCGGGACCGCTCCAGAAAAGCTTCTTCTCAGCCCCTCAATGGCCCGAGCAGCAGGTTACGATTCGGTTTTGGATTGCTCAAGCGATCTTCGTCGGTCTCGCGCTCATCGCAGGGTGGAGGGGGCGGGGGTAGCCGACCCGGGTGGCGATTTCCAGAAGATGGACACCGCCGCACGTACGTGCGGCGGGACCCAGAGTCTCGGTGTGCCGGGGGTGGGACTTGAACCCACACGAGGGGTGAACCTCACAGGATCCTGAATCCTGCGCGTCTGCCAATTCCGCCACTCCGGCGATTTGCGGGCTGAAGTGTAGGGGCGCGGCTCGGGGGTGTCAAGCACCGGATCGCGAGAGGCCAGTTCCCGCACAGGTTCTAGAAGCTGGAGGATCGGAAGACTCGAGGTGCCTCTCGTCCGCTCCTCAAGCCGGCGCGAGACCCACGCCCGGCGTAGACTTGGCTTGCTATGTGATATAGGTTACAATGCGGACGCTTGACCCCGCCATGCGGGTGATGAGGGAACGAGGGTGAGGGGACACGTGGTTCGACCGATCGGCAGGCAAGCGCCAAGAGGGGGTTAGGCATGGCCGACCTGAAGGACTTCCGTATTTTCTGTGACCTGAAGGACAAAGAACTCGAGAAGCTGCGCGAGACGGTGCGGATGATCAACTACGGCCGAGGGGAGATCATCTTCCAGGAGGGCGCGCCGGCATTTGGGTTCTACCTCGTGTTTGACGGGATGGTGAAACTCGTCAAGCGGAGCATGCGCGCGAAGAGCCAGATCCTGAAGATCGTCGGCCCCGGCGAGGTGATTGGCGAGACGACGCTGTTCGACAAGGGGAGCCACAACGCCTACGCCAAGACCCTCGATCCCGTCGTGGTCGGCTTCATCGAACGAGGCGACTTCTTCTACTTCCTCGAGCGGCACCCCAAGACGATCTTCCGCCTCTACGAGAAGCTGTCCGAGGAGCTGAAGGCCTTCCAGAACAAGCTCGCCGAGCGCTCGTACTCCTCGAGCAAGGAGCGCCTGGCGCGCCTGATCCTCCACCTCGGGAAGAGCGGCGTCGAGCTGTCGCGCGCCGAGCTGGCCGAGATGGCCGGAGTCTCGTCGAAGACGGCGATCCGGACGCTGAGCGAGTTGGAGAGCCGTGGGATCATCGCGATCGAGAGCCGCAGGATCAAGATCCTCCGCGAGGAGTACCTGCAGAAGATCGTCGAGCCGTTCTCCTCGAACTTGAACCCCAATCTGATCATCTGATTCCGATGCGGGAGGAACGTCCCCCGGCAGGGTGACGGGTGTCCTTTCGCCGGATCACCTGAGTTCGTACGGTCAGGGCAGGCATCTGTCTTCGCATGCCCGTTTGGCGGCCAAGGACGGTCCGGCATTGGCAAGCGGTTTGAACCCTACGGAACGGACGATCATCGTTGCCATCGCGTCCATCATCGCGGTGGTGCTCTGCGTTGCGCTGCCGAAGGCAGGGCTTCCTGCGCTTCCCGTCGTGGCCGTCGCGTTCTCCGTTCCTCTGGTCCTCGGGACGTGGACCCTGCGCCTGAGGCCCGCGATCGCCTTCTCTCTCGTGATCTGCGTCGTGAGCGTGCTGTTCCTCGTGATCCCCGGGGCCGCGTCGGTCGGCCCGATGGTGGCGCTCTGCGCGGGAGACTTGGGTGTGGGTGCCGGGATCGGCTGGATGAACGGGCGGAGAGAGACTCGCGAGGCGAAGTGGCGCCACGCCAAGACGCTGAAGGAACGCCATGACAAGGAGACCTTCGAGCCGGCGATCAACATCTTCCACTTCATCGATCGCGAGGGAACCGCGTTGCGGCGGAACGAGGCGTCGCGAGGTGCGATCGGATTTGCGACGAAGCGTTCCCTCCAGCTCTCGGAGTACGTCCACCCCGAAGACATGGACCGCATGAAGGCCGAGCTCGTTCGCCTGTTCGAGCGCGAGGAGATCCGGGGCGTCAAGATCCGCTTCATCTCCGAAGACCGGAAGGCTTTTCCCGTCGAGCTTCGTGGCACACGGATCGCCGAGCGCATGGCCGTTCTCGAGGCCCGTGACCGGAGCCGCGAGGACGAGCTGGAACGGCGGATCATGGAGACCGAAGCCCGCTACCGAATCCTGATCGAGAAGGCCATCGATACCCTCGACTCGGGGATCGTCCTCACGGACCAGCGGCAAGAGGTCGTGTGGGCGAACGCGACAGTCGGGCGCTTCTTCGGCATCGATCGGGACCGCCTCATCGGGGTCGACGACAAGCGTGCCCGCTCGCGGTACGTCGGCGCGTTCGAGGAGTCTCAATCGTTCTCGGACGCGGTGGAGAAGGCCGTCGAGAAAGGAGAGAAGATCGAGTCGATGACCTGCCACGTGCGCCCCACGCTGGGGCGAGAGGAGCGGGTCCTGGAGTACCGATCGCTCCCTATCGACGGAGATCGCGGCCGGAAGGGGCGAATCGACCACTTCATCGACGTCACGGAGCTCAAGCGGCTGGAGGCGAGCCTGCGCGAGAACACGGAGGACCTCGAGAAGTCGAACGAGAAGCTCGAGGAGTTCTCTCACGTGGTCTCGCACGATCTCAAGGAGCCGTTGCGCACGATCGAGACGTTCAGCGGATTCTTGCTCGAGGACTACCACGACAAGCTGGACGAAGAGGGCGTGGACTACTTGAACACGCTGAAGCGCACGTCGGCCCGAATGCGCCAGCTGATCAACGACCTTCTCTCCCTGGCCAGCATTCGCATGGACGTTCGATCGTTCGAGCGCATCAACACCCAGCGGGTTCTCGAGGAGGTTCAGGAGGACCTCGAGATCCGACTGAAGGGGGTCAACCTCCAAGTGGCTCCGGACCTCCCGCCGGTCCGGGGGAGCAAGGTGCGGATCAGCGAGCTGTTCAGCAACCTCATCGTGAACGCCATCAAGTACAACGACAAGGCCCTGCCGACGCTCCGAGTCGGCTGGCAGAACGACGCGCGGCACAGCGACATGGTGACGTTCTTCGTCGAGGACAACGGGATCGGCATCGAGGAACGTTACCAGGAGAGGATCTTCGGCATCTTCGAGAAACTGAACCCGCGCGAAGACGTCGAGGGAACGGGAGCGGGGCTGGCGATCTGCAAGCGGATCGTGGAAGAGCACGGTGGAAGGATCTGGGTCAACTCGGAAGTTGGCCGAGGGAGCACGTTCTACTTTACCATTCCCAGAGCTAGAGAGGTGGAATCCAATGCATAGCCTCGAAAAGATGAAGGTTCTGGTTGTCGAGGACAACCCGAACGACGTGACGATCATCAAGCGCGCCATGCGGAAGAGCGATGTGAAGTGCGAGCTCTACTTCGCCAGCGACGGCGAAGAGGCGCTGAACCTCCTCA
>CAZWQN010000076.1:4337-5888 GCA_964635895.1 uncultured Thermotogae bacterium | reverse complement strand
TTCGACGTGCTAGGTCGTAGGGTGGCCAAGGTCCCGGATCACCACGGCGAGGTCGTCGCGTACCTTGAGCAACCCAGAGCGAATGTGGGAGGGCGCGACGGGCGCCAGCCCGAGCAGAGGGTCCTCGTCGATGTGCTCGATGTAGTCGTCGATCTCGCGGACCACGCGCCCCAGGTGCTGGAGTCCATCGGCACGGTTCGCCGTGTCCAGGAAGTCGATGGACTGCCGCAGGCCGTCGATCGCGTGTCCGATCAACACCAGGAGGTCTGCTCGTTCCTCGGTTCTATTCACGTCGCTTCTCCCCATACCCTCGGATTATTCCACGTCATCGTCCTCTCTAGTTTCCTCTCCCGCAGGGTCGCCCGTCCGGCGGAGGCTGTCGCGCAGGTCGGACAGCGCGCGCTCCTTGATGCGTGACACCTGGCGCTGGGAGATTCCCAGCTCGTTCCCGACCTCCAACTGGCTCTTGCCGCGATAGAAGAGGCCCTCGATGATCTGCTGCTGGATCTTGGCCAGCTGCTCGATGGCGACCGCGATGCGCAGACGCGTGTCGAGCGGCATATCCTCGTGCGCGGGAGGGAGAACCTCGTCCAGAGAGGGGGGCGAGGGGTTGGGATCCGTCGAACGGCGCTCCTGGTCTATAGAGACGTAGACCATCGACTCGCGCCCGCGGAGAAGCGCTGCGAGCTGAACGCTCGTCAGCTCCAGGGACGCCGCCAACTCGTCCAGCGTCGGAGCGCGGCCGTGCTCCTTGAACAGGGACTCCTCTGCCTCCTTGATGCGGCGGTTCATGGTCTGCACCCACTGGGGCACGCGGATGGGGGCGTGCTTGTCGCGGATGAAGTGGCGGATCTCTCCCTGGATCAGGTACGTCGCGTAGGTCGAGAACCGGGTATTGCGCGCCAGATCGAAGTTCGCCACGGCGTTCAACAGACCGATGTACCCGGCCTGGATGAGGTCGTCGAGGGGTTCCCCAGACGAGAGGAACCTGGCGGCGATGGACTTCACCAGGCCGATGTTCCGCTGGACGATCTCCTCGCGCAGCCGTGAGACGTCCACGTCGGAGGGGTCAGCGGGACCCACTCTGCGGAGGAGATCGATGAGCTCCTCGTTGCCAAGCCGGCCGAACGGAACGGAACGCGGTCGGCGCTCCCTGCGCTCTCGATCGCTCAAGGTGCCTCCGCGAACAGTATAGCGTTCCCGTTCGATTGGGCCTTCGGACCTAGGAGAATTGCAGCAGCGCCAGGAGCGCCACCAGTCCTACGAGGAGTGCCAGGCGAGCCGCGTCCCTCCAAGGGAACGCGGACAGCTCGATCCGAGCGAGGGGAGATGGGCACTGGGCCCTGGCGCAGCGGCTGATTGCATCCGTGAGCCTGAGTTCCTGGGAACGATCAGCCCCGATCACGACGGTGTCGCCGACGAAGACGATGGGGACCACGCCCGTCGCCTCATCGATTCCGTACGCGGCGATCAGGCGGCGTAGAATCCGCGTGGACGCGCGCTCCGAGATGTCGTACCGGCGCACCGCGGCCTCGGGCAGATCCGGGCCGA